>SYMT01000296.1 GCA_005805375.1 Actinomycetota bacterium
GTCCATCCGGCTGCCGGTGTCTACGAGCACCGAGGCGATGATGGTCAGGCTGGCCCCGCTTTCGACAGCGCGGGCGGCGCCGAAGAAGCGCTTGGGGCGGTGCAGCGCCGCGGGATCGAGCCCACCGGAGAGCGTTCTCCCGCTGGCGGTCACCGTCAGGTTGGAGGCGCGCGCCAGACGGGTCAGGCTGTCCAGCAGCAGCACGACGTGCCGGCCGCTCTCGACGAACCGCCGGGCTTCTTCCAGCGCCATCTCCGCAGCATGCATGTGACTCTCGGGCAGCTCGTCAAACGTGGAACTGATGACCTGCCCCTGGACGGAACGCTGCATATCCGTCACTTCTTCGGGCCGCTCGTCCACCAGGAGCACCATGAGGAAGACGTCGGGGTGATTGGTGGCGAGACTGTGAGCGATTTGCTTCAGCAGCGTGGTCTTGCCCGCCTTCGGAGGGGACACGATCAGGCCGCGCTGCCCACGCCCCATCGGAGCAATCAGATCGAGGATGCGGCCACTGAGGGGCTCCGCACCGCATTCCAGCCGGAAGCGCTCATGCGGATAGACCGTAACCAGATCCGTGAAGTCCGGCCGCGTGCGCGCGTGGTCGGGATCAAGTCCGTTGACTGCGACGATGCGGAGCAGGCTGAAGTACTTCTCCGTGTCCTTGGGCGGGCGAACCTGGCCCGCCACCCAGTCCCCGTTGCGCATCCCAAAACGCTTGACCTGCGACTGCGACACGTAGATATCATTCGCCGCCGGCTGGAGGGAGCCATGCCGGAGGAACCCCCAACCGTCGGAGAGGATCTCCAGCACACCGTGCCCGAAGAGCCCCCCCTCTGCGCCGGGCAGCGAGAATCTCTGTCGCACGTCCAGCGTCGGCGGCTCGGCGCCGGGAACAGCGGCTGCGGCGGCGAGCCCGGGCACGTCGCCCATGGGCGGCGCCTGAGCCGGTTCCAGTCCAATCGGTTCCATTGGGGCGGGGTCGGGTGGGGAGGACAGCCGGGTGGGTTCGGAGTGCGGGCACCAGGGGAATGGCGCAACCGGGAGTCGGGTGAATACGCAGAGTATCTCCGACGAACTCACTCAAGACGAGTGTAGCACAATCGGGAGTGAAAAGTGACCTACGGCGGTGCCGCAGGCTAGTGTGAGGCTGCCCTTTCAGGGCGGGGTGGTGCGTTGTCCGAGGCCTGTGGGTGGGCGCCAGGCCGTCCGCGCGGCTGGCCCGGGAACGCCGGCATCTTGCCGGCCTCCGCGCCTATCTCCTCTGCGTCCTCCCAAGAAACTGGCCCCAAGACTGTGGGAAACACAACAGTATACGGGCAAGTTTCTTCGTTGAAGCCGGTCCGAGGTCTCCTCGGTCCCCGGCACTCTGCGGTGCAACTCCGGGCGAGTGGGGAAGCACTCCGGCTCCGGCGGGCCGATCCGGGCCGTTCATGGAGGAGGCTCGACGGGCCAGCCCGCCTCACTCCGGTTTCGCGGCGACCACGGCGATGTATGGAAGGGCCCGATGGCGCTCGTCGAGATCCATCCCATAGCCCAGGACGAATTGGTCCTCAATGCGGAAGCCGATGTAACGGACTTGGAGGTTGGGAGCGCGCCGGCGGGCCGGCTTGTCCAGCAGGGCACAGACTTCCACTGTCGCGGCTCCCCGTGCCTGCAGGAGGGCGACCAGAAATGTCATTGTGTGGCCGGAGTCCACGATGTCCTCAATGACCAGAACGTGCCGCCCATCCACGGGATCTATGAGGTCACGGGTGACTTCCACGTTCCCGGTGCTCTCGGTGCCGCCGCGGTAACTGGACAGTTCGATCCAGTCGAATGTGAGCGCACCCGCGTCTTCCGCCTGGAGCGCCCGGCTCAGGTCGGCCAGGAAGTAGAGCGCCCCCCGCATCACTCCGACCAGGTGCAACTCGCGGCCGGCATAGTCTTGCGCAATCTCCGCAGCCAACGCCATGACGCGTGCCGCAATTGCGTCGGCCTGAATCAGGATCGTCGTGTGCGGGGGCTCGCTCACTCCCATTCGATCGTGCCCGGCGGCTTGGACGTGAGGTCATACACAAAGCGGTTGACACCGGGGACCTCGTTGACCACCCGGTTACTCATCCGTTCAAGGACCTCGTAGGGGATGCGTGCCCAGTCGGCAGTCATGAAATCGTCGGTGGTGACCGCGCGGAACACAATGAAGTGCGAGTAGGTGCGCTGGTCGCCCATCACACCCACCGTCCGGTCCTGCGGGAGAACTGCGAACGCCTGGGCGATCTGCCGGTAGAGACCTGCCCGGCGCAGTTCCTCGATGGCGATGGCGTCCGCCTGCTGCAGGGTCGCCACTCGCTCCGCCGTCACCTCGCCCAGGATGCGGACGGCGAGCCCGGGCCCGGGAAACGGGTGGCGCCAGACAATCTCTTCCGGCAGCCCCAACTGCTCGCCGAGCACGCGCACTTCATCCTTGAACAGCCACCGGAGCGGCTCGACCAACGCCAGAGACATGGTCTCGGGCAGGCCGCCGACGTTGTGATGGGTCTTGATGGTCGCAGCCTTGCCCGGGCCACTTTCGATCACATCCGGATAGAGCGTGCCCTGGACCAGAAATCCCGCATCGCCGATGCGTCCCGCTTCTTCTTCGAAGACGTGGATGAACTCGGCGCCGATGCGTTTCCGCTTCTGTTCCGGGTCGGTCACACCCCGGAGCGCCGCCAGAAACCGCTCCCGTGCGTCCACCGAAACCAGCGGCGTCTGGAAATGACGGCCGAACGTCTCCTCAACGGCCTGCGCCTCGTCCTGGCGGAGCAGCCCATGGTCCACGAAGATGCAGGTGAGCTGCGCGCCGATCGCCCGATGCACCAGCGCCGCGGCCACTGCACTGTCCACACCGCCGCTCAGACCACAGATGACCCGGGCGTCGCCTACCTGCTCGCGGATGGCAATGATCGCCTGCTGGAGGAAGTTCGCCATCGTCCAAGTCGGGGCACAACCGCAGACGCGCAGCACGAAGTTCCGCAGGACCTCGGTGCCCCAGGGGGTGTGCGTGACCTCGGGGTGGAACTGCACCCCGTAGAGCCGCCGTTCCGGGTACGCCATGGCGGCCACCGGCGTGCTCGGAGTGGCTGCAAGCGTGCGGAAGTGCGGGGGCGGGGCATCCACCCGGTCCCCGTGGCTCATCCAGCACGTGAGTTCCGGTTCCAGACCGTCAAAGAGCTCTCCCCCGTCCCGGAGGGTGAGCGAAGTCCGCCCGTACTCCCGCGCCTGGCCGCCCGGCACCACCTCTCCTCCCAACTGCCGGGCCATGAGCTGCATCCCGTAGCAGATGCCCAGAATCGGAAGGCCGAGGTCATAGACCTCCGGCGAGAGGGTCGGCGCGTTCGGCTCGTAAACACTGGGTGGCCCGCCGGAAAAGACCAGCCCGGCAGGCCGCCGCGCCACGATCTCACCCAGCGGAGTGTCATGCGGGAGAATCTCGCAATAGACGCGGCACTCCCGAATACGGCGCGCAATCAACTGCGTGTATTGCGCGCCGAAGTCCAGGACCAGGACTTGCTGTTCAGGAACAGGCTGCATGGGGAGGAGACTACCCCGTGGGGACCGGACGACCGCGCACCGGGTAGTTCGGGTCGTTGAAGCCGCGTCCGGTCTTCCAGCCGCGGGGCACCTGGGCGTCTACTGCCGCTTCATCCGCCGCCGTCAACCGGACTTCCAGCGACGGGAGGCTGTCCTCGAATTGCTCCATCGTGCGGGGACCGATGATGGCGCTTGTTACAGTCGGGTTCGCCAGTGTCCAGGCAACCGCAAACTGGGACAGGGTACACCCGTGCGCGTCGGCCAGAGGCTTGAGCGCCTGAGCGACTGCAAAGCTCTCCTCGCGCAGTTCCGTCTGGTGCATGCGGCGATCGTTGCGGGCCGCGCGGCTCCCTTCGGGGAACGGCTCGCCCGGCGCGTACTTACCGGTCAGCACGCCGCGCGCCAGTGGGCTGTAGACGACGACGCCGATGCCTTCTTCCTGACAGCAGGGGAGGAGCTCTACCTCGATCTCCCGGTTCACGACGTTGTAGAGCGGCTGCACGCAGGTGATGGAGGCAAGATTTCGTTGCGCGGCGATCGCCTGCATCCGAACGACTTCGAAGCCGTAGTAATTGCTGCACGCCACATAGCGCACCTTCCCCTGCCGCACCAGATCGTTCATCGCCCCGAGGGATTCCTCGATCGGCGTAGTGCGGTCCGGGGCGTGCATGTAGTACACGTCAATGTAGTCGGTGCCCAGCCGCCGCAGGCTCGCTTCACAAGCCCGCAGCAGATACCCGCGTCCCAGGCCCTGATCGTTGGGACCGGCGCCCATCGCGTTCCGCGCCTTGGTCGCCAGGATGACCTGGTCGCGCCGGTCCCGGATGGCGTGCCCAACCACGACCTCGGACTCGCCCGCGTTGTAGATGTCTGCAGTATCGAAGAATTGGATACCGGCGTCGAGCGCCCGGTGCATGATCCGAATGCTCTCGTCCGCATCGGTGGGACCGCCGAACATCATCGTTCCGAGGCAGATCCGGGACACTTTTACTCCCGCTCGCCCCAGGCCTACGTACTCCATCTACAAACTCCCCTTCCGCGTCTGTGCGGACCGGTGGTCGTTCTCCCCGGAGATCGGCGTCCACCCGCCACGACGCAGACCTCACCGTTACACTTCGCGGTTCTATTCTTACGTCGGTTCGCCCTGCGGCTCGGTTCGTCCTGCAACCGGCACTTTTCGCCCCAGGGATTTCCACAGGCGCAGCCGCAAGACGATGGTCATCAACGAGATTCCGATCGAGACAAGAGCCCACGCCACTGCCTTCATCAGGTGTGGTTGCTCAGTGATAAAGGTGAGTGCGCCCAACGTAGATTCCAGGTGCACCATACGCACCGGGAGCCCCAGACGACGCAGGTTTAATGTGGAATAGTAATAGAACTGCTTGCGGGACACTACATCTTCGAGCAGGTCCAGGTTGGCCACCATCGGCGGCTGCTGGCAGTCCACGACACGGCGTTTTCCCGGCTCCACTTCCACTGCGGCAACAACGTGCGGGGTATCCCCGTAGAGATTGATCCGGTACGCTTCGATGCCGACATGGGACGCCATGCGGATGAATGCGCGGGTCCCATCGCCGCACCATCCGTGACCCCGCTGAATCACCTCGCCGGCATTGGCGCGAAAGAAGGGCCGCCCAATCTGCGGTGAGTCGTCGTATGTGATTCGGCTGCGGAGAAACGCCCGCAGTGCCTCGACTTGCTGGCGGGGAGTCGTGGCCTTGGCCGCGGCAACCACGTGTGCGGCAGTGCGGGCCACAAACTGATCGTCTCGCTGCGCCCGCACGCACTCCGTGATGCTCACGGCCAGTGCCGCCACAGAGAGGAGCAGGACCCATCGAACACGAAAGAACTGCATCGGAATGTGTATGAATTCTTCCTGCAATGTCCTCTGAGATACGGTCTTCAGCGACACTTTAGACGACCGAGTGAGCCGCCTTGTTCCATTGAATTCGGATCCCCGCCGGAGGCGCCTACGCGAGCAGTTTCCTGACCACGGAGCCACCCACATCGGTCAGGCGGAAATCGCGTCCCTGGAAGCGATACGTGAGCCGGGTATGGTCGAAGCCGAAGAGGTGGAGCAACGTGGCGTGCAGGTCATGCACATGAATAGGCTCTTCGACCACGTTCCAGCCGACTTCGTCCGTTTTTCCGATCACCTGACCACCACGGATGCCGCCGCCGGCAAGCCAGAGACTGAAGGCGAACGGGTGATGGTCACGACCGGTGTTCACTGCTGATCCCTGCCGGTTTTCGCCCAGGGGCGTGCGCCCGAACTCGGAAGCCCAGAGGACGATCGTCTCGTCGAGCAGGCCGCGCTGCTTCAGGTCCCGCAGCAGGGCAGCCACAGGCTGGTCCGCCATGCGCGTGCAGAATTCCAGTTCCGTGTCCAGCTCACTGTGGTGATCCCAGGAAGCGTGGAACATGCTCACGAACCGGACGCCTCGCTCCACGAGCCGGCGCGCCAGGAGGCAGTTGGTAGCAAACGAGGCGAAGGTTCCGGCGCCACCGCCTCGACTTGCCTTCATGCCCGTCTCGCTCCGATGGATGCCATACATCTCGAGGGTGGCGGGACTTTCGCTGGAAAGATCCATCAGCTCCGGCGCAGCCGCCTGCATCCGAAATGCGAGTTCGTAGGCAGCGATGCGGCTTTCGATTTCCGGGTCACCGATGCGATCCAGCCGTTCCTGATTGAGGTCGCGGATGGCGTCCAGACTCGTGCGCTGGAGACTGCGGCTCAACCCGACCGGGTTCGACAGGTTGAGGACCGGGTCGCCCTGACCGCGGAACAGCACGCCCTGGTACGTGGTGGGCAGAAAGCCACTGGACCAGTTCGAAGCGCCGCCACTCGTGCCGCGCCCGGCGCTGAGCACCACGTAGCCCGGAAGATTGCGCGCCTCACTGCCGAGGCCGTAATTCAGCCAGGCGCCCATGGAGGGCCGCCCCAACACGGGCACGCCGCAGTTCATGGTGAGCTGCCCGGGATGGTGGTTGAACGCATCCGTATGCATCGAGCGAATCAGGCAGATATCATCCGCGCACGACCCGAGGTGCGGGAGGAAGTCCGACAGCTCCATGCCGCACTGCCCATGCCGGGAAAACGTGCGCGGGCTGCCGAGGAGCACAGCCGACTCTTTCTGGATGAAGGCAAACCGCACGTCCTTTGTCATCGAGTCCGGCAGCTTCTGGCCGTTGAGTTCGCGCAGCTTCGGCTTCGGGTCGAACAGGTCTATCTGGCTCGGCGCACCCTCCAGGTAGATGACGATGCAGTTCCTGGCCTTGGGCGCAAAAGCGGACGCTCGGGGCGCCAGCGGATCGGTCCGCCGTCCTCCGGCGGAGCCGTCGGAGGCGAGGAGGCCATCCTGCTGCAGCAGGGTGGCAAGCGCCGCCATGCCGGCCGCATTCGCGGCGTTGCCCAGCACCCGGCGCCGCGTGAGGGGGAGGTGCTTCCAGTCCTGCTGCATTGGTCCCTCTTTCATTCGCGCGTGATGAACTCGTCCAGATTCAGCAGCGTGCGTCCCAGCGCCACCCACGCAGCCTGCTCTTCCATTGTGACTCCGGCGGGCGGAGCAGTGCCGGCCAGCTTCGCTGCCGCCTGCGGATCCCGGCGGAACCCATCCATCAATTCTCCGTGCAACCTCTGGAGTCGCACCGTTTCACGCGCCGTCGGCTCACGGTTCAGACACGAACGGAACGCGAACCGCACCCGGTCGGTGACGGTCCCGGACGCTTCGAGGACGATCCGGCGGCCCAATGCCTGGGCGGCCTCCACGAAGACCGGGTCATTCAGGAGAGTGAGTGCCTGAAGGGGGGTATTCGAGCGCTCGCGTCGGGTGCAGGACGTGTTCGCGTCCGGCGCATCGAAGGTAGTGAGCTGCGGATAGGGGACCGTGCGCTGGTAGAAGATGTACATCCCGCGCCGGTGCCGCTCGGGACCCTGCGTCTCCGGCCACTTCACGGAGCCTGCGTATCCCAGTGCCGCGATGTCCGCCGGGAGCGGCGGACGGATGCTCGCGCCGCCGATCTTGCGATGGAGCAACCCGCTCGCCGCCAGATTCAGGTCGCGCACGACCTCCGCCTCGGCCCGAAATCGGTTCTGCCGCGCGAGCCACTGGTTCTTCGGGTCTCGCTCGTGGAGTTCGGGGCGATGCCGTGACGACTGGCGATAGGTGGCCGCGGTCGCCACCAGACGGATCAGCCCCTTGAGGGACCAGTTGAGCGCAGCCGGCGCAGGACGACCGCTCGCCGTTCGCCCTGCGAACGCGGCTGCCAGCCAGTCGAGCAACTCCGGGTGGGTGGGGAGTTCCCCCCGGGTCCCGAAGTCGTTCGGCGTGTTGACGAGACCGGCGCCGAGAAGCGCCTGCCAGACCCGGTTGACCGTGACGCGCGGCGTGAGCGGGTTGGCGGGATCCACGAGCCAGCGAGCCAGATCGAGGCGAGTCGGGCGGGCGGAGCCGGCCGGGAATGCGGGCAGGACCGCCGGAGTGCCGGGCTGCACCGCATCCCCCTTGCGGAGAAAGTCCCCGCGGACATGGATGCGGGTTTCACGCGGTGCGGATGCCTGGAGCGTCTGCGCCCGTGCGCCCGGGTCCGTGGGAGCCTGGCGGCCGTGATCCGTAATTGCCTTCTTCCTCTCCTTCCAGCCCGGATCCAGGATCTGGTAGAACCCGAGCAGCATCGCCTGCTGCTCCGCCGTGCGCACCGCGCGGGACGTGGCGAGGATCCGGTTGATGGCCTCCGGTTTCACGCCGGGGGTGGCTGCACCGCCGGCTTCCCAATCGGCCAGCCGTGCGGGCAGTTCCGTGCGCTCGTACGCCTGGAGCACCTCCGCCAGCCGGGCCGCATCGGCCTGGTGCTTCTTGAGCGCCTGCTGATAGGCGGCCCGATCCGCCTCCCCGGCCAGCGAGATGTCCACATCATCGGTGTTGTTGAAGAAGGCAAAGAACTGGTAGAACTCGCGCTGGCTGATCGGGTCGTATTTGTGGGAATGACACTCGGCGCAGCCCAGCGTCAGGCCCAGCCAGACGGTTCCGGTGGTACTCGTCCGGTCGACCGCAATCTTGTTGCGATCCTCTTCCTGATCCACGCCGCCCTCGCGGTTCTTCAGCGTGTTGCGATGGAATCCGGTCGCGATCTTTTGCGCCACAGTGGTGTTGGGCAGCAAATCCCCCGCCAGTTGTTCGATCGTGAACTGGTCGAAGGGCAGGTCGCGATTCAGCGCCTCAATCACCCAATCACGGTACACGTAGGCGAACGGGCGCGGCGAATCCTTCTCATACCCGTCACTGTCGCCATAACGAGCCAGATCCAGCCAGTGGCGGCCCCACCGTTCCCCAAAATGCGGCGACGCGAGCAGACGATCCACCTGGCGCTCGTAGGCATCCGGGCGGGGGTCCGCGACGAATGCGGCGGTTTCCTCGGGCGTGGGCAGCAGGCCGAGCAGATCGAGCGTCAAACGCCGGAGCAACGTGGGCCGATCCGCCTCGGGAGACGGGCGCACCCGTTCTTTCTCCAACCGGGCGAGGACAAACGCATCCACCGGATTGCGGACCCACTGGGGAGTGCGCACAACAGGCAGCGGCAGGCGGTGAACCGGCTGAAACGCCCAGTGCGGCCCGCCGCCTCCCGCAGGGCCCGAACCACCGGCGGCGGGCGCAGGCGCACCCTGGTCAATCCAGGCCCGCAGCAGCGCAACCTGCCGCGGAGACAGCAGCTCGCCTGTGGGGGGCATCCGTTTGCCCGGTTCTTTGCCGGATACCATCCGCACCAGCAGACTGCCCGCGCTGTCGCCCGAGCGCAGAGCGGGCCCACTGTCTCCGCCCCGCAGCAAACCTTCGCGGCTGTCCAGGCGCAGCCCGCCCTTCTGCTGACTTCCCGCGTGGCACGCAAAACAGCGCTCCGCCAGGAGCGCGTGCGTTGCCCGGGCGAGATCGGCCCCGGAGGAAGGCGACGGCGGCGCCTGCGCGGCCGCGAGCCGCACTCGCGACCGCCCGGCAGCCCCGCCCGGGATTGCTCCGAGCAACGCGGCCCCCACCACCGCGCCCCACATGATTACCTGTCCGCCGGATTGCACGCGCACTACTCTGCCCACCCTACCCTCACCTGCTGATTCGACCGGAACCTGAGACACCCGGCCGCGGCAAAGGTCGCAACCTCCTGTCTGTCTCGTACGTTGAGAGAGAGAGGCAGACGCGGAGAGGACAATACGAGAGCAGAGCGTGAAGTGGAGTGAGAAACGAGAAGGTGAGCCCGCTCCCTCGCGATGAAACTCATCCGCAGCGACGTAGTCGCTCTGGCTCCGGGCGAGCACGGGGGCGCCCTGGAGCACACTCGCCCGTTCGGCGGACGAGGCTGGGGCGCCGGGGGAGCCGTCAGCCATCCGATGGCTCCAGGACTGGGGCGACGACCGCTTCGAGGGGGAGGGTGCGGCCCCGGTGGAGAGCGGCGGTGAAGGCGGCGTCGCCCAGTCGGGTGCGGGTCAGCTCTTCCACGCGCTCCCGTTCCCGTTGCTGGGGCAGGGGCAGGGGCGCCCCCAGAGCCTGGATCAGCGCCTCGGCCGCCCCCAGGAGGTGGGCTGCCCCCTCGGCGTTGCCCGCATCCGCCTCCAGCGCCGCCAGCCCCACCAGATGCCACGTGATGCCCCGGCGATCTCCCAGGTCGCGGCACAGGCGCAGTCCTTCCCGATGCAGTTCCCGGGCGCGAGGCGGATCGCCGTCCAGGCGGACGACATAGGCGACGTTGGCCAGGGTCACCCCGATGTGCCACTCGTCCTGCAGGGTGCGCGAGACCTCCAGCGTCTCCTCGAGCAGCCGGCGGGCCCGAGCGAAGTCGCCCCGCATCCAGGCAGCGAGGCCGAGCACCACCAGATGGCGCCCGATCAGCCAGGGATCGTCCGCCGCCCGGGCCAGAGCCATCCCCTCATCCGCACAGGCCGCGGCGACCTCCGTACTGCCCCCATGCACCGCTACCAGCCCGACCTGGAACAACCCGGCGCTGATCTGCCAGCGGTCGCCCGCTTCCCGGGCTGCGGCGAGCGAGGCCGCCGCCAGACCACCCGCCTCGGCCAGGTCGCCCTGGAAGAAGGCGAAGTACATCGCTCCCTCTAGCGCCTGGGCGCGGACCAACGGCGTCGTCGGTGTCGGGGCGGCGAGCGCGCGGGCGGTCCAGTCGCGCCCTTCGCGCAGGTGGCTCCCCATCAGCCAGAAGTAGTCGAGCGCCCCGGCCAGGCGCAGGGCTGCGTCCCCGGAGTCGGGATCTGCCAGGCTCCACTCCAGGGCGGCGCGCAGATTCTCATGCTCCCGGCGAAGGCGCTCCTGCCAGTACCGCTGCGCCGGCCCGAGCATGGTGCGTGCAGCGGTTTCCGCCAGCGCCAGGTAGTGATCCCTGTGGTGAGAGCGGATCTGCGCGGCCTCCCCCCGGTCCTGCAGACGCTCGGTGGCATACTGACGGATGGTTTCCAGCATCCGGTAGCGCGTCTCCCGGCCCTGCGCCTCCGCCAGCACCAGACTCTTGTCCACGAGGGACGTGAGGTGGTCCAGCACCTCCTCCTCCGGGCCGGCGCAGACCTCTTCGGCCGCCGCGAGGGCCCAGCCACCGGCGAACACGGCGAGGCGACTGAGCAACGCCCGCTCCTCCGCGTTCAGGAGGTCGTAGGACCAGTCGATCAGGGAGCGGAGGGTCTGCTGTCGCGGCAGGGCCGTACGGCTTCCCCCGGTGAGGAGCCGGAAGCGCTGGTCCAGGCGGGCCTGCAACTCCTCGAGGGAGAGGCTGCGCAACCGCGCCGCGGCGAGTTCGAGCGCCAACGGGATGCCGTCCAGCCGGCGACAGAGAGAGGCCACCGTCGCCCCATTCTCCGGCGTGAGGCGGAACCCGGCGTCGGCCTGCTCCGCACGCGCGACAAAGAGCCGGGCCGCTTCGGAGGCCGCCAGTTCCGTTGGAGTGAGCGAGGCGTCGGCCTCGGGAAGTGAGAGCGAGGGCACGCGGGAGGTGGCCTCGCCGGAGACACCGAGCCCCTCGCGACTCGTAGCGAACACCCGCACGCCGGAACTCCGGCGCAGGATCTCGTCCACCAGGCGCGCGCAAGCGTCCAGGAGGTGCTCGCAGTTGTCAAGCACCAGCAGCAGGGAGCGGGTCCGCAGGTGGTCCAGCAGGACCCGCAGGAGCGGCTGTCCCCCTTCCTCCCGTACTCCAAGCGCCTCCGCGACCGCCTCGACCACATAGGCCGGATCGGCGAGCGCCCCCAACTCCACCAGCCAGACGCCGTCCGGATAGGCTTCGACCCGCAGCGCTGCCAGTTCCAGCGCCAGGCGGGTCTTTCCGCACCCGCCCGCCCCGGTCAGGGTGAGCAGGCGGTGTTGCTCCAGGCGAAGCCCGATCTCCCGCAACTCCTTCTCCCGCCCCACAAAGGAGGTGACCGCCTGGGGCAGATTGTGGCGCGGCGGTGGGGGATTGGTGGCTCGAAGAGGCAGGAAGTCGGCGGGGAGGTCGGTGTGCCGGAGTTGGAAGATCCCCTCAGGACGCCCGAGGTCCTTGAGGCGATACTCCCCGAGGCTGAGCAGCGAGGCCCCGCCCGGCAGACGGTCCCGCACCAGCTCCGCCGTCGCCGTGGAGAGGAGCACCTGCCCGCCGTGCCCCAGAGCCAGGAGCCGCGCCACCCGATTCAGCGCCGGGCCGAAGTAGTCGCCGCCCCGCGCCTCCGCCGCCCCCGTGTGAAGCGCCATCCGCACCCGGAGCGGTACCCGACCGTCGCCGGCGAGCCGCAGATCCAGCGCAGTGAGCCAGGTCTGGGCTGCCAGCACGGCATCCAGCGCGCCCCGCGGCTCCGGGAAGGTGGCGCAGAAGGCATCCCCCACGGTCTTGAAGACCTGCCCGCCGTGGGCTTCAATGCAGGCGCGCAAGAGGTCATCGTGGTGCGCCAACGCCACACGCATCGCGTCCGGGTGCTCCTCCCAGAGCCGGGTGGAGCCCTCAATGTCCGTGAAGAGGAAAGTGTTCACACCAGGAACCGGTTCGCACTCCGCCCCGGCCATTCCTCTTCACGGGCGATCTGGTCCTCCTGAAGCGGTCCAAGGCCGTTGATGACGAAGTCCCGGTGAGGGGCAACGCCTGCTCCACCTCGTGGCTCCGCATCACCTGAAGACGGATGCACTCCACCAGTCTCGGCTTGTGCCGCCGCCTCGACAGCAATTCGCTGGCTGCCCTGGCGTGGAGGGAATTGTCCAGGGACACCGCGAGCAACGCGGGGATGGCCTCCTCGCGGAGCACACGCACAGCCCGCAATCCGCGGCGTGCCTGAACCAGTGCGAAGGTCTCCACCGCTGCGGACTGGGTCGTGACCAGCGGATCCTGGTCCTGGATCAGCCGATCCGAAATCGCCCGGGCGGCTGCATGATGTGGGTCAGCAGCATCGAGCACGGACAGCAGGGCGGAAGCATCTACCAGGACCCGGATTCGGCAGAAGCCCCTGCCAGGCATTGATCGTGGAGGGTAGAGAGATCGCAGAGCCCGGAGTGAAACTTGCCCGCTGCCGCGCGAGCACGTTCTGCGTCGGAGCGGGCGGACGGAGCGAAGGTCGCAACCTCGTATCTGCCCAATACGTTGAGAGAGGGGTGCAGGCGCGGCGAGACCTATGCGAAAGGGGAGAGTGAAAGGCGTTGGTCACGGGGAGGTGAGCCCGGGCACACTTTCCTCGCTCTTCTCCACTCACGCCGCACTTCCGAGACACCCCGCTCTTTCCTCACTCTTCTGCACTCAC
>SYMT01000297.1 GCA_005805375.1 Actinomycetota bacterium
AGCGTGCCCACGGCAGCCCATGTGGAGTACTACGCCCGCACGGTGCAGGAAAAGTCCACGCTGCGGAAGCTCATCGAAGCCTCCGGGGAGATCATTGCCGAGTCCCACGCGCAGGAAGACGAAGTAGACCGCATTGTAGACGACGCAGAGCGGAAAATCTTCGCTGTGGGCCAACGGCGCGCCCGCGGGGGCTTCATCCACCTCCGCCCCGTGCTGCTGGATGCGATGGAGCGCCTGGATACGGTGCGGGCGAACGACACCCGGATCACTGGCGTCCCCACGGGGTTCTCGGCCATGGATCAGATGACGTCCGGCTTCCAGGGGGGGGATTTCGTCATTGTCGCCGGCCGCCCGTCCATGGGCAAGACGTCTCTTTGCCTCGCCTTTGCGGTCCACGCGGCGGCCCACGAGTTCCCGGTCGCGTTGTTCAGCCTGGAAATGTCCCGCGAGCAACTGGCGCACCGGATGATCTGTTCCGAGGCGCGAGTGGACGGGATGCGTCTGCGCACCGGCTTCCTCAGCAGCCAGGCGGATGCCGATGGGGAGAGTGACTGGACCCGGTTCGGCAAGGCGGTTGGGCGCCTCGGCGACATGCCGGTCTACATTGACGATGCGACCGATATCTCCGTACTGGAGATGCGGGCCAAGTGCCGGCGGCTGAAGAGCGAGCACGGGCTCGGCATGGTGGTAATTGACTACCTGCAGCTCATCCGCGGACACGGGCGTCAGGAAAACCGCAACCAGGAAATCTCTCTCATCGCTCGCAGTCTGAAGGGCCTGGCGCGCGAGTTGGACGTCCCCGTGATTGCCCTGTCCCAGCTTTCGCGCAGCGTGGAGCGCCGGGACGACAAACGCCCGATGCTCTCCGACTTGCGCGAATCCGGCTCCATCGAGGCGGAAGCGGACATCGTGATGATGCTCTACCGCTCTCGCTATTACAATCGAGATGGGGAAGAGGGGGCGACCGAACCGCCGCCGGGGCAGGAGTGGCTCGAAGAGGCGGAGTGCATTCTGGCCAAGCACCGCAATGGCCCCGTGGGCACCGTGCGCCTGGGCTTCCTGCGGCGCTACGCCCGCTTCGAGGATCTGGCCGAAGGATACGAGCCGCCTGATTCCTGAAGGAACGGAAGCAGCCCGCTTTCATTGAGGAAAGACGACAGAGGAAAGGGGAGCGAGGGGAGAGGAACGAGTGAGTGGTCGGACGTCCCACTTGTTCCTCTCCCCCATTCCTCATTCCATGCGTACGTGGCACCACAGCCTGATCGGAGTGCTGCTCCTCCTGTTTCTGCTTCAGACAACGGGGCTGGGGGAAAGCCTGGACCGGTCTCTCACGGATCTCCATTGGCGGCTGGGGGCGCGCCAGGTACGCGCCTTTCCGGATTCCGTTCTCGTGATCGGCATAGACGATCGCACGGTGCAGCAGTACGGACGCCTGCGCTACTGGTCGCGGGGGCGCTATGCCGCCCTGCTGGATCGCCTGACTCTCGCCCGCGCGGTGGCGCTCGACATCCTGTTTACGGAGCCGGACCGGCAGGACCCCGCCGGCGATGCCGCCCTCGCAGCCGCCGTCCGGCGGCATGGCCGAGTCGCCCTGCCGCTGCACCGCTGGCAGGAAGCCCGGCCCTACGGGCCGGAACAGCAGGCGCGTGAGGACCAGTTGTTGGAGAAACTGTCGCCCGCGACGCCGGCCGCGCGCGGGTGGCTGCAAGCGATTTCGTCCGCGGCGCTGGAACCACCCCTGCCGGAACTCCAAAAGGCGGCGGCGACGCTCGGGTTTGCGGAGGTGGATCCGGACCCGGACGGAGTCTACCGGTCGCCGCGCCTCGCGCGCGTGACGGCGAGAAGACTGCTGCCGCATCTGTCTCTGGCAGTGGCGCTGCTGGCCGAGCGTGCCGACCCGGCCCTCGCGTTCGCGGGGCCGCCGAATTCGCTACACATCGGGGAACGGCGGATCGAACTCCCGGACGGCGTCCTGCTGCTCCAACCGGTGGCGCGCCGGACGGGCGCGCGCGGGCGACCGGGAGTGGCGGTGCCCACCCTGTCGTTTGTGGAGGCCCTGCAGGCGTCGCCGGAGCGTTTTGCCGGCAAGATCGTTCTCGTCGGCGAGACCGCGACGGGCACCACTGACCTGCGGCCCAACGCATTGGACCCCGGGCTCCGGGGAGTGGAACTCAACGCGGAGATCATCGCCAATCTCCTTGCACTGCCGCCGGTCCGACCCCTGCCGATGGCCGCACAGTGGGGATTTCTGCTCGTCGGGGTAGCGCTGCCGTTCTGCTTCTACGGGCTGCTGCCGGTGCGCCCGGCCGCCCGCGCCGCGGTGGGGGCGTGGGTGGCGGTGTGGCTCGGCCTGGAGTGGGAATTCTGGGTGGGACGCTATGTCCCCTCGTGGACGCCGATGCTGGCGGGATCCGGCGGAGCGGTCCTGTTCATGGGCCTGCAGCGGTTACTGCACGAGGAGTCCGAGAAGCGCACCCTGCGCCACAATTTCTCGCTCTTCGTGGCGCCCGAACTGGTGCAGGCGATAGTTGCGGACCCGAAGGCAGCCATGCAGGAAGGCACCCGGCAGCGGGTGGCGGTGCTCTTTTCCGACATCCGCGGCTTCACCAGCTACTCCGAGCAGCATCCCCCGGAAGTGGTTGTACGCCATCAGATCAACTAACCGCCACCAAGAGATCTATAACTACTAAAACTGAGATGATAC
>SYMT01000298.1 GCA_005805375.1 Actinomycetota bacterium
CACCGCGGTTCGTCCAGGTGGAAATGGCGCCCCCGATGTTGCCGGCACTCGCGACCACAAATCCGGCCCCAAAGCGAGCTGCCGCCACATACGCATAGCGACGGGGATCCTGTGCGGGGATCCCGGTCGGCACCACCGCGGTGTAATTGGCATTCGGCTGGGCATCGCGGGCGCGGGTGTACACGGCGCGGTTCAGGCTTGGCTGCTGCGATCCGGGGGAACCCCAGGGCGATCCGAGTTGCAGGGTCTCCGCGGCACCGATGGTGTAGACCGCGTTCAGGAGAGGATGCTCAACCAGGGGCGCCTGAGCGGTGCCCGGTACCGTCGTGAAGTCCAGATTGGTAAAGAACGGATTCTTGCGGCGGTTCTCCGGCGCCGGATTGGCCGGCTCGAGCCCGCCCAGCGCGCCGTCCATCGAGACGGCCGGCAGCGCCCAGTCCACCCAGACGGTGACGCCGGAGTGGGCGAGGGTCGTCAACACGCGCCGCTGTTCCTCGGTGAAAAAAGTCGGCACGGGAGTGCCGATGGCGGCAGCGACCTTGTTGTTGTCACGCGCGATCGGGAGGTAGATCACATCCATTTCTGCCAGGCGGTTGTAGTTGGCCTGACTGATAGTGACCTCCCAGTAGGCGCCCACGTCGGGAGTGAGGGGAGAGCCCACCCGCAGCGAGCCCGCAACCCCCGTAACGAACCCTTCCCAGCGCAAGCGCTGCGCCTGCGTAACGAACGCGGGCGCGGCCGGATTGATGATCTCCCACCCGTCCGGGAGCATGTCCTTGCGCTCATTCAGCACCTGAAACAGGTACGGATTGGGATTTGGACTGCGATACGCAATGATCCCATCCGGGTCCGGGCGGTTCTCATCTCCCGTAACCGACGCGTTGAACCACGGATTCAACGGCGCAATCCCCGGATCCGGCTCGTACAGCGTCGGAAGGATGCCGATGCACGCCTTCAACTGGCGTGTGCGCGCGAGTTGCAGCCGCGCACCGCGCTGGGCCCACACCATCGGAACTGCGATTCCGAGAAGCAGGACGAGCGCGAAAATGAACTGGAAGGATCGTCTCAGCATACTCTCTCCGATGCAAACGGTTCGGGATTTAGGAAATAGGGTTTGGGAACTAGGAAATAGGAGGAAACAGATACACGGCTCTAATTCTGGCACCCCGTGTCCGATCCTATCTCCTATTCCCTATCTTCTACTTCCTATTTCCCCAGTGACTACAGGGGGTTGCCCTGGTAGAGGAGCGGTCCCGTGGGAAGGTGCGGGCACATCGGCAACAGCTCCACGTAGGAATTGTTCGCCAGTGCCTCGCTCACGATGGCAGTCAGCCGCCGCGCGGTCACGTTCGTGGGATAGTTGCCCCCGGCCGGCGGCGGGGCGACCCACGCGATCTCCTCGGTCCGCATCTGATTGGCGGCGTAGGGCCGGAGGAACCGCACCCGCACCAGGCGGCGCAGCAGGCCGTCGTAGCGATAGGTCAGCCGGGGGCTGAACAGCGCCCGCCCGCGCGCCAGGAAGGTGGAGGGATCGTCGGGATTCGGCGGCGGCCAGACCGTCGGATCGTTATCCGGCGTGCCGTCGCCCCGATTCCGATCCAGGTTCCCGACCCACAGGCGACTGCTCCAACGAGCCACATCGGAGGGCTCGGCCGGAAAGTTCTCGTTGACGGCGCCGATGACCTGGATATCCACATTCAGCGGCTCGTTGTAGAACGGCGGCAGCAACGGGCCG
Organism: Actinomycetota bacterium; assembly: GCA_005805375.1. GTDB lineage: Bacteria > Armatimonadota > SYMT01 > SYMT01 > SYMT01 > SYMT01. The sequence goes on from SYMT01000298.1 coordinate 1,736, forward strand.
TTGGCCGAGCGTGGGTCCGCGTTCAGCCCTTGGTCCGGCTGCGTGGCTTCGTGGCGCTGGTTGCTGAGCAGGTAGCGAAAGCGGCTGTCTTCCGGTCGCGTGTTGAAGAACGGCGGCGGGATGACGAACCAGGAACCGGTGTAGGCGTAGATCACCGCCTCCACCTTGACGGAGAGCGGGCCGTCGGTGGGCAGCAATGCCACGCGAGAGAGCCAGTAGGGCTGCCCGTTCTGGGTGGGCACTGCCTGCCCCGTGGCATCGTCGCGCGGACCGCAGAGGATGCGGAAGCGCCCCTCCATCCCGGCGGGCAGGCCGCCCCCGGTTGCCACCTGGGGCAGGATGAAACTCTTGATCTCGAAGTTCCCCGGCTGCCCCTGGCGGCTGAGGAAGTTCGATTCGGCGTACCCCGGCGTGACGCCGGCGCTGAACTGGTGGAACAGGTAGAAGAGCTGGGGGGTACTCGTTCCGAAGAGGTCCTGCCCAAAGTTAACCCGGTCCAGACTCCAATCCGGCCACGGCCGCGGCCCCGCCGCCGGCGCCGGACGGAAGAGCGCCACTGAAGTCTCGGAACTGGCGTCCCCTTCAATGGCGGAGTGCTGCATGTGCAGCACAGCCGACGTGAGCGGGCGCGCCGAAGTGACGGAGAAGTCCATTCGACGGTCCTGCGGCAGGGAGAAGTGCCACTTGTCGGGAAGGCCCGTCTCGGAGTCCCAGGAATGCGGTTCAACGACCACATCCGAGCCCGGTTCCACCCGCGTAAACGCCGTCGGGTTCAGGCAGACGAAGTCCTGCGCCAGCAGCGCCACTGTGGAGGCGCCGTCGCCCCGGGTCAGGTTACCGTCCACGTAGATGGTGCCGCCGGAGACGATCGTGAGCTGGCGGGGTCCGCCCGGCATCCCCACGGTGCCGCGCACCCGGATGCTGCCTTCCGTGAAGAACACTCCGTTTTCGGGATAGGCGAAATCGCGAAACTGCGTCGGGTTCGTCAGGCTGCCGGTGGCGCCGATGGGGGTGGTGGCCGAAACATTCGGCGTATAAAACAGGCGCGGATCGGTCGGCGCACCGACGGGCAGGTTCATCTGGCGCGTGTCCGGATCGAAGCGGCGCACCCGGATCACCGGGATGAGCTGCCCATTGGCCGGATTAATGACCCGGGTGAGCAGGACATCGGCGATTTCTCGCTGCTGCCCGGTAGCGCCGTCCCGCACCGCCGGAATGTAGTAGTCTCCGAACCAGCCGTTGCGCTGCGGATCGCGCTGGAGCCACTCGTTCTTCACCCGGCGGCGATCATCCGGATACTGAATGTCGCCGAAGTTGTCCAGATAGAGGCCTCGTGCCCGCACAACCCCCGGGAGATTGATGTCGGTGAGCCCGTACCAACCGGAATTCACGGCGCGAGTGGAGCCGTCGGGAAGCTGGAGGTCGAACTTCCCGCCGCTGTCACGGGTCAGTTTGCGCCAGCGGCTGACTCCCGTCGCGGGATCAATCTGTTCCAGGCGCGGCGCTTCCACAATGCGAGTGCTGCGGGCACGGTTCTCCGTGTCGGTGCGCAGATGTCGCTCATCGTGGACCACACGCACCCGAGAGCCGCCCTGCGTCTGGAGATTCTGGAATGGGCTCGCGTCGAAAGCCGCGGTGGGGGCGGAACTGGGCAGGGCCGGCTGGCTGACGTGCAGCGTGTCGTCGGCCGGATTGTCATCCTGGAAGTCCTGCGGCACCAGCGGGGTGTTGGTGGGGGCGGCGTTCGGGCCGCCCGCGTCCGCCAGCACATCAATCCGCAGTTCGGGCTCATTCACCATCACGTCGTTCGGGTCCCGATTGGCCTGAGGACCAAAGCTGATGTCGCCCTTGACGAAGAGTCCCTCACCCCGGCTGGGATAGACCCGAAGCACATTGCGTCCCTGAAACCGCACGCTGACATTGGAACGGATGCTCCCCTGAAACACGGTGGGGAACTCGGTGAGCGCTTCCTGCGCCGGCTGACCGGGGGCGATATTCGGCTGTTCGAACGCCGGCACACCGAGCGAAGCCGGACCCCGCTCATTGGTGTGATTGGTAATCCACCAGAGCTGGCTCAGCAGACCGATCGGTACCTGGGCAACCACCTTGCGCGAAGGTCCCTGTGGCTTCGCTTCGGTGGGATTGCGGAGAAAAGTAGGGTCATTCGGATCGAACTCCCCCGGGCGCCCAATCGACTCGATGAGGAGCGAGCCGGAATTCGTGTCGTACTCATCCGACATCCCGGCCGCCTCGCTGGCCGCGGAACCGGGCCGGAACGCAGGCAGGTAGGTCACCCGGAGCAGACATCGCCCGCGCCCGGTCGGGACACGCACAAACGGCCGCCGGAAGGTCCCCGAATCACTCAGCAGTTCGTAATCCGGATCCATCTGCCGGATTTCCGCGGCGTCCAGAAAATTATTGCCGTCCCGGTCGAATTGCCCGGTGGTATCCGGCGGATTCACCGGGATTGGAGGGATGGCAGGAGGTACCGGCGTGCGCCAGAACTGCTCTGTCGGGCGCGGCCGCCAGTCTGCGCCGTCGGCGCTGGTGCGGAACTGATTCGCGGCGTACTGGAGTCCCGCCAACGCTACCGTGAGCGCGTCCTGGGTGTCGTCCTGGCGGGTGACGCGGCGCAGGTTGTTCAACACAAGCGTAATGAACGCCGCGCCGAGAATCGTCATCAGAAACAGGATGGACAGCGCCATGATCAGGGTCTGGCCGCGCCGTCCGGAGCGACCCGCCGAACGACCTGCACCGAATGGTGCGGTCGGGGCCGCGGCGCACTCGGGATGCGGACCGCCCGCTGCCCCTGTGAGGCCGGACACTCCGCCGGCAGCGGCGGGAGAAGGCGAGGAGACGCGACAGCTCATACATGCCTCCGGAGGAGACCGACCCGCGAGGCGGGAGGAGTGGCGGACGGAACTCTGCGCGACACGGTCATTCGTTCATTCTGTTTCTGCCGGCAGCCCGGCGACAGGTATATGACCCCCACCCAGGGCCTTTTGTTCGGTGCGCACCCGGCTTTCTCAGCGTCACGTGACCCACGGCGCCGGATGAACCCGATTGTTGTTCGAGGTTCACCCGGCGGCTTCCTGTGCGAAGCTTGCCAGGAAAGACATCGAGGCAGATGCCGGCAGGGCGCCCGCGTTCCCAGGAGTTCTTTCGGGGATCAGGCAGGAATCTGTGCGCGCAGCACGGCATCAGAAAACCAGGCCGGAACGGGACCGATCCCGTGACCCCTTCCATCGCCGAACCCGCCACAACTGCCTTCACAATGAATGCCGCGCACGCACACGCATCACCGCCGCCTCGCCGGCAGAGCCGAAGCCGTCCGCCCGTGTTGCCACTGGACTCGCCGGGCGCCTCCGCGGGGCCGGACTGGGAACTGGAACGGGCGGGTCGCACCGCGGGTTGGGTGCGCATCGCAGGCGTGGACGAGGCGGGAAGGGGGCCACTGGCGGGACCGGTGGTAGCGGCAGCCGTGGTGCTCCCATCCGAGTTCGCTCTCGCCGGCCTGGACGACTCGAAGCGCCTGACCCCCGAGCAGCGCGAGCGGATGTTCGAACTCATCGTGGACGCCGCCGAGGGGTGGGCGGTCGCCTCCGCTTCGCCGGGGGAGATAGACACCCTCAACATTCTGCGCGCCACCCACCTGGCCATGGCCCGTGCACTGGCGGAACTGCAGCCCCCGCCGGACGGCGCGCTGGTGGACGGTCTTCCGGTGCATGGCCTCCCCTGCCCTCACCGTGCCGTCGTCCGCGGCGACTCTCGTTCGGTGAGCATCGCCGCCGCATCCGTGCTCGCCAAGGTCACGCGGGATCGGCGCATGGTCGAATTGGACAGCGAATTCCCCGGCTATGGACTCGCCCGCCACAAAGGCTACCCAACGCCGCATCACGTGCAGGCGCTGCGCGAACTGGGACCCAGCGCCTGCCACCGGCGCTCATTTGGGCCGGTGGCGCGCCTGGACGTACCCCGATAGGCAGGGCAATAGACTGCACCCGGAGGCCGGGCGGGGGCGGGCTCCCGGTGCTTCCTTGCCTGGGCGAGGCACAGCATCCCTGGACCGCCGACCCCCGTGCTACCCCGTGTGTGGGGGCCTGGGACCGCCGGCGTCCCGCCGGCCCCGCTCTACCCCGCCCCCAGACGCACAGCCCCCGAACGAGTCGGCTTCGTTCCGGGAGGCGCGAAGCGGCTTGTTGCGCCTCAGGCCTGCCGACTCCTGCCTCGGCCGGCTACTCCACCGCTTCGATACCCAGTTCCCGGAGTTTTTCCCGCAGGCGCGCGACACGCGCTTCTGCCTCCTGGCGGCGACCGGCTTCCGCAGCAGCGTGTGCCTCCGCTGCCGAGGCGCGCCGGTCCGCCTGCTCGGCGCGCTGTGCTTGCTCGGCGGCGCGCTGCGCTTCCACCTCGCGCTGCTCGTCCGTAGTGCGCAGCAAAGTCCCATCCGGGTACGCCCACCGCAGCCACCACCGCCGGTGACCGTCATACACCCCCTCCCACAACACCAGTTTCAGGCGCAACGGCTCGCACCAACGGCTCCCATCCGCCTCCAGCGGGATCGCCACGTACCGGCTTCCCTGCAGGCGATAGCCCGCCCACGTATTGTCCTGGGGGTCGAACCAGTAGTACTCCACGACCCCCAGCGCCGCGTAGTCGTACAACTTCGTGTCCTGGTCGCGCTGCCGGCTGGTGGGCGACACCATCTCCACCACGACGTCCGGCGCCTTGCCTTCCGTCCAGGTCTCCCAGTGCTCCCGATGCCGCGCCGGCACCCCCACTGCCGCCCAGAAATCCGGGCCTTTGTGCCGATGCTGGTTGGTCGGGTCGTAGTAGAGGAACTGGTTGAAACCCACATCCAGGTCCGGACGGAGCCCGGCGTGAATGAGGACGTGCCGCAGTAACTGGGCCGCGTTGGCTACGGTCCGCGATTCCATCGGGATCCCATCCGAACTGGGGAACGCCTCCGGCGGCAGCCTGCGCGTGGGCAGGGCCGCCGGGGGGGTGAGCAGCACTGTGCTGGCCATGAATCACCTCGGGGAGGGGCGTACACCGACACGCTCCCTTCCAAACATACCAGATCGGTCGGCAAAAAAGCAGTCCCCGCACGCAGAAGCATCGGGCGAGCCTGGGGTCGGCGCACCCCGGGCCCGTGCCTCTCACGTCCGGGTGAGCGGGTACCGCTCCTGGGCGATCACGCGGCGGGCGATGGAGCGCCGAAGGCTGATGGTGTCGGCGGGCAGGCGACGACTGAAGCGGCGAAGGAGCGCCAATTGGGTGCGCAGCTCATCACCGACCGAAACCGCGGCCAGGATGCGGCGGGCCTCGGCTTCAATCCGGCCTGCCGCAACGGCAACCGCCACCTGCGCCAGTTCTCCGGCCGCGACCCCGCGGTCACCCTGTGCAGCAATCAACTTTCGGGCCCGCAGGAGGGCGCTCTCGGCGGCATAGAAAGCCAGGATCTGGTCGGCGATCGCTCCTGCGATCTCCTGCTCCTCCATCAGGCGCTCGCCCCACTTCTGCGCCGCCAGCCCGGAGGTGACCAGGATGAGCTTGCGCGCATCCGCCAGCACAGCAGCCTCTGCGGCGAGCGGGGTGTCGTCCACCTCGGCAATCCCCAGAGGTTCCAGGAGCTCGGTTCGCGCGCGTTCCACCGCGCCGAGCAGCGGCAGGCGCCCACGCGCCGCCCGGCGCAGCAGCGTTCCGGTGATCGTGAGCCGATTGATTTCGTTGGTGCCTTCAAAGATGCGGTTGATGCGAGCGTCCCGGTAGGCGCGGGCGATCGGGAACTCCTCGGTGTAGCCATAGCCGCCGTGGATCTGGAGCGCTTCATCCACCACATAGTCCAGGGCCTCACTCCCGAGCACCTTCAGCAGTGCGCATTCCACCAGATACTCTTCCAGTGCCTGAGCCCGCACCGGCAGGTCGGGATGCTCCGACGGAGCGAGGTTTGCGTCTCCGGCTACTGCGCGTTCCTGCCACGCGGCGACGAGCCCCGCGGCGCGGTAGACGGCGCTTTCGGCCGCGAAGATCCGCACGGCCTGCTCCGCCAGCTTCTCCTGGATGAGGCCGTACTGCGCGATGGGGCGTCCGCCCTGCACCCGTTCATTGGCGTAGCGGGCGGAAATGCGGAGCAGGTCCTTCGCCGGCCCCAGGTTGCCCGCTCCCAGCTTCAGGCGGCCCGCGTTCAACACGTTCAATGCGACCACATGGCCGCGCCCAACCTGATGCAGCACGTTCTCGACCGGTACCAATGCGTCTTCGAGAATCACCCGGCACGTGGAGGACCCCTGGATACCGAGCTTGTGTTCCTCGCGCCCGATGCTGACCCCGGGTGTTGTTCGCTCCACCAGAAACGCCGTGAAAGTGCGCCCCGGCCGGGCGCCCTCCGCCGCCTCCACCTGGGCGAAGAGCGTGATGAGATCCGCAAATCCGGCGTTGCTGGTCCACATCTTCGTGCCGTTCAGCACGTAGTGCGTGCCCGCTTCGTTCAGCCGGGCACGGGTCGCAGCCCCCAGTGCATCCGATCCGAACCCCGCTTCGCTCAACGCGAACGCACCGACCCACTCTCCGCTCGCCAGGCGGGGCAGGTAACGTTCCTTCTGCGCGGCGGTGCCGAACCAGACCAGCGGCAGCGTCCCGATCACCGAATGGGCCCCGTGGGACACGGCAAACGACCCCTGCCGCGCCAGTTCCTCCGCCAGCAGGCAGGCCGTCCGCAGATCGAGCCCCAGGCCCCCATATTCCTCGGGAACCTCGAGCCCCATCAGCCCCAACCGCCCGGCCTCGCGCAGGAGGCGCGGAGTGAGTCCGGGCTCCCGGCTCTCGATCGCGGGCGTGCGGGGCAGGATCTCACGTTCCACGAACTGCCGGACTGCCCGTGCGAGCGCCACGGACTCCGCGTCCAGGTCTTCCGGCACGAACACTGCATCCGGGCTCGTCTCGGCGAGCAGCCAGGCGCCACCGAGGGGGCCGGCGGGCTCGAGACGTTGGGATTCGAGCGAAGCAGGGGCAGATGGGAGAGGCATGGGAGTCAGGGAGACAGCGAGATCGAGGCGTGAAGTATTCTACCCCGCTCTGCGCGAGTCGCCCCGGCGCAGTCCCGACCCGGCCGACGTCGCCCAACCGCGCCGTAACCGCCAAGGAGGTGTTCCCATCAGAGCGCTGGGCGCCGGTCAGACCAACAGCCTACGGACGTTGCCAGTCCCCCAGCCCGCCTCATGCCCGGGAGCGCCGGCGTCACGCCCGCCTGTCCCGAACCGCCGGTCCTAAGTCCGGGCGCTCACCCGGGAGCGACGGTCGAGAATGCCCTTGACGGCGCCCGCTGCCGCACCGACACCCAGACCGGCGGCAGCGGCGGCGGCATCAGGCATGGAACCGGGACGGGTGGTGGGCTGGTGGGGAGCGCCGGTCGTGGGAGCCGGTCGGGTTGAGCCCGGGGTGACTGGGAGACGCAGCGAAGGTTGGGATGGTCCCGGGGAGGACGGGAGTACGGAAGGCGGCTGAGGTGAGTCCGGGGTGAGGGGGACGCGCGCGGCGGGTTGTGCGGGGCTCTGCGGGGTCAGCCGTGCAGCCGGGACGGGCAGGCCGGGCGCGCTGCCCGCAGCATTCGGATCGGCCGGTGCGGAAGTGCTGTTGGGGAGGACAGAAGCCTGGGGCGACGCAGCGCCCGCGCGCGACGGAGTGGGCAGGACACTTCTGGCGGCGAAGGCGGAACCTGTGGGCGGGAGCTGAACCGAGGCGGTCGTGATCCCCCCACCGAGAGTCACCTCGTCGGCCACGAGCGGCCTGCCGTCCTTCATCACCTCCAGCGTCTGCTGCGCGGCGGTCACCACATGCTTCAGGCGATAGACGCCCTCGGCGTTCGTGACCGCAGGCATGCCCGCCATACGCACGACCGCACCGGGAATCGGATTGCCCCACGAGTCGGTGATGCGGCCGGTGACGCGGACCACGGCGCTCGCGGCACCGGCTTCACGTACATCCACATGGACGTGGCAACCAGCGGTGTTCACGTGGCAGGCGAGCATCGGCTCGATCCACACGCCGCCGGCCCGGAGGGCGGCGGATGCCAGACGAAACCAGTCCAGTTCGGTCGCTATCGCGCGGCCGGTGCGGGGGGGGGAACTGTCCGGCGCCACGTGGAGGTCGGCGGCACGGCCGTACTGATGGTGGCTCTCCCCCACGGAGCCGTGGACCACCAGTTGCCGCACCGGGTTGCGGAACCCGCTGCTCACCGTCACCGGTCCGTAGAGACACCGGGTTTCGTGAATAGTGCGGACGAGTGCCTCGGTGGCGAGAACGAACGGGTAGCGGGCCTCGCTGCCGGGGAGGCGACTCCAATTCAGGTCTTCGAAGGAGACCCGGGGATAGCGGCGGCCGAAGCGGCGCTGGAACGCAGCGGCATCCAGGAACTCACCCCGGCCCGGCACGACCGAGCGGTTCAGGTCCACGTACTCCTGGCGCAGGCGGTCCAGGAGGTCCTGTTCTACCGTCACGTGTGCCGGCTGCGCTCCCGCCTCATCCGGCACGAAGGCTGTGACGGTGAAGGCCAGGGGACTCCCCAAACCCCCAGGATTTCCCCCGGGCCGATCCAGCACCGCCGCGAGCGTGGGACCCACCGGCAGATCACCGTCCGGCAGCACAAATCCCGCCGGCGGGGTCACTTTCCAGATGATGCGGGAGTTCCAGTCGGGGTGGCCGGGAACGCGGGCTACGGCGGAAATCTGCAGCGAGGCGCCGGACTCGGTGATGAAAGTGCGTGCGATCCCGGCCGCTCCCCGCAGCGCACGTGATACACGGCCGGCCGGGATCGCGGCGGGACCGGCACGCAGGGAAACAATTTGGACGCGAGCCCGCACCGGAAGGGCCGAGGGAGGACCGCTGGGCGCAGGGCCCGGAACCGGAGGGAGCGAGACGGTGGGCGGGCCCGCAGGTAGCTCAGACCGGTCCGGGGCATTCCGGGCCCCGGACGCTGTCGCCGCCACTACCACGCCGAGGGGCACGAGACACCGTACCAGCCTCGCCAGCCCCCGCCGATTTCCACTCTCTTCGTCCAGCATCCCTCCGCCCTTGTCCTTTCCCCTTCGACAGGAGCAACCGGAGGACGGGCAAACCATCCGCCCTCTTGCAGACTGCATCCGGCGACTGATCGCCTTCCTCCGCTAACGGCGCACCGTGAGGAAAACCGGCTCGCTCGCATGGCTGACCTTGACGACAAAGTTGATCGAAACCTGGCCGAGCACGGCGATCGGGAGATTCTCAATCGGCTTAGCGTCGGCGGCTGCCTTCAACACGATCGTGCCTTTGTTCTCCTGGGGCCCGAGGAGAGTCTTACTCGCATTCTCGTCCAACGAGACGCCCGGCGGTAGGGGATCTCCATACTTTCGGCCCAGATGCCGGAGGTACACATCCAGCACCACGTTCTTCGCATAGCCGTTCTGCCGCACGACGTCTACATTGATCGTGACCGTACCGCCCGGATCGAGGGTCACACGGTTAGCGCTCAGCTTCAGCAGCACATCGCTGGGCCCGGTGACGCTGGCGACGTGTGTGTTCACTGCAAATGGAGTGCGCCCACCACCCGGCATGTAGATTTCCTGCATCGGAGTCGCTGTGCGCTCCACCGTCTCGCTCGTGCCGTCCGGGAGGGTGACCGCACCGGCGCCGCGAATCCGGATGGCGCGAAAGTCTGGTTTGGCATCCTCGGCGGCGCGCAGGACCACACACGCCTGGGTCATCCCCGCCGGGATGCGGTCCGCTGTAGCGGTGACACCGGGCGGCAGGTTTTCGACCGTGAGGCGGATGTCGCCGTCGAAGCCATTGCGGCGAGTGGCGATGACATACATGGCGTAGCCGCTGCCCGGCCCGATGAGTGCCTTGTCATCATCACACTGCAGGAGGAAGTCGGGGCGGCCGGGAGTGGCGGCGATGGAGTAGACGAAGTCAGGTCCGCCGCGGCTGTGCAGATCCGTAATCCGGAGGGTGAACTCCCCATCTGCCGGGCAGGTCCAGTCCAGTTGACTGTCCTTGCCGATCCCGGGCCCGTCGTCGTTGGTGACCACCGTACGCCCGTCGGCGTCCACAATGTCAATGGTGGGATCCATGCGGGAATCGTACCGCCGGGCATGCACCTCGAAACTGTAGACCTTCCCCTTTTCGGCAGCGAAGCGGAAACAGTCCACATCCCCCGCCGCCTCCATGCGTCCATTCCATCCCCCGGGCAGCGTACCTGGAGTGGCGTTGGCCGGCGTGTTGTTGTCACCCACCTCGTGGATCTGGGGCAGATCGCTCACCAGAAACGGCACCGGGTTGGTCTGGCCCCCGCCGGCGGGCAGGCGAACCCGCATCGGTCCGGGCGCCATCTCCGGAACCTGGACCATGCACGAAGTCATCCCGCCCAGGTTGAAGCCGACGGGCTGTACCGATACGGCCTCGCCGCGCTTGCCGGAGAGTGGGTAGACGGAGGTTACGTAGGGACGAGGCGTACAGGTCAGCCGATAGCTCCACCCCGCGTCACCCTGGTAGCGCACATCGCGCACCTGGATCTGGTAGGCTCCCGCCTTCTCGAAGCGGTAGACGAGCAGCGGGTCGGGGCCCCAATAATCGTTTGCCAGCGCCAGTTCCCGGCCCTCGGCGTCAGTCAGGGTGAGCACGAGATCGGCGTGGGCGCCGCCGCCGCCGGGGCGCAGGTCGTGGATCTTGTCCTGGAGGCGGCCGGAGATGCAACTGAAAACCACCTCTTCTCCAGCGCGGGCCTCGAACCGGTACGCATCCACATCCTCCACCGCCTGCACGCGTCCGTTCACCGTGACCGGCAGCGTGAGCGCGTTGGCCTTCGGGGGAGTGTTGTTGTCTTCTGTCTCAACCACCTCCGGATCATCCCCGATCACCAGCATGCCGATGGATGATGAGCCGCGCGGCGTCATCACCCGAAACTCCCGCGGTCCCAGTTCGGTGTCCGCTTCCGCGGTGACTTTGAGCGTGAGGGTGTTCTGGGCTTTGGCCGCGTCCGGGGCGGGGTTCGGGGGGACGATCTCCGCCTGTACGCCCTTCCCCTCGAAGAAAACTGTGTAGGCCCCGGCGAAATTCTGCTGACCGTTCACGGTGATCTCGGTGGACTTACCGCGCTGGCACCCGACCGGATAGACTCCGGTGATCATCGGGTAGCAAATCTGCGCCCCAGTCGGCTGCCCACTGCCAAGCCACAGCACCGCGCCGAACCCCATCCCCATGATCCACGTCTTTGCGCCCATTCTCATCGCTCTCACCCTCAACACCCGCGTGCCGGCTTCCGCCGAGCGCGTTGCCATGTCCCTGTTTCCGTTCCATTGTGACAGGCAACCTTCCTCCCCTGGTTTTTGGGTTGAAGTGTAGGACCGGCTTCGACGGAACCGGGCTGCCGCAGACAAGGTCCCCCGGCGATGTGGGACTCATCCCTGCGGGTACGGGTGGCCGTAGCATGTCGCATACGCCACGCGGCATCGCTCCGTCACCGCGGCGTGATCGTGGAGGTCGTCCCACTCCACACAGCGATCCGCTTCCAGTTCGACCGGATCATAGCGCCAGCTGCCATCGAGAATGAGATCCGCCATCAGGAGGCCGATCGCCGCGCTCTGCATCACCCCGTGGCCGCAGAAACCTGCACAGTGGTACAGCCCCTCCACGCCCGGCAGCACCCCGCACAACGGCAGCCCGTCCGGCGACCAGGACATGATACCCGTGGTATAGCGAAGCGGCACGCTGCCGGACAGGAAGGGGAACCGACGCCGCGCCGCCTCCAGCAGGTGGGGCAGAACCGCCGTGAACCGCTCGGTCCCCATCTCCTGCATGCGGAAATCGCCCGGCAGCGCGCGCATGTCGAACGCCACCGGCGTCGCTTCGTAGATCCCGACATGCAGCCCGCCCTCTCGCGTGGGACGGCTGTACAGACGCAATTCTCGATCCCGCACGGTGGCCATGCCCGGGTCCAGCGGCGGGTCCGGGGCGGCGGTCAGATAACAGTGCCCGATCCCGGTGGTCGGGAGCGGCTGCGCCGCCAGATCCGCGAGCAGGTGCGACCAGGGTCCCGAGGCGTTCACCACCACGGGCGCCTCAACCTCCCTGCCCCCCGCTCGGCATCCCGTCACACGGCCGTTCCGGGTGCGGATTGCCTCCACCGGCGTGTGCGGCCGGTACTCGACCCCGGCCCGCTCGCCCAATCTGTTGTAGAGACGCGCCACCTCGGGTGGATTCAGATACCCGTCGGTCGGGAAGAAGCAGGCGGCAAGAAGATCATCCGTGCGCATGCAGGGCGCCAGCCGGGCTGCCTCGGCGGCGGTGAGGGCTCGGCACTCCAGCCCTGCCTCCGCGGCCATCGCCCGAGTGCGCTCCAGTTCGGCTGCCCGGGTGGGGGTCCAGGCCACCCGGAGGGAGCCCGACTGCCGGAACAGGTCCGCCCCCGCCTCCCGTGCCAATTCCAGAAGCGTGCGGAGACTTTCCACCTGCATCCGGGACGACTCCAGCGTGCCCCGGAGCTGTCCCAGCAGTCCGGAAGCACGGCTCGTGGCGCCCGAAGCCAGCGCACCGCGCTCCAGCACGACCACGCGCCGGCCCCGCCGCGCCAATTGCAGCGCCGTACTCAACCCAGAAACCCCCGCTCCAATGACAATCACGTCCGGTTGTTCCGCCACGCTCGTTACCCCCTGCGTTGTTCCGTGCTACCCTGTTCCCTGAAAAGCACTTCCGACAGGCACATCTGCTCCCGGTCTGCACCTGAACCCCGTCCTACGAATTCCCCTCGATTCTCGTTCCCAGGGAGAAGGAATCGGGTATGATGTGTAGAACGAACGTTCATGGATAGTGAACGTAGCTGCTATGCGCCGGAACTGACCGGCTGGCACTTGTTCCGGAGAATGCCTTCATGACTCTGCGGAGACGTGGCTTCACCCTCATCGAGCTGCTCGTCGTCATCGCGATTATCGCGATTCTCGCTGCCATCCTCTTCCCGGTCTTTGCTCAGGCCCGCGAAAAGGCGCGAAGCTCGGCATGCCTTTCCAACGTGCGCCAGATGGCTCTCGGCGCCGTGATGTACGCCCAGGACTACGACGAGGTTTACCCCGGATCGTGGCAATGGAGCCCCTGCGCCATCCAATCGCACAGCCCGTATCTCTACCCGCCGGGCTGGAACATGGCCCGCGCCGAGCAGGAATGCCAGACCTGTCCGTACGTGAAGAACGCCCAGATCTTTTCCTGCCCGACTCGCCAGAACCCGTGCAGCTACGGATATGCCTATCCCACCATGTGGGGAACGGCAGTCCGCATCCCGGGAAGCGCCTTTAGCTTCCCGCAGGGCCCCGCCCTTGCGGAGTTCACCGCCCCCGCCAGCACGGTCATGATGACCGACTCGGGCATCTTCCCGGGAACGGCAGCCTGCAACGCCTCCACGTTCCCGGGCATCTACAGCCTCTGCGGCCCTCGCACGGGATACGCCTACCCGTATGTGTACGAACCGACCACGAATCCCTGGTCCTCCCCGCTCCCGCTGCACCAGGGAATGGTAAACACTGCGTTCGTAGATGGTCACGTGAAGTCCATGAAGGTCGAGGCGATGCGCTCCCCGACCCGCATGTTCAACCGAACCCAGTAGTGGCGACGGGAACTGCCTTCACGCGGTAGGGAACGAGGGAGCGGCCGTGCCGCTCCCTCGTTTTTCTGTTTCTGTTGCGGGCTCCGCCGGCCGGGCCAGGCAGCGGCGATGCTCACCGCCGCCACGGTGCGGATCCAAGTCCGGCCGGCCGTGTTGTGGGTACAGCGCGAGGAGCGCGTGTCAGTCGCCGCGTGTGATCGTCCGGCATAGTTGGAAGAACTCGCGCTTCAGCGGTGTATTGAGACCCCACTGCACCGGGGGAGACTGGTACCCGTCCCGGTAGTTGTTGGCTCCGGGGTCGAAATAGCCCCAGGAGCAGTATTCCGACAGGGCGGCGGTAAAGTGGTTGGTCGGCTGGTCGAAGTCGAAATGGTCATCCTCGTTGAAGAGGATCGGGACCGGGCGATATCCCGGGACGGCGCGGGTCTGGCGCACCATCTCGGCAATCCGGCGGGGATCGCTCACCCCGTTGCCGTGAAGCAGCAGGTAATCGGCGCAGCGCACCACGTTCTCTTTCGGGATTGTGTTTCCGCCGTAACTCGTGCTGACGAGCAGGCGCCGACCATCACGCGTGGCGCCCTTCACCCGCTCGATCAGTTCGTGCACCCGATCCGGCTTCAGGATCGGATGCACGTAGCGCACGTTGCACTCGTTGTTCACCTCCACCAGCACGTGGCGATAGTCCTTCTCCAGCAGCCAGGCAGTGATGGTATCGGTGGCGCGCAGCACAGCCGCTTCATCGCGCAGGCGCTGGTCCTGGCCGAAGTAAAAGTAGCCCACGATCGGCACCATGCCCAACTCGTCGGCGTGCTCCAGAATCTGCTCCATGCGCGCCAGTTCAGACGGACGCAGTGAGCCGTCACTTTCAATGGCGGAGTTGTGCCACGGCTGGGCTTTGCTGTAGCCCTCGGGGCTCCCCCCCTGGAAATTCACGGTAAAGGCCAGGCAGCCGTGGTCGCGCCACAGCGGCATCGCCTGGAGAAACTCCCTCAGGTTGCGGTCCGCGTCCCAGATGCCGGTGTCCGGGTAAGCCCAACGACGTGCTGTGTCCGGGTTCCGATCGTGGAACGTTCCCTGGACCATCCGGGTATTCATCAGCAGCCCTTCAATCCGCAGCTTCCCGTACCACCGCCCCTCGTAGGTGGGCCGTCCATTCAGGTAAAAGTAGTCTCCGCGGATTTCGACATGGGTCCGTGACATGGATTTCTCCTTGGGAGCGCGACAACGAGGGTGGCTGCCGGGCGCCGGCGTCGAACGGCGCCGGTCCGGACCGCTGCACCCCAAGGCAATTCGAAGCGGCCGCGCCGGATGCGGCGCCGGCGCCGCAGCGGTCTCGCAACACCGTCCATGCCGGGGCGGCGACGGAATCGGTTCCATCAGGTCGTGGTAGTTGCAGGCAGATGCGCGGGGCTGCGAGCGCCCGCAGCGTTGCCCGCGTACAATAGGGTCGCCGGCTCCCAGCGAAGCGGGCAGCAGTGCTGCCTTGCCCCGGCCGGTGCGAGATCGCATACCGCCGGCCCCTGTGGGTCCGGGGCCGGAGATCGGGGATCAGCAGGACGGCCGCTCCTCCCGTGGGCCGACGAACGCTCGGAACGACCTGCGGGGCCGCGGCAATCGGAATTGCCGCGGCCCACACGGAGGTCACTGTCCCCCTGCGCACCGGAGCCGGTCCTACCCTCCCGCCTGTGCTACGCAGTCTCGTACGAAGTTCAGGCTCCGGTCCAGGTTGTCCGCCTTCTCGGCCGGGCTACTCCCCGAGATAGAGCACTCGTAGGCCATGTAGCCGGAGAAGCCGACCTCACGCAGGGCGCGAAACGCCGCCACGAAATCAATGTCCCCCGTCCCCGGCTCCATACGAGTGTTGTCCGCCAGATGCAGGTGCGAAGTGTGGCGGCCATACTCGCGGAAAGTACCGGGCGTGCTCGTCTCTTCAATGTGCATGTGGAACAGGTCGGACAGCAGCCCGACCCCCGGCACGCCGGCCTTCTCGATGATGCGGACGCCATCGCCCTGCTTGCGGAGGTAGTGCTGCTCGTAGCGGTTGAGCGGTTCGAGCATGAACAGGGTGCCCGCCGCCGCCGCCACCGGCCCGAGCTCCCGGCACGCCGCGAGCATCAGTTCCTCCTCCAACTGCAGCGGGGTCATGAATGGCGACAGGTCCGGCACCTTCGGCGGCCCGAAAATCGGGGGTACGATCTGCCCGGCGGCGCCCACTTCCCCACAGAATTCCAGGATGCCGCGGCAACCTTCGATGCTCTTGCGGCGCTTCGCCGGGTCCGGGTCCAGGAAGTCGAAGCTCGTGTTGCCGTCCGGATCGGTATTGCCGCAGACACTGCTGATCGGAACGAGGCCCCCGATTTCCTCGGCGTCCCGTCGCAGCTTGGCCAGGCCGCCGCCCCACACCCCCAGTTCAATTCCCTCGACGCCATGGTCCAGCGCCCACTTTGCCCGGTCCCGGGTCGTTTCCCCCGGCAGCAGTCCCAACTGCACTGCGATCTTCATCCCGACTCCTGTTCCTCGTTCCCATCCCTGCACTGACCCGTGGGTCACTCGAACCGCATCGAGTAGAGGTCCGCATCCTTCATGACAAAGCGGAGGCGAATCGACCGGCCGGCGAGCGCACTCACGTCCATTCCGCCCTTCCACGAGGCGGCGCGTTCGATTTCGTTCCCGATCAGCTCCTTCGCCTCCTCCAGGGAGTAGCCCGGAAGCGGTTTCCCGGCCGGATCCTGAATCTCGACCCGGATGCCGCCCGGCGCTGAAGTGGCGAAATTCAGCAGCAGCCGCTTCCCGCGAAACGTGAGCGGTCGCGTACGCATCTCCCCGCCGGCGTAGGCTGCCTGCACCGACGCGAACCCATCCAGACGGAGGGAGTAGCGCCGGATGTGAGCCGTGGGCTGGCCGTAGTTCTGCTGCACGTACACGGACATCTCCGTGTCTCCGGTGCGGACCACGTTCAGTGCGGGGTAGTTCGTCCGGGAAACCCAGTTCTGCAGCCCGATGCCGGGCCGAATGAACGCTTCGAGGAAGGTGCGATCGTAGCGATGACCCCCGCGACTCGTGATGAGCACAGCGTCAGAGGTGTCCTTGAAGTAATCCGGATGCACCTGAATCGCCCGCGCTTCCTCGGCACCCACCACCTGTCGCCCCGGCATGAACCGGGCCGCCGTGGAAATGTAGAGATGAGGAGCCCGGAAGTAGGGATGCGTCTGGTTCGTATAGAGGTGTTCCGGCGGCGCATCGCCGAAGCTCATCTCTACCGGAGGAGTCCAGCGGAGGAAATCCGGACTGGTGGTGCGCGAAACCCAGCGGTACCCCTGGTCGCCGATCCGTTTGAAGGTGCGGAAGTAACACACGTACTGCTGCTCAGCTTCGGACCAGAACGGAACGTTTTGCGAATCAAACGCTCCCTCGGTGATGACGGGCGCGTCCTGCAGGCGGCGCCACCGCAAGCCGTCGGGGGAGGCGAAAGCGATCAGCCCGCTGGATCGGATCCCGCCGAGGCCCTTGTAACGCTGATCGGCCGGAACGCCGGGCCGGGTGTCCAGAAACGGACAAAAATTATGCGTGACCGGCGCCGCATTCGCCAGGATCACATTGTTCTCGCGCGAGCCCATCACCTCGTGCAAGCCCAGATTCGGCTTCGTGAAGTCGGTTCCGTTCTCGGACTCGGCCACGCAGGTGGTTTCATTCGCAGAGCCGTCACTGCCGGCAGTGGGCAGGCCGCGGTAGTACATCCGCAGGCGGCGGCCATCCTGGATCAGAGTGCTGTAGCCGGAGAACGGGCCTTCCCACGGGCGATCGAAGCGGAGGACGATTCCTTCCTGGCGGGGACGGTGCAGCACCAGACGTGTTCCATCCAACTTCTCGATCAACGCGTGATCCACGAACAGTTCGCGTCGCGTGCCGATCTCCACTGCCTGACCCTCCTGGGCCCGTGCCCCGACGGCCAGTACCACGCCGGCCAGCGCAAACAGGACCGTCGCCGTCACTCGTACGCCCCACATGCCCTCGCTCCCCTTCAGGCCCGACGGGCCGCCACAGCTAGCCGAAGGTGCGCGTGCCCGTCTTCCGGCGCTTTGACTTGCCATACACGTAGAAGTCTCCGGTGAACGGCGCCGGCGTCGGTACGGAGGCGGCAGGCGTCTCATTCTCGGGTAAGGGCTTGGTGGTAAATCCGAGTTCCTCCACGAGCTTGAGATAGGCCGTCGTGCCCGACCTCAACGTCTTGAAACTGGAGATGATGTCATCCCCCCGCAGGAGGTGAAAGCGCCCATCCTCGGGTACTCGTTCCGTCTCGCTTTCGAGCGACACTCCCGCGCCGGCGTGCGACCGCTTGTATCGAGCCATGTAATCCTCCCAGGTCGTCGAATCCGAACTTCCGCGGTGCCGCAAGCACACCACAGCTACCCCATATCGGGACACCACCCGTCTGTCTCCGTTTCGCCCGGATCGTGGCTCCGCGACCACGTCACCGGAATTCGTCGGTGGAGCTCCGCCCCTCGCACAGTTCCGCGCCGATGAGTCGGGCCTGGAACGAGTCCCTGCTGCTCAGCGAACGCCGCTGGATCGAGGAGACCATCCCGCACCTTCCGCGAAGTGGGGTCGGATGGCGGCGTTTGCCTTTGGCGGACGGCTACCGCAGAAGCGCAGGTTCAGCCCACGAATCCTCTCCATGCCGATCGGGCGCCCCGTCTATGGCTTGTGTTGTGCCAGAACTTCCCTGCGCACTGCTGCGCTTGGACAATGGCCCGGTGGGCGCAGTGGTGAACAACTTGACCAGCGGCCGGCGCACGTTCCGCGTCGGGATGCACGTGCCCGGCATCTGCGCTGGGGCTCAGCACACCCGGTACGGCACTGGGCCTGGATCCGGGTCCTGGAACTGTGGTTCGCGGCGATGGGCCAGAGCGAACTACGCGCCTTCGACCTCGGCGGCCACCGGCTGGAAAGCTTCCGGGAAACCGCCGCCCGAGAAACGCTGCACGGCGCGCAGGAAGCGGCCCGTGCTGCGCAGGAAGCGGCCCGCGCCGAGCACGAAGCGGCCCCTGCTGCGCAGGAAGCGAACCGGGCCGGACCGCGCCGAACGGTTTGCGGCAGAGCGCCAGGCACGCCTGGAACAACTGGAGCGCTGGCTGGCCCTGTTGGAGGCACAGGGATCGGGGGCTGATCGTGTTGTCACACGATCAGCGTCTACGCCCGGAGACGCTGATCGCTGCGAGAGAGTTCCAGAGACCGAGACAGTACTTCCACCCAACTGTCCCACTTCAAGACACCGGTGTTGGTATTTTGACGGCTCGGGTGGTAACTGTCGAGCAGGTGAGACGGCTCTCCGGGGAGGGCGTGACGGGCGCCGTGCCCGAATGGATACCGGGCGAGGCGCTCGCCCTGGAGCTTGAGATACGTGTCGTGCGCCAGTTTCCCAAGGGCGAGTACCACTGTGATCCGCGGAAGTGCTGCCAGTTCCCGGGCGAGAAACCCGCGGCAGGTAGCCAATTCCTCGGTGGTCGGTCGGTTGCCGGGCGGGACGCAGCGCGCGGCATTGCTGATCCACACGTCCCGGAGTTCCATGCCGTCACCGGGACCGAGGGAGTCGGGGAGCGAGGCCACACCCAGCCCGTGAAGCGCGCCCCAGAGCCAGCGGCCGGAGGAATCGCCGGTGAAGACGCGCCCGTGCCGGTTGGCTCCATTGTAGCCCGGCGCCAGGCCGAGGATGAACAGGCGCGCCCCGGGATCGCCGAACCCGGCCACCGGGCGGGCCCAATAGTCCGGCTGCCTCTCGCGGCACTCGGTGCGAAAGTCCGTGAGCCGCGGGCAGGCCGTACACGCCCAAATGTCGGCCTCCAGTCATGCCAGTGGGTCGCTGATCAAAGTTGTCAGGCGTCACTCTCCCCCGCGCGCTCGAATCTGAGCGAGTAGCACGGTCAGCTCCTGCACGCGCGCGGGGTCGCGCCCTGCGCGGTCGTCCTTCTCTGCGAGATCCTCCCCGAGGTGGAAGAGTTGGGGCTCGCGCCGCGCGGTGGGGCCTTGACCGGGTGGGATCAGTTTCCAGTGCCCCCGGCGCACCCCCAGACTGCCGTTGCCGGCGTGCATCACCAGGGTGTCTCGCGGTGACCGGGTCGCCTGCCCGAGCAATGTCGGGAGCAGGTTCAGGCTGTCCAGGCCCGCGTCTGCCGGAAACTCCCGCCCGGCCGCCGCAGCGAGAGTGGCCGGAAGATCCACCAGGCATGCCAGGTGATCGGTCACGCCCGGTCGGATCCGTCCGGGCCAGCGAGCGAGCAGCGGCACCCGGTGGCCGCCTTCGTACAGACCGCCTTTGAAACCGCGGAGGGAACCATTGCAGAGGTGCCCGTTCAGATCGGCCACAGCGCCGTCCTGATAGCCGTCGTCGAGCACCCCTCCGTTGTCGCTGCTGAAGAGGACGAGCGTATTGTCCGTGAGCTTCCAGCGGTCGAGCGCTCCGAGAAGAGTTCCGACCGAGGCATCCAGTTGCTGGATCACGTCGCCGCGGATGCCGCAGCCGCTGGTGTTCCGAAACCGGGCATGGGGCACGCGGGGCACGTGAATGTCGTGCGAAGCGAAGTGCAGAAAGAACGGACGCCGTCGATTCCGGGCAATGAAGCGGACTGCCCGCTGTGCAAGCGTGTCCGCCATGTCCGCGTCTTTCCATCGGGCCGCCTGCCCGCCCGCCATGAACCCAATCCGGCTGATGCCCTCGACAATCGTCTGGTTGTGCCCGGCACTCGGTTTCATCGTCAGGAGGTCGGGGCGGTCCTTCCCCGTCGGTTCAGCTCCCACGGGCTCCCGGTAGCTCACCTGAATCGGGTCCTTCGCGTCCCGGCCGACAACCTTCCGATTCTCGACGTAGACGCAGGGTACGCGATCGCCCGTGGCAGGCACGCCATAGAAGTAGTCGAAACCCAGGTCCAGCGGACCGGGGCGAATCTCCCGGTTGTAATCCGTCTCCCCTTCCCCCAGACCGAGGTGCCACTTCCCGACGCACGCGGTTCGGTAGCCCGCCTGCCGGAGCACCGAAGCCAGGGTCGGCCGGCCGGGCGGAATGCAGAGGGGGGCCACGCCGCTCAGCACGCCCCTCTTGAGCGGCCCGCGCCAGGCGTAATTGCCCGTCAGCAGCGCGTACCGGGTTGGTGAGCACATGGACGAGGGGGAATGGGCATCGGTGAAACGGAGACCCTCGGTTGCCAGGCGGTCCAGGTGCGGCGTACGCACTCGCGTGGCCCCATAGCTCCCGAGGTCGCCGTACCCGATGTCGTCGGCCAGAATGAGGACGATGTGTGGCTGCGGGGGGCTGCCGGCACGCCCCTCGGCCGCACTGTGGCGGCACGCCAACGACGCGAGCCCGAGCAGTACGGAAACAGGGACCGGGAGACGAACTCGGAGGGACATGCGACGGCTCAGTTTCTCGGTCGTGGGGCGGACGCGGCTGCGCCGGTCGGGATATTGAGGCGGCGAGCCCACTCTTCCCACCGGACGGCCAGCGACCGGGCGACGAGAGGCCGGTCTCCCGCGCGGTCCCGGCTTTCGGTTCGATCATCGCCGAGGTGGAAAAGCTGCCACGGCGCGCCGCTCCGCAAGCTGACGAGTTTCCAGTCGCCGGAACGTATGGCGCGCCCGCCCAGGTGCTCGAAGTAGACTGGATCCGGAGCGGGACGCATCTCCCCGCGCAGGATGGGCAGCAGACTGCCACCGTCCGCCGCGGTCGCGGGCGTCTGACTTCCGGCGGAGGCCCCGGCCTGCAAGGTGGGGACGATGTCCACCACGTGGGCGACCTGCCGGGTCACCGCACCCGGCTCAGTGCGCAGCCCTCCCGGCCACTGGACGATGCAGGGCGTACAGATGCCGCCCTCGAATGACTCCCGCTTCCAATAGCGGAACGGAGTGTTTGCAGCGCTGGCCCAGTACGGACCGATGCCCTGACACGTGTCCTCGGCCCCGGTGGGCGCACTGTCCCGATAGCGTACGGGGCGGCCATCGCGGGTTTGCGACGGGCGGTCATAGCCTGGACGCGCGGGGAGTTCAGGGGAAGCACCGTTGTCGGAAAGGAAGACAAGCAGGGTGTTCTCCCGCTTCCCCAGCCGCTCCAACGTGCGCACGATCCGCCCGATGCCCTGGTCCATGCGATCCACCATCGCCGCATGCACCGCCATCTTCGCGGCCTCCAGATCTCGCTGGGCCGGTGTGAGCGCGTCCCAGTCCGGCCCCTCTCCCATCGCCGGGAGGAAGGGGGTGGTCGCCCGGTCAAACAGGCCGGACGCGATCTGGCGTTCGTAGCGTTGCTTCCGCAGCACCTGCCATCCCGCCCGAAACCTCCCCC
>SYMT01000299.1 GCA_005805375.1 Actinomycetota bacterium
GCTTCTGCGCCGCCGCCAGCTTCTGGGCGCCGTCCAGGAGCGCCTGCACCGGGGCGGAGGCGGCTGGGGCTGGCGGCTCGGCGGGCGGGGTGGGGGCGTGCTGCGCGCGGGCGGCGAGCACGAGGCAGGCGGCGAGCACCAACGCCGGGAGCGGGCACAGCCGGCGGATGGAACGGGTCAGGCCACAGGAAACGAACATTGGAGGCGACCTTCTGCCATAGCGATGGTATTGTTCAGGAGGTTGGCGGGCGGTGATGGGGATTCCTTCGGGTTTTCGGTGGCGATGAGAAACGATGGGTGAGCGGGAGGCCGCCGGGACGGCGGCGTTCCCGGGCCGGCGGAATGAATGTGCGGCGCTACGTGGAGGGGGTCGCGCCCGAATGAATTCGTGGCGCTGCGTGGGGGGTCGCGCCGGAATGAATTCGCGGCGCTGCCTGGAGGGAAGTCCTGCGGACTCGGGTGGGAATGTGGTGCATAGGGAGCGACGCGAAGGGGGCACAGCCGGCGGGTTGAACGGGTCAGGGAGCAGGGAACGAACATCGGAGGGGATCTCCTGATACGGCGACGGTATTGTTCAAGAGGTGGGTGGGCGGCGATGGGGATTCCTTCGGGATTTGGGTGGAGATGAGCAGTGAAGGTGAGTGGAGGGCCGCCGGGACGGCGGCGTTCCCGGGGCGGGGGGTGGAGGGGGCCGCCGGGACGGCGGCGTTCCCGGGGCGGGGGGCAGGGTTGACAGGCGCCGCCCGTTCGAGGTGCCTGCCGGTCATCGGCGGAGATCGCGCTACGGTGGGTCGCTTGCCCCGGTCGCGGCCGTCAGGTGCTCCTGGAACCGGGTGTGCTCGGGAGTGGCCAGCCCGTGGTGGAGCACGGCGAGGACGCGGGCCATGTCCCGTGCCGTGAGGGCCGCGGGGTCGAGCCAGAGGCCGGGGAAGACAGTGCTGCGCAGGACGCCGTCCTCGCCAGGCGCAAGTGGTGCATAGCGGCCGTCCTGCAGCACAAACCAATCCACGGCCTGATCCCCGACCCGCCAGACGAGGTACTCCGGGATGCCCGCTTCCGCGTACACGGCCTTCTTCACGTGCAGGTCGTAGCTCACGCTGCTGGAGGCCACCTCCGCCACCAGTTCCGGGCCCCCTTCGAGATAGTCGTCGGGCGCCTCGCGGGATCGTCCCCCGAGTGCGCCCGGAATGAATAACAGCGCATCCGGCTGCGGTTCACTCTCCGGGCCGAGCCGCGTGGTGGCGTTGTCCCCGGATTCCAGGCCCGGCGTGGCAATCCGGTACACCCCCAACCAGATGATCAGATCGGCGTGCGGCAGACTGTGCCGCCGGAGGGAGACGGGTGAGGGCATGTAGACGACTCCGTGCAGCAGTTCCGCCTTCTTCGTGTGCGGCATGGCCGTATAGCGGCGGCGGAACTCCTCCACGCTCAGGTGGTCCCCCGCCTCCAGCGGGGGAGGCGATCCTGCCTCCGGCGATGCTTCCCGGTACCGTTCTGAGTGCGGCGGGGCAAGGACAGGCATGGCGGTCTCCTCCGATCCGAAGGACGAGGGGCGAAAACGAAGGTCAAAGTCAGTCTATCATCGCCTCGGCCCGCCATCATCGCTGCCAACTTGTCGCTGTTCCACCCGGATGCCCCGCAAATCTACCGGTTGGGTCTGAACTACACGCTCACGCCGCGCGGACGACCGCGGGTCCTGGCCCTCGCCCGGCGCGCGGCCCGCGGGGATTGATGCCCGTAACTCCAGGCGCCGACCTTCCAGGAAAGCGCCCCGCCGATGACGAACTGCGTGCGCAGAGACCGGGCTGGGACGCCCCGGGGGGAGCAACGGCATGGCGACACAGCAGACTGACTTGCGCGAGGCACATCTGGCGGAAACCGACTGGCTGGCGGAACACCTGGACGATCCACGGGTTCGCATCGTGGACATGCGCGGGGACGTGAAGACGGAGACCGGCGCGGATGGCTGCCAGACGGCCCAGTACCGCGGCGCACCGGAGCGGTACCGCGCCGGCCACATCCCCGGGGCTGTCTACCTCGACTGGACCACCGACATCGTGGACGAACTCGACCCGGTGCCCGCGCAGGCGGCGCCGCCGGAGAAGCTGGCACGGGTGCTGGGCGCCGCGGGCATCGGGGATGACAGCCTGGTCATCGCGTACGACGATCATCCGGCGAGCCAGTTCGCCACCCGGCTCTGGTGGCTGCTCCGATCCATGGGGCACGAGGAGTGCCGGGTGCTGAACGGCGGCTGGGCGAAGTGGACCGCCGAGGGGCGAGCGATACGGACGACGGCCGTAGACGAACCCGGCGGCGATACAGATGGTTCTCACACCCCGATTTCCGCGACGGCGGCGACCCGGAGCCCCGCCGTGTTCACTCCACGGCTCCAGCCGGAATGGCGCCGGTCGGCGGAGGAGGTGCTGGCCGCACTGGGGCGCCCGGACATCCTGCTGGTGGACGCACGGGATGAGGGGCAGTTCACCGGACGCGTCCGGCGTGGCGTGCGCGGCGGCCGCATCCCCGGTGCGGTGAACTTCCCGCGTGAGGCACTCATCGCACCGGACCGGACGTTTCTGCCGCCCGACCGGCTGCGGGCCGCCGTGGAAGCGGCAGGGCTCACGCCGGAGAAGGAGGTGGTGGCGTATTGCAACGGGGGCGTCGCGGCGACCTCGGTGCTGTTTGCCCTCAGCATGCTTGGCTACCCCCGGCTGGCCAACTACGATGGATCGTGGAACGAATGGAACGCACGCACAGAATTGCCGTCAGAATCCGGGTAGAACGGGTCGAATAGAGTCGGGAACGAGTGAGAGAAGTCAGCGGCAAGGCGCCGAAATCCTGATTCTTGCTCCCAGCATTGCTCTCCATCCATCGCCTGCATCGGAGCCACACAATGTTTCATCGGTCCGGCTTTGAGAACACTCGCCCGGATGGGTTTCCTGTCCTGGAGGTGGCGCCGGGAGATGGCGCGCCTGCGGATGGGCCGCCGCAGTTCGTCCCGCTGCGGCGCTCAGCCATCACGGGAGAGATCCTCGGACCGGTGGCCGATCTCACTCTGACCCAGACGTTTTCCTACTCCAGTGCCGAGTGCTCCAGGGTGCTCGAGGCGCTGTACCGCTTTCCGCTGCCGGGGGATGCTGCCGTCACCGGCGTGCGGGTCACTTTCGGGGATGTGACGATTGAGGCCCTCCTCAAGGAACGGCATCAGGCCGAAGCGGACTATGAGGCCGCGCGCGAGTCCGGGCGGCAGGCGGCCTTGACGACC
>SYMT01000300.1 GCA_005805375.1 Actinomycetota bacterium
CGCTGGCGCTGCTGCAGGCGCCGGCCGCCGCACTGGCCGCCGGGAGACAGAGTCCTGGCAGCGAGACACGAGTCGGGCCTGGCTGGATGGTGGGCGCTCTGCTGCAGTGCGAGGGCCAGCAGTACGACAGGCCGGGGCCGGTTGCCGCGCGAACGGCGGTGAGGGAGCGGTGGCCGGCGCACGCAAAACCGGACCGGATCCCGGCAGTTCCAGCCAGTTCCGGTGCTCCGACTGCCGAGCAGTGGGAGCACCGGATGGTTGCACGTCTTCGGTTGCGGGTGGTTACGGAATGGGGCCGAAGGCAGCCGGGTTGTTCGTCTCGTTGCTTTCCGTCACCTGGCGGTCCGCGTCCAACACGGCAATGACATGCTGCCCGTGGAGGGCGTCCGCCTGGGCGCCCTGCACCGACACCAGGAACTTAACCTTCAGGGAGCGCCCGGCCCTGAGCGACGGGACACGCTTGTTGGCGAACTGCACGTCCCCCGGATCGAAGACGGCATCCCGGGAGAAGAAGAAGCGGATGCGGGAGAGCCCGGCCGACCGGTTCCCGCGGTTCGTCACCGTCAGGGTGCCCCGTCCCGTAGCGACCGTGGTGCGCCCGCTCTTCCGAAACGTGACGGAGGTCTCGCTCCACGCGCCGACCAGGTCCGGGCCGTCCGGCGGACCGGTCACCGTCACGGTGAACGTGCAGCTCGCCTGATTGCCGGACGCGTCCCGGGCGGTGCAGGTCACCGTCGTCGTCCCGAGCGGAAAGACGGCACCGGAAGGGGGGAGGCAGGTCAGCTTCACGCCGGGGCAGTTGTCCGAGGCGGTGGCGTTGTAGGAGACGGCGGTGGGGCCCGCGCCTGTCACCGCGACATTGGCCGGGCAGGTGACCATGGGAGGCTCCCGGTCCGCCACCGTGACGGTCTGCGGGCACGTGCCCCGGTTGCCGGAGCGGTCCGTGGCGCTCCAGGTGATCGTGGTCACACCCACGGGATACGGATCGCCCAGGGGGAGGCTGTCGCTCCGCGCTGCGGTGACCGGCAGGGCGCCGTCGCAGGCGTCCAGCGCCGTCGCCATTTCCGGGCTCACGTTGGCGAAGCACTGGCCCGGGGCGGTATCCACCGTCAGGTTGGCCGGACAGGTCACGACCGGAGGCGTGGTGTCCCGGATCGTGACTGCCACCGTGTCGGTGGCAGTCAGGCCGCCGGGGTCGGTGACCGTGAGCGTGAGGGTATGCACTCCGACCGGCAGGCCCACCGTCAGCGGAGAGCCGGTCCCGAGTATCGTGGCGCCTTCGCGCCAGGTGAAGGAGAGGGCGCCACCGTCCGGGTCGGTGGAGCCGGAGCCGTCCAGCGTGGCGACCGTGAGCGCGCCCCGGCACTCCAGTACCTGGTCAGGGCCGGCGTTTGCTGTGGGAGGCCGGTTGCCGGACCCGGGGGCATACGCCACCACGAACACATCTGCCTGGTTGTTCGTGTCACCGGTCACCAGGTTCCTGGCGAACGAGGAGAAGGCGATCGAGGAACCGTCCGCATGGATCGAAGGACGACCGAATGGGTTGCTATTATTGTCTCCCCCAATGCCCGCCGTGTTGACAGAGACCTTCTCCGTGCTCACCTGCCCCGGCTCGTCGAAGACCCCGTTCCCGTCACTGTCCCGGTCGCGGACGAAGGTATCGTCGAACCCACCCGTGTCTCCTGGCGTCAGGTTAGTTGCGCCGCTCGCGAACGCCACGAACCGCCCGTTGTCTGAGATCGCAGCGTTGAAAGACCGCCTATTGGCCTGACCGTCCGCGCTGTCCAGGCTCACCCGGCGGGTCTGCCCCGTCTGCCGGTCGTGGACGAACACGTCCTCCTCGACGTTTGTGTCGCCCGGCGCCAGGTTGCTCGAGGTCGAACTGAAGATAACGAACCGGCCGTCCGCGGAGATCCCCGGGGCCAGGCTGCCGCTGTTTCCCTGGGCCCCTGCGGTGGAGACGCTCACCCGTTCTGTGGTGCCGGCTTGCCGATCGCGGACGAACACGTCGACTGAGGCGTTCGTATCGCCGGCCACCAGGTTTGTGGCGGTCGTATGGAACGCCACGAAACGCCCGTCCCGGCTGATCGCACAGTCGAAGGTGTCGCCGAGGGAGTCGGCCTGGTTGGCCTGGACGCCGGCGCTGGTCACGCTCACCCGCTCCGTGGTGCCAAGTTGGCGATCGCGGACGAAGATATCCTTGGTGCTGTTGGTGTCGCCGGGGACCAGGTTGGTTGCACTGGACACGAACGCCACGAACCGGCCGTCGCCACTCAGCGCTGGATCGAAGCTGATGAAGTTCGCCGCCACCTCGGCACTACTCAGGCTGGCGAGATCCGTAACCCCTGTCTGGCGGTCATGCACGAAGATCTGTGGTCCACGCACACCGGGGACGAATTCACCATTGGACCAGAAGGCGACAAGCCGGCCATCGCTGCTGATGGTGGGACTGAAGCTGCCGCCGCCCCTCCCCTGCCCGCCGGCACTGTCCACACTGACTCGCTCCGTCGTGCCCGTCTGTCGGTCGCGGACGAAGATGTCCCAGGTTCGATTCGTGTCGTTGGGCACCAGGTTGTCGGCCACAGACTCGAAGGCAACGAAGCGCCCGTCGGCGGAGATCGCGGTGCGGTCGCATTGGCCGTTCCCCTGAAGGCCGCTGCTGCTGAGGCTGACCCGCTCCACGCTGGTGACAGCAGCACGGGCGACTGCCAGCGAGGCCAACAGGAAAAGACCCAGGAGCAGAGCCAGGCGAGCCGCGATCCCGGTTTCCGGGCGGCGAGGCAGGGATGGGGCGGTACGAGTAAACCAGGATCGGATCATGGGGACGACTCCCTTCAGTGCCGGCGCTCGTTGACTATTCAGTGAGCGGCCGAACGCACTGAGCAGCTTATACACCTGCCTCCGTTAGCCGATCGTTAGGGAATCCGCCGCCAATAACTGGGCGATCAGCTCGGGAACAGCCGCAGACCGGCCCGCCTCCCAGGCGGAGGCGAACGCTGCGTCGCCCCGGACGCGGCGGCAGCCCTTCAGGCGGCGCTGTACACGCTGATGGCGTCCGCGGCCTGCTCGACCGCGCCCGGATAGGCGAGGGCGGAGTTCGGATGAGGGGCACCCGGGCCGGGGGGAACTCGGCGTGGAGGACGTGTTGATCAGTCACCTTCCGGCTTTCTTGCTGGAGCTCGGCAAGGAGGTCGAGTCCGTCACCCGGCAGCAGCGGATCAGCACCGGGTCCCGCGACTTCTACAGCGACTGGAACGCTGCCAGGACCCCCGGATCCCCCATGCGGGGTGCTTCCGAGATGCCGTACGCTCTACTCGCCACCGGGGTACGGTGAGTCGGGGGCTGGGTCGGATGTACGCCGATCTCTGCTCCGTCGAGGGACTCGGGCGATCGGCGTTATTGAACGTCTCCAACCAGGGTGAGGACGAGCACCTGATTGTTCGGATCGCTGGTGTATATTACCCACCTCCCGGTTACGCGCGTCCCCGAGCGGACGCCGGCGCCGACCCGGAAACGGATGGGGAGCGTGAAGCTGGTCTCCCCGGGCTGGACGTCGGCGGAGGCCGCCGTACTGGTGATCCCGCGGGCCACGCGGAACTCGGCTCTGCCCGCGGGTACGGCGCCGGAGCCCGTGGGTGTGGGCAGGTTCACCCAGACGCGCAGGATCTCCGAGCCTTCATTGTGAATCCCGGCAAAACTGGTGGGCGACACCCCGCCAGGGCGCGCCACGAGGTGGAGCCCACGCGCGACCACGCGCGCCCGGCCGCGCGGGGTGGCGCCGGGCGGCGTGAAGAACAGGAGCGGCTCCGACCACGAGGAGACCCCGCACGCGTTGAACGAGCGGACCCGGAACTCGTGGTAGGTGTTCGTAGGCAGGCTTGTCAGGCTCGTCCGCACCAGCCGGACTCCAGGAAACCGGGTCAGCGTCGTCTGCAGGTTCTCCTGCGGATCCGGCACCTTCGTTTCCAGTTCCATTCCTTCGTCACCGAAGTTCGGGTTCTGCCAGGCCAGCGGGAGGTTGGTGTCTGTGAGTTGCGTGAAGTCTTCGATTCGCAGATTGGAAGGTGGGCTGAGCAGAGCGCAGACGCGCGGCTGGGTGAACATCGTTCCCGTGACCGTGACCACGGCGACCCGGTACGCGTAGACGGGGGGAGCGCCCGAAAGGAACCCCGGCGCCATCACGCGGCGATCACTCCAGGCCAGCCAGCGCCCGATCCCGGGGCTGGCATTCAACTGTGCCTGCCGCTGCCAGCTCCTTCCGCCGTCTACCGAGCGTTGCACCACGAACCGCCTTTCGGTGCGGCTGGGGTCCTGCCACGTGAGCTGGATCTCGGTGCTGGACAGTGCGGCCACCTCGAACGGAATTTCCGCAGTCGGCACGGCAGTCGCTGCGGGGGAGACCATCCGATCGGGACCGGCCGCGTCCGCGCCAGACCCACTGCCGGCTGCGCCAGGGCGGACGACGCCCGGCGACACCAGGAGCCCGAGGGTCAGCAGCGCGACGAGCCGGGGCCTTTCCCAGCTCGGCCGGCGGTGAGGCAGAGGTTTGGCGGCGCGAGCGAAACAGGACCGGATCATGGCAGCTCCTTTCTGTGCCGGCGCTCGGGCCGTTGACCAGTCAGTGAGCGGCCGAACGCACTGAGCAGCTTATACACCTGCCTCCGTTAGCCGATCGTTAGGGAATCCGCCGCCAATAACTGGGCGATCAGCTCGGGAACAGCCGCAGATCGGCCCGCCTCCCAGGCGGAGGCGAACGCTGCGTCGCCCAGGACGCGGCGGCAGCCCTCCAGGCGGCGCTCCACCTCGGAGAGGGATCGCAGCGACAGGGGGGCGGCGGCGGTTTCCCGGAGGGCGGCGGCCGCGCTATACAGCCGGACCGTCCGCGCGGCTGCGCGCCGGTCCCGATCGTCGGGCCGGAAGAAGGAAGCCAGAATCTCCAGGCACGCGGCAACCCCGGCCTCTCCGTCGGTCTTGCGCAGCGCCAGTCCTGTCTCCCAACAAACGCGGGCCTCCGCGGGGTCGGTCCGGTGTAGTGCGGTCCCGGCCAGCCGGATCAAGGCGGTGGCCTCGCGCTCCGGGACGCTGCTTTCCCGGTAGAGCCTGGCCGCCTCCTCGAACAGGGGTGCAGCATCAACGTGCCGCATCCAGGCCAGCTCACCCGCCAACAGGAGGGCATCGGCCAAATCCCGCCGGTTCCCCAGTTCCCGGTGAATCGCCACGCTTTCGGCCAGCCGGGCCTGTGCCGAGCCGTCGTCCACACCGTGGTGTACGAGAGCCGCCAGGTCCACCAGCAGCGCCGCAATCTGGCTGCGGTCCTCCAACTGCCGGAAGAGCGCCAGGCTCTCGGCATAAAGGACCGCGGCGCGCCCGGGGTTGCCCCGGTCGCAGGTCAGATGCCCCAGGTGCTGGAGGCAGCTTGCCTCCCCCCACCGCCTTCCCAGTTCCCGGTAGATCTGCAAGGCGTCCCCGTACAGCGCCGCCTCGCCCTCCAGGTCACCCGCCCGGCGCGCGACCTCGCCAAGCTGCACCAGGCTCGACGCCTCGCCCTCCCGAATACCGGCGGCACGGCGCGCGGCCAGAACCTCCTCAAAGAGACCACGAGCCCCAGCCATGTCCCCTTGCCTCAGCGCCACCATGCCCAACCCCGACAGGCATCTCGCGATCCCGCTGGCGTCCTGCATCTCCTGGCTGAGCACCAGGCTTTCGCGGTAGGCGGCGGTGACGGCAGGACAATCCCCCTGCTGCCAGGCCAGCATTCCCGCCGCCCGCAGCGCCTCAGCGCGCACGGGAGCGGAACCCTCGGACGCTGCCAGAAGCGCCGCCACCCACTCGCGTCCCTCGGTCACGGTGCAGCGTGCCTTCCAGAACCAGGCCAGCGCCCCGGCCAAACGAAGGCCGATGTCGGAAGGGCGAAGAGTGAAAGCACCTCCTCGTCCCCCGCCATCCGGGTTTCGTCCTTCGTCCTTCGCCCTTCGTCCTTCGCCCTTTGTCTCTCGTCCTTCGGACAAGCTCCACTCCAACGCGGCGCGAAAGTTCTCACGCTCGCCCTCGAAACAGTGGATCCAACGAGAGGCCTCCGGCGTGTTCCAGGCTGCCCCAGCCGACTCCGCCAGTGCCAGGCAGTGCTCCGCGTGCCGACGCCGCAGATCGGCACGCTCTTCGGGGGAGAGTTGCTCCGTCGCGAACTCCCTCAGCGTCTCCAGCATCTGGAACCGCGGTCCTCCAGGCGCATGCTCGACGAGGACAAGCGAGCAGGCGCCGAGGCTCTGAAGGGCATCCAACAAGGAAAGTGTGGGGTCATGGGGGGGTGTGGGCGTGGGTGCAGGAGAACCACCCCCAGACCCCCCTACTCCTCTACCGCCGCACACCGCCGCGGCGCCTTCCAGGGTCCAGCCTCCGCGGAACACGGAGAGGCGGGCGAAGAGCCGCTGGAGGTCGGAGGACAGCAGCCGGTAGCTCCAGTCGCACACGGCGCGCAGTGTGTGGTGGCGCCCGCCCCCCTCCGGGCGCCGGGAGGCCAGGAAGTCCAGGCGCTCCCCCAGGCGCTCCAGCATCCGCGCCGGCGAGAGAAGCCACACGCGCGAGGCTGCCAACTCCAGGGCGAGCGGAAGCCCTTCCAGCCGTCGGCATAGCCCCGCCACGGCGCCCGCGTTGTGCATGGTCAGCCGGAAATCCGGCCGGATCGCCTGCGCCCGGTCCACGAAGAGCTGCACGCTGGGGCACTCGTGGAGCGTGGAGAGTTCAGGGTTCAGGCATACTGGATGCTCTGAACCGGGGTCTCCAGCCCCGCCCACGGTCCGAGGGACTGGGGGAACCGGGGTCCCCAGCCCCGGCCACGGTCCGTGGGGCTGAGGGATCCCCAAGCCTTCCACCGGGACGGGCAGCGGCGCCAGAGGGAACACGTGCTCACCCGGCACCTCCAACCACTGTCGGGAGGTGACCAGGCACGTCAACGTGGGGAGGCGCACCAGGAGGTCCCGCAGAGTGTCTCGCGCCGTGGTTTCCGGCTGACGCCTTGCGTCCTCTGTCGGCAGGCTCCCGGACGACGAGGGGGCCGAGGGCGTCAGCAACTGCTCGAAGTTGTCGAGCACCAGGAGAACCTGCCGCGAAGCCAGGATGTCGGTGATCTGTTCGACGGCGCTTCGGTCCGGCGAGCGGGAGACACCGAGGGCGTCCCGGATGACCTCGATTAGCAGTCGGGCGTCGCGCAGGTCGGCGAGCGGCACGAACCACACGCTTCCCGGGAACGCCTCCTCCAGCTTCCGGCCAGCTTCTACAGCGAGTCGGGTCTTTCCCGATCCGCCTGCACCAGTCAGGGTCAGGAGTCGAGTGGGAGTCAGGTACCCGCGGAGTGCGAGGGTGAGCAACTGGACGAGCTGCGCAATCTCCGGCTCGCGGCCGAAGAACCTGGTCAACGGCGCCGGCAGATGCCCTCCGTGCGCCCTCGCTGCCTGTGGCGGAGGGAATACGGCCCGCTCTCGGCCGGCGTCCACCTGGAAGAGGCGCTGGGGCTCGGCGAATCCCCGGAAGCGATAGACCCCCACCTCGGTGAGACGCATCCCGACCGGCAGCTCCCCGCGGACGAGGACGGCCGTCCGGTCCGCACACAGGCATTGACCCGGATGCACCGCCGACACGATCCAGGCCAGCCGGTCGAGCACCGGGCCGCCGTATTCGCCCTCCTGAAACAGCGCGGCGCCCGTGTCCAGGGCGATCCGGAGGCGGGCCGCCTCCCGCCCGGCGGACGAGGGAGCAGGTCCTGGCTCTCGCTCCTCTCCCGAGGGACCGGTCCCCTTCCCTTCGAGGGCGTCCGTCTCCGCTCGCGCCGCCTGGAGCACGACGGCACAGGCCACGGCATCGGCGGCGCGGGAAAAGACGGCCACGAACGGCCCACCCGGCGCGGCCCGAGCTTCGCAGCCGTGGTGGCGGTGGACCGCCCCGACCAGCGCGGCGACCTCCCGCTCGGGCACGCCTTCAGCCGCCAGGAAGGTGAGGGCGCCGGTCTCTGGCCGGGGCGAAGCAGGAGAAGGCCGCAGGGCCGGGTGAGGGGGTGCGGGACAGAGGCTTCCGCCCTGGACCTGATCTTCCTCCTCACGGACGACGGCGTTCCCGATCTGCCGGACCAGGGCGCGGGTCGCCGGTGAGGGGAGGACACCGACGTCCCGGGCCAATAGACGCTCCAGACTCCTATACTCCCGAACCGCATCGCCGGCGCGTCCGGTGGCAGCCTGCAGGCGCATCAGCCGCCGGCGCACCTCTTCTCGGAGAGGATCTATCCCCACGGCATTCCGGAGAGTGTGGATAGCGCCGGAGAGATCGCCCACCTCCTCCAGGTGGGTGATCAGCTCCTCCACGGCCTGGAAGTACTGCTCCTCCAGTTGATGTTGTTCAACCAGGATCCAGTCGTCGCAGAGTTGCGGCAGGAGCGGACCCCGGTAGGTTTCCACGGCGGCCCGGAGAGCGCGGGCCCGAGCGGACGGGTCCCCCGCCGCGGCTGCGGCCCGCAATGCGGTCCGGAATTCCCCCACGTCCGTAGCGACTCGCTCCGGGTTGAGCTGGACGGAGGCCCGGTCCGCCAGGAGAACGCTGCCGGCGGGCACGCCCGGCGGCTCCAGTTGGCGCCGAAGGGAGTTGAGGGCGACCCGGAAGCGGAGGCGGCTGGTATCGCCGTCGCACTCCGGCCAGAGCAGGTCCGCCACGAGGTCGCGCGGCTGGCGGGTCTCCAGGTGGTAGGCGAGATAAGCCAGCAACGAGCCGATCAGCCGCGAGCGAAATCGGAGGACGGTGTGTTCCGCCCCGATGACCCGCAACTCCCGCAGCAACGCAATCGTCCAGAGCGCTGCCATCAGGGTGCATCCCAGGAGGCCTCAAGTTGGTCTCTTGTGCGACGGCTGGATTCTAGCATCTCTACCTGGCTGGCTTGGCGGTAGGCCGGCAGCAGGGGGTGGATCGCCGCTGGATCGGGGAGGCGGGGTTCCCCTCAGCCTGGAGTCCATGCAAGCCCCACCACCGCCTTGATTCCGAAGTTCGTCCTGATCCCCGAAGGGTCGTTCTGCTCGAACCCGGATTGCTCCTTCTGATCCCAACCCCTGCACGGGCCTAGCTTGAGTCATAGGTCCTGACTCCGGGAATCTTTCTCGCCGCCTTTTCGTCTCTTCTACCGAGGAGGCGAGGCACATGGAGACGCACTGGGCCGAAGCGGAACTACGGGGCACGAAATTGCGGGACCCGCGCCGGGTGAAAACCCTCGCGCGCACCGTTACGGCGCTGTTTCACCAGCCCCAACTGTCGCTCTCGGCCGCGCTGGGCAGTGGCACGCGCCAGGCAGCCGGAGACCTGTTTCGGCACGAGGACACGCGGGTGGCGGACCTGATCGCCGGGCATGTGGCCTCTACGGCGGCGCGCTGCCAGGGCTACGCGCGGGTGCTCGTGGCCCAGGACACGACGTACTTCACCTACGGGCAAGACCAGATCGTCGGCTTGGGGCGGCTCAACGACAGCACCCGCGGGCTGGTCGGGCACGCGGCGCTGGCGGTCAGCCCAGACGGCGTGCCCCTGGGCGTCCTGTCG
Source organism: Actinomycetota bacterium (assembly GCA_005805375.1). Classification (GTDB taxonomy): domain Bacteria; phylum Armatimonadota; class SYMT01; order SYMT01; family SYMT01; genus SYMT01. The sequence continues at coordinate 9,571 of SYMT01000300.1, forward strand.
CTGCAGTTGTGGGGCGACACGGACACCACGGCCCCCGGCTACGCACTGCAGGTGGACCCGGAAATCGTCCGGTGTGCCAGCGCCAAGTGGGAAGTCACCCTGGCCAGCATCCAGGAGGCCTTACCCGCCGGGCAGGCCGCCCTGGTGCTCGCGGATCGGGAGTCCGACGTGACGGGCTACCTGCGCGCGCCGCGCCGGCCCGGGATCGAGCTGCTGCTCCGCGCGGTCGGCGGGCGGAAGGTCAACGGGGCCGTGCGGGAAGCAGACCCACGGCACACGGAGCGCGGGGTGCTGGCGGAGGTCGTGGCCCAGGCCCCGGTGCTCGGGCAACACACGGTGGCCGTGCCGGCCCAGCCAGCGCGGCCGGGGCGTGCGGCGCAGCCGGCGCGCCTCGCTGCCCTGGAAATTCGGATCGCGGCGGTGACCCTGCCGGCGGTGACCGCGACGGCACAGCGGAAAGGGCAGCCGGCGGTGCCGCTCTGGGCCATCCTGGCGGTGGAACCGGAGCCGCCCGCGGGGACGCCGCCGCTCCACTGGCTGCTCTTGACCACCCTGGCCGTAGCCGACCTGGAGGCGGCGCTCGAGATGCTCGACCTCTACACGCAGCGGTGGAGCATCGAGCGGCTGCACTACACGCTGAAGTCCGGGCTCAAGGCCGAGAGCCTGCAGCTTGACGATGCGCACTCCCTCGCGCACTGCCTGGCGACCTTATTACCTGGTGGCGTGGCGCCTGCTTTTCGTGACGCACCAGGCCCGCGAGACCCCGGACGCGCCGCCCACAACGGTGTTCACCGCGTTGGAAGTGCAAGTGCTGGAGGCGGTGGGCGGCAGAAAGCTCCCCACCCTGGAGCTGGCCGTCCGGGAGATCGCGAAGCTTGGCGGGTATGAGCACTACCAAAACAAGCGCCTGCCGCCCGGGGTGAAAGTGATGTGGTGGGGCCTGCGGCGTCTGGCGGCCCTGGTGTGCGGTTGGGCGGCGGCACTCAAGTCACTCCAGCAGTAAGGGGATATGACCCAAGCTTAGCCCGGGCACCGGTGTAACCCGCAGTGACTTTTGCTTGGTCGGCGACCACCGCTCCAACTCCGTGGGCAAGCCGTCCAGTACCGCGTCCACCCCCAGATCGTGCGGCTCCAGCCCGAGTCGCTTGACCTCGCGCCAGTGATACCCTACGATCACCGCGGGCGTGCGTGTGACCCACCCATCCAGCATCAGGTAACTCGCGCGCACCGAACCGATAAGCCCGGGAACGCCACCCGGAGCCAGCGCCATCAAGCGGGCGCTGTGCCGCTCTGCAGTCTCTTGGGCCCGCTTGAACGCTTCACTTTCGTACCCGTATGTCTGTGCCATAGTGTGCCTCCAATGTATGCCGGGATGTCCAGTGCCGGCCTGACTACTCGTACCGAAAGCCTGATACGCTACGTATCCTTCTACTTAACCGTCAGCGGAAGGGCGTTGGCGCTGTAGCATCCGTTGACGACCACGCCAATGTAGTGCTGCCCCGCTTTGATATCCTTCGGGACTGCGAAGTCGATCTCATTCGCCTTCCAGGTGGTGACCGGAACGGAGACGTTGTCGACCGTCAGATACGAATCCCCCTGTTGCGCTCCGAAGTTAATGCCGGTAACCTTCACGGAACCCCCCACCGTCTGCTCCGTGATCGAGAGACTGTGGATCCAGGGAGTGCGGTCCGGGATCAGCTTCCCGCCAAGGTACATGCCCTGCGAGAGTCCCGTCAGCACTACCAGACTAAGGGCCTGCTCAAAAATAAAGGAGTCGATTTGCAGAAAACGTGATTCACTGGGAGCATGTCTGACCTCGGGGATCTCCGCACCCGGTTCGAGCGATTGCGGCCATTTCTGAATGAACGCGCCTGCCGACTATGGGCCGCCAACGAGTCTTTGGCACTGGGGCACGGCGGGCTCCAACAAGTAGCTCTGGCAACGGGACTGGCACGCAGCACCCTCATTGACGGACGGCGTGAATTGCGGCTCAAGACAGCTGCAGATGCTATGGCTCCGGACCCAGACCCGAACCCGGAGCGAAGCCGGCGTCGGGGGGCCGGTCGGAA
>SYMT01000301.1 GCA_005805375.1 Actinomycetota bacterium
AACGGCAGCGGATCGCCATCGCCCGGGCGATTCTCCACAACCCGCGGATCCTGATCCTGGATGAAGCGACCAGTTCGGTGGACGTGGACACGGAGAGGAAAATCCAGCAGGCCACAGCCAACCTGGTCCAGGGGCGCACCACGTTCGCGATCGCACATCGCCTCTCCACGCTGCGGAATGCCGATCGGCTCGTAGTGATGGAGAAGGGAAGAATCGTGGAGGTCGGTACTCACGCCGAACTGATCGCCCGGCAGGGCGAATTCTACAAGCTGGTCGAAACCCAATCGGAAGCCGCCCGCTCGATTGCACTCCACGACTGAGGCGCCTGGAACATGTCAACCCCACTCCCCGCCCCACCGGATGTCCGGAGCCTTCGCTTCTTCTACCACCCACCCGGTGCGCTGCGTCTCACCGTGGGAGACGCCTATTCCTACACCGAAGTGAAGGTGTACCAGGCCTGGCCGCTCAGCCTGCCGGGAAAACACCTGTCCTTTCACGACAGCCGCGGCGACGAGATCTTGATGATCGAAGACCTCAGCGAACTCACCCCCGACGCGCAACCGATCGTGGAGGAAGAGCTGCGGCGTCGCTACCTGACCTCTACGGTAGAGGCCATCGTCCACATCCGCTCCGAGTTCGGCGTCACCTACTGGCACGTAGAAACGGATCGGGGACCCCGTGATTTCGTGGTGCAGAGCCTGTCGGAGTCGTGTATCTGGTTGAGCGAGCGGCACCTCCTTCTCGTGGATGCGGACGGCAACCGTTTCGAGATCCCCGACCGGCGGGCGCTCGACCCGAAGAGCGCCAAACTGCTGGACGACGTCATCTGACCGTTTCGACGATCTCCCATTCCCGGTCGGCCGCCGGGCACTCCAGCGTCTGGCGGTGACCGGCCGGCCAGCGCACGATGACCCGGTCCACTCGGGTTTCGCTCCCAAGCCCGAAGTGTACCCGCGGGTCACTGCACGCGAGATAGCTCCCCCCCGTCCCCACCCACCGGGTCTGTCGTCGGCCCCCTGCTTCGAGTGTGACCACGGCGCCGGTACCATCCCGGGGGCTTCGCACCCCGCGCAGGCGCAGGCGCAGCCAGTGGTGAGTGGCGCCTCCTTCGTTGTGCAGCAGGAGTGGGGCGCCTTCCAGGTTGGTGAAGAGGGCATCCATGCGGCCGTCGTTGTCGAAATCACCGCAGGCCACTGCGCGGCCGACGATCGCCCGGCGCACGTCTGCGCATGTGCCATCCAGCACCTCTGCGAAACCACGACCCGTGTGACGCAGCAGCATGCCGGGCTGCGCATAGCTGACTCCGGGCTGGATCCGGTCAACGTTGTCGCGCACATGGCCGTTGGCCAGCAGCAGGTCCTCCCAGCCATCGTTATCCAGGTCTGCAAACCGGGCGCCGAAGCCCAGCCGCTCCTGCGTGGTGCTTCCTACACCGAGCGCATCGCCCCGCTCCTCGAATAGGACGCCATCCCGGTTCAGGTAGAGGCTGGTGAACTCGTGCTGCGCGGTGGTCACGATCAGGTCCGGGCGCCCGTTGCCGTCCACATCCGACCAGTCCACGCCCATGCCTCCCTGCTCGAAGCCGTCGGCGTTCAAGGCCGTGCCGCTCTCGGCTCCCCGGTTCACGAAGTACCCGCCGCGATTGATAAAGAGATCACCGGGCACCTGATCGTTTGCCAGGTAGAGATCCGCCCAACCATCCGCATTCACATCGCACACCGTCACCCCGAGGGTCTTGCCGTGGGTGGCGGCCACTCCTGCCGCAACTGTAATGTCGCGGAACTGCCCGTCGCCAAGATTGCGATAGAGGCGTCCCTTCTGCGGCGCGTATTGGTCTGGTGAGCAGGCCGTACGGATGCCCAAGACGGTGCAGAGCCGTGGTGTCCCGGCGCCAAAACGGACGTAGGCGCCGACATAGAGATCCAGCCGTCCGTCCCGATCGGCATCGAAGAAGACGGCACTCGTGCCCCACATGTCAGGCGGGAAGGGGAACGGGACCCGGCGAAATCTGCCTCCCTCATTGTGGAGGAGGGCGGCGGCGCCGAAGCCACTGAGAAACAGGTCCGAGCGGCCGTCGTTGTCATAGTCCGCTGCCGCGCACCCCATCCAGTGGCCCGACACGTCGAGGCCGGCCTCGCGCGTGACCTCCCGGAAAGCGCCGCCCGGGTCGTTGCGGAAGAGTGCACACCGGGGGTTCCCCACCAGCAGGACGTCCAGTCGTCCATCCCCGTCATAGTCGAGGAAGCCCCCACCGTAGCCGGCGGTCCCGAGAATGTCACGCGGCGAACGAGCGTGGAGGTCCGGCCGAAAGCGAATGCCTGCTCCCTGCGCCAGCTCGCGGAGCGCAAACGCGGGCCGCGGACGTGTACGCGATACGGGTATCGCCCGTACCCGGGCGCTGGGCCCCCCGCACCCCGCAGCCAGGGCAAATAGCGCGAGCGCTGCCAGGTTCCTGGCCACCACGTTTATGCCTCCACTTGGCGTCCAGCGCGCCGCCATCGCCGGGTCGCCGGGTCATCGCGACCAGTGCCGGGGTACAATTCCTGCACATCCACGATGGGTCCGTCTTGTCACTGGAGGTCCACCGTGATCCCGACCGGCCGAGCCGGGCGCCGGTTTCCTCTCCGGAACGGGGCCATTGTCGTGAATTTTCAGATGCGTTCTACCACCAGCACGACGTAGAGGCACATTGCCTCCGGGGAGCCGCCCCCCAGGTTGGGTGGCGGCGCGGTGCGCGTCTCGATCCGCACGAATGTGTGAGTTCACGCCTGCCCGCTTGCAGCGAGCAGCGCCGGGCGTGCGGACATTGGCGGCAATGGAGAGACCGAGTTGAGGGTGGGCTCTGGCTTGAGGGAGCCTGCGGAGTCGGCGGCAAGCAGTTGGTGAGGAGAGAAGGAATGAGTGGACAGACAGCGCCGGTGTATCGAGCGGCGATCATCGGACTTGGATTCATCGGGGGTGGGGATCAAGTCTCGGGCGACGCGCTCGGACAGTTGGTGAGTGATCTGGACGGCACTCACGCTGAGGCGTTGGGCCGCAGCCCGCGTGTGGCACTGGTGGCGGGAAGCAGCCGGGACACCGGGCGCCGGGACCGCTTTCACAGCCGCACAGGCGCCCGGGTGTACGCGGACTGGCGGGCCATGCTTGAGGCGGAGAAGCCCGAACTGGTGTCGGTAGCGACGTACGCGCCGCAGCACGCCGAAATGGTGATCGAGTGTGCCCGACGGGGGGTGCGCGCACTTTTCTGCGAGAAGCCGATTGCCACGTCCCCAGCGGAAGCGGATGCAATGCTAGAGGCGTGTCGCGCGGCGGGTTCCCTGCTGGCGATCAACCACAGCCGGCGTTACAACCCGAACTACCGCCGCCTGCGCGACCTGGTGGCTGCCGGCGGTTTGGGAGACCTGACGTCGGCGGCGCTCCGTTGGGGGAGCGGACGCCTGGGGAATGTCGGCACGCACACGATGGATGCGCTGGTGCTGCTGACCGGGCAGCGAATCGCCGGTGTTTCGGGGACGCTGGACCTGTCACGGCGGCCGGATTGCCGCGGCCCACAGTTCCAGGATCCCGGCGGTTGGGGACTGCTGCGCCTGGAAGGAGGACTGATCGCAACGGTGGATGCAGCCGACTACGGGGCCGGTCCGCTCCAGGTGGTGCTGCACGGAACCAAAGGGCGGGCGATTGCGGGCGGGCAGGGCGTCACGCTCGACTATTGGGATGGGCGGCGCGAGGAGTGGCCGGAACCGCCGGCCGGTGAGACCTCGCTGGACCGCGCCGTACAGGAGATCGTGGCCTGGCTGGATGGTTCCGCGGAGTTTTCTCCCAGTGACACGGCAGCGTGTAACGTGCTGGAGGCCATCGCCGCGTTTCACCTGTCCCACGAGCGAGACGGGCGATGGGTGTCGCTGCCGCTCCCGGAAGCCGACCGCGGGCGCGAAGTCCGTACCGGCTGACCCCGGTGGTCGGGGACGGAAACCCGGTGATAGAACCTACTCGTTCTGATCCGAATGGTCAGGTTTGGGAAGCGGGGCAGAAGCGACAATGACGGTCTTCACGGCGAAGCTCGACTATGCTCTCCGGGCGCTTCTCGACCTGACCCTCCAGCCTCCCGGTCGGCCGGCACAGAGCCGGGAGATCGCCGCGCGGCAGGAGATCCCGGAGTCCTATCTCAACCAGGTGCTGGTGCTGCTGCGCCGGTCGGGGCTGGTGCGCAGCGTCCGGGGCGCTTCCGGGGGCTATGTGTTGGGCCGCGAGCCCGGGCAGGTCAGCGTTGCGGATGTGCATCGGGCCCTGCAAGGCGATACCTGGAGCGACAACCCGCCCGCCGGATGCTCGGGCGCGGGTGTGGCCTGGACGGTGCGCAACCTCCAGGTGCGCCTCTCCGAGGCGATTCGAAGCGAGATGTCGGCGGTTTCACTGGCGGATCTCACCGTCGAGGTACAGCGCCTTGACGAGTCGCAGAGTCTGATGCTGGGTCTGTAGCAGCGGCACAAACGGCGACCCCTCGGCGCCGTCACACGATTTCCGGAAGGGTGTGGGGAAGATGCGGATTGCGAACGATATCACGGACTTGATCGGGAACACGCCGTTGGTGCGCCTGAACCGCGTGAGTGACGGTTGTGTGGCTACCATCGTCGTCAAGTTGGAGTATTTTAACCCGCTCGGGAGCGTCAAGGACCGGATCGCGCTGTCCATGATCGAGGCGGCGGAGGCGGAAGGGAAGATTGGGCCGGACACGATCGTGCTCGAGCCGACGAGCGGCAATACAGGCATCGGGCTCGCCTTCGTTTGTGCGGCACGAGGCTACCGGTGTACTCTGGTGATGCCGGAGAGCTTTTCCCTGGAGCGGCGCATCCTCCTCAAAGCCCTGGGGGCGGAATTGGTGCTGACGCCCGCGGCCGAGGGCATGGTCGGTGCGGTAAAGAGGGCGCAAGACATGGCCGCGGCTGATGCCCGCTACTTCGTGCCGCAGCAGTTCCAGAACCCGGCGAATCCGGCGGTGCACCGGCGCACGACAGCGGAAGAAATCTGGGCGGACACGGACGGACAGGCGGACATCTTTGTCGGCGGCGTCGGGACCGGCGGGACGATTACCGGGATCGGGGAGGTGCTCAAAGCGCGCAAGCCATCGTTCCGGTGCATAGCCGTGGAGCCTGCCGCGTCGGCGGTGCTGTCGGGCAAGCCCCGTGGCCCGCACCCGATTCAGGGCATCGGGGCCGGCTTCATCCCGGATGTGCTCCGCACTGATCTGGTGGATGAGGTAATTCAGGTCGAGAATCAGGATGCGATCACCATGACCCGGCGTCTGGCGCGGGAAGAGGGACTGTTCGCGGGTATCTCGTCCGGCGCGGCCTGTTGGGCCGCACTTCAGGTCGCGCGGCGTCCGGAGAACGCGGGCAAGCTGATCGTTACCGTGTTCCCCAGCACGGGCGAACGGTACCTCTCGACGCCCACGTACGCGGAACTGGCGTAATTCGGAGCGCCGGCAACGGTGCGGAAGGGTGGGGGTGCGCAGTGGATATGTGGGGCGAATGACACAACCGGTCACCGAAACGAAGGCCCAACGGGCCGAGCGTCTGAAGCGAGAGCAGAACCCCTGGGAGGGATTGGCTCAGATCCGTCGGTTTGCGGTCGAGGGTTTCGAGGCCATTCCACCGCAGTGGAAGAATAGCTATTTCCGCTGGTGGGGGGTCTACACGCAGGGGGACGGTCAGGGAGTCACCGGCGGCAAAGGCGGTGAGGGTGTGGCGCTTCCCTATTTCATGCTGCGCATCCGAATTCCCAGCGGGCTCCTGTTCTCGCACCAATTGCGCGCGATCGCGCGGTTGAGCCGTGAGCACGCACGCGGATCCGCCGACATCACGGTGCGCCAGAACATTCAGCTCCATTGGGTCACGATCGAATCGCTGCCGGAAGTGCTGGAAGGCCTCTGGCGGTGCGGCTTGAACAGCATGGGCGCCTGCGGCGATGTCACCCGCAATATCACCGGCTGCCCGATGGCCGGCGTCGACGCGGAAGAAGTGTGCGACGCCTCGCCGTTGGTGATGCGGGCGGCGAGTATGCTCGTCGGCAATCCCGCGTTCTACAATTTGCCCCGGAAGTACAAGATCAGCATCACAGGTTGCCGGGATTGGTGCTCCTATCCGGAAATCAACGATGTGGGACTCACTGCGCTCACGCGGCAGCGAGCCAACGGACCGGAGGTGGGTTTCTCCATCCGCGTAGGAGGGGGGCTGTCCACCGATCCGTTTCTCGCCGCGCGCCTGAATGCGTTTGTCCAGTGGGACCAGGTGCTGCCGGTGATCCGCGGAGTCACTGAGATCTTCCGCGAGAGCGAGGCGCTTCGCCAGCATCGGGAGCGAGCGCGCCTGAAGTTTCTTTTCCTGCGGGAAGGTTGGACGGCTGAGCGCTTCCAGCAGGAACTTGAGGCGCGCCTCGGTTTTCGCCTTGATGCCGGCGAGCCGGAGGCCGCGCCCGCCGATGAGTACCGGGACCACGTGGGAGTGCGGCAGCAGAAGCAGGCCGGGTTGTTTTCCGTCGGCGCCTCGGTGCTCCGCGGGCGCATCACGCCGGAGCAGATGGAGACCGCGGCGGATCTGGCAGACCGGTACGGTCAGGGCGAAGTGCGGACCACCATCATGCAGAATGTGGTCATCCCCCACGTGCGCGACGCGGATGTGCCGGAGGTCGTCGCGGCACTGACCGCTGCGGGAATGCCGGTGGAAGCCTCTTCCTTCCATCGCGGGGTGATTGCCTGCACGGGGGCCGAGTTCTGCAAACTCGCGATCACCGAGACCAAGGGGTTCTCGCAGTGGCTGGCGGGAGAGATGGATGATCGCCTGCCGGAGTTCGATCAACCGCTCAAGATTCACGTGACTGGGTGCCCGAATAGCTGTGGTCAGCACTGGATCGCGGATGTCGGCCTGGAGGGGAAGAAGCTCAAGGTGAACGGCCGGATGGAGGACGCCTATTACTTCTTCCTCGGCGGCGCTGTCGGTGAACACCAGGCAGTGGCCCGTCGCACCGGGTATCGGTGCGCGGCTGCCGATGTGCCCGCGGCGCTCGAACGGTTGCTGCGCCGCTACCTCGCCGGTCGTCGGCAGGACGAATCCCTTCGGTCCTTCTTTGCCCGGCAGGACGAACCGACACTCCGCGCGTTTCTCGCAGGCGGGGACACCCCCGCGGTCGCTCGCGACCCGTCCCCAGGTCCGCCCCCCGCCGGCGTGGGCGGCTGATCCGGGACGGCCGAAGCCAGTAAATTTTTCCGGGTTCCACCGGCCGCAGCCGGTGTCCCGACTTTGGATCCACACTGAAGGAAGCAAGAGACGGAATGACTTCGCTGATCGCCCCCCACGGGGGCACTCTGGTAGATCGCCGGGTGGCCGGCGAAAGCGCGGTGGAATTGCGCGCGCGCGCCGCGACACTGCCCCGAGTGGTCTTGAATGACCGCCAGGGCTCCGACTTCGAGATGATCGCCACCGGGGGTCTGTCGCCGCTGACCGGGTACATGGATCAGGAAGCATACCGATCCGTGGTGGAAACGCTGCACCTGCCGGGCGGGAAGCTTGCCTGGACCATCCCCATCGTACTTGCCCCCGACGACTCCGTGTCCGCCTCTGTGTCGGTGGGCCAGGAACTCGCCCTGTACTACGAGGACGGCTCCACGCTGGCCGGCACCATGACGGTGCGGGAGATCTATCCGCTGGAGAAGGAACGGGAGGCGGAGAGGGTCTACCGGACTACGGACGGTAACCATCCGGGCGTCGCGGCGGTGTATGCACAGGGCTCCCGCGCGCTGGCCGGTGACATTCACGCAGTGGCGCTGCCGCCGTACTCCGATTTTCCGGGCGAACGCCTCATCCCCGCGGCGACGCGGGCCGGGTTTGCCGACCGCGGCTGGCAAACCGTGGTTGCATTCCAGACCCGCAATCCGATCCACCGCGCCCACGAATACATCATTCGTTGTGCGATGGAGATTGTGGACGGCCTCCTGCTCCATCCGCTGGTCGGCGCCACCAAGGGAGACGATATCCCTGCTGACGTGCGGATGGAGTGCTACAAGGTGCTCCTGGAGAACTACTTTCCGGCGGATCGAGTGCTGCTGGCGGTGAATCCGGCCGCGATGCGCTACGCCGGTCCGAGTGAAGCGATTTTCCACGCGCTGGTGCGCAAGAACTACGGCTGCACCCACTTCATCGTCGGACGGGATCACGCCGGTGTGGGAAACTACTACGGCACGTACGACGCGCAGAAGATCTTTGATGACTTCGACGCCACCGCGATTGATATCGTCCCCCTGAAGTTCGAGCATTCGTTCTGGAGCATCCGCGACGGCGGCATGGCCACCAGCAAGACGTCCAAAGCCACGCCGGACGAGCGCATCAGCCTTTCCGGTACGAAGGTGCGTGAGATGCTGCGTGCCGGCCAGGAGCCCCCCGTTGAGTTCACCCGCCCTGAAGTCGCCCGCATTCTGATTCGCTCGATGCAGGCCGCCGGCTGATACACGCCCCACCGGGCCCGGAGATCCCGATGAAAGTTCTTGTCCGCGATCAGGACCTGTCTGACGACTACATTCGCTTCGCCGCTCAAATCGGAGCGGATGGGTTCGACATCCACAACGAGAAGAACATTCCTGGTGTGGCGTCTGACGGCTATGCCGATGTGGACGGTGTTCGGGCCCTGGTAGATCGCCTTCGCCGGCTGGGAATGGGCATCTACCGGGTGTCGCCCCCAACGCCGACCAACTATCTGCTCGACCAGCCGGGCGGGCAGGAGGAGGTGGACAATCTCTGCCGTACGCTGGAAGCGCTGGGGCGGGCCGGTGCGCCGATCATGTCCATGCCGGTCCACCTCGTCCACCTCGGTTCGAATCCGGGCTACCGCGGGTTCGTCCAGTACACGCATCGCGGTGGGTACCGGATGCACGGGTTCGACCGTGAGCGCATGAACCGCGCGCTTCAGGTCAACCCCCCGGAATGGGAAGTAGAGGTGGACGCACACTGGGAGCGGTGTGTCCGCCTCTACCAACGGTTGATCCCGATCGCCGAAGAGTTCGGTGTGAAGCTGGTGCTGCATCCGTCCGATCCGCAACTGCCGACCGCCGAATGGTCGCCACGACGCTGGTCACAGATTCTCGACGAAGTGCCCAGCGCGAACAACGGTCTGCTCTACTGCGTGGGCACTCGCTATGAGACCGGAGCGGATGTCCTGTCCGACATCCGGGCATTCGGCCGCCGCAGGAAGATCTTCCACGTCCATTTCCGCAATGTGCGGGGGACCATTCCCGCCTCGGGTGGATATGAAGAGGTGGCGCTGCACGACGGGGACATGAATATGTTCCAGGTGCTGAGAACGCTGAAGGATGCCGGCTTCGACGGCGGGATCCAGGTAGACCACATTCCGCAGTATGACGGCGATACCGAGTTCCACGGAATCGGATGGGCGTACGCCGTGGGATACGTGCGGGCGCTCCTCGTGGCGATGGAGTGATCCGCCTGCGGTCCCGGCGGTTTCAGCGGGTGCTGTGACTGCCGGGGCTCCTGTTTATTGGGATCCGTTCAAGCGGAATCACCGTCCGGCGGCGGCCACTCCCGGCAGGCACTGCGCACCGGAAACCAGAACAGGGCGACGAGCAGGCCCGTGACCGCCCCGGCATGCGCGGCAGCCAGGGTGGCAGCGAGCAGGGTGATTCCGACCAACCCCTCGCGAAGGGCGATCCGGATGTGCGTTCGCCGCGGCTCCATGACGGCTCGCACCAGGGGCACGTAGCCGATCGCCGCCAACATCCCGAGGAACGGAACCGCTTCGAGCGGGTACGGAACACCGCCGCGCCCGGGCAATGCGGCCGCGCTCGAAATGAGAAAGACGAGCGCGGCCGCGGCATGTAGGAGTGCGAAAAACCCCACGTTTGGGGGAAGTCCCGGCCTGCGGCTAAAGCCGAGCATCGTCCATCCGACCGCGAAAGCTCCGATCGGCAGCGCTGCCCCGGCGCACCTGCCGAGACCGTCGCCGGCAGCGCACAACCCCAGGAGGAGAGCGAACCCAAACGTCGCTCCCCGGCACATCGCACTCCCGGGCCAGGCGGCCGGCGGGAGCATGCTCGGGATGATAGCAACCAGTGCAAGTCCTACAGCCACCGTGGCCCCGTCCCTCCCGACCCCGCAAGCTGCTGCGATGCCGGAAAGCAACAGACTCCAGCCCAGTCGCCAGAGGAGCGGAGTGATGCGGGAGTCCGTCTCCTGCTGCCCCGGCGGCGTGCGCCGGCGCAGTGCTTCATTTGCTGCGAAGCACGCCGAGAAAGCATTGGCGGCGGCATACAACGCCCCCGCCGCCGGTGCTGCCAGCAACGTATGGATCGAGAAGAGGGGGGCCCGGGCGATCAGTGCTCCCGCGAGCCCGAGCACCGCGACGGTGAGCACTTCGGCAGGGCGCAGCACCACGAGCACACCAGGCGCCCCCGCCGGTCGCTCCGGTTCGGGCGGCTTCATATCGCAAGAAGTGTCCGCACCCGGGCCGCCACGTCCACGACCTGACCCGTCTCACTTGCTTCTATTGCGCCGAAGAGCATGGCCGCACTGC
>SYMT01000034.1 GCA_005805375.1 Actinomycetota bacterium
AAGCGTGTCCTGGGGTCGGGCAGTCGAGACTTCGAGCTTGTCGGGCAGCGGATTATCGGCCAGACCTTCCAGGTCCTCCGGGTAGGGATACCGGGAACGGTACTCGGCCCACGCCGTCTCGCGCGGTACGAGGCGCACGCGGGCCACACCGGGAAGCGCGCCGACCCTGGCCACAAGGCGCTGCGCCTGGGCTCGAGGGGCTCCGACCTTCAGGAACACGTGGACCTCGAAACGGCGCGGAATGTCCTGGGCAAGCGCGTTCACATGCCAGGCGACGATCAGGAACGCCGCCAGCGTGGTGAGGGCGATCGCGGCGGTGCTGGCACACGCCAGTGCGAGAAGGCGCTGGCGGGTGAGGTTGAGCCAGGTCTCACGCAGCAGGAAGGTCAGCACCAGGAGGTCCTCAGCATCGGCTCAATCGTGCGGGAATGGGCGCAGGCGGCTGCGCCGACCGGTCGGCTGCGGGCAGAGTTCCGGGGCCGTCCGCCGTTCGTAGCGGCCCGCAGCCTCGTCCCGGATCAGTCGCCCGGCTGCCAGTTGGATGACCCGCTGTCCGAGCAGGTCCACCATCTGCTGATCGTGGGTTGCTACGAGCACCGTAGTACCGGTACTGTTGATACGGAGCAGGAGTTCCATGATTTCTCGCGAAGTCTCGGGGTCCAGGTTGCCGGTGGGTTCGTCGGCGAGGAGGATGGGCGGCCGGTTGACGATGGCGCGGGCCAGTGCGGCGCGCTGCTGCTCGCCGCCCGAGACCTGGTGCGGGTACATGCGCCACTTCCCGAGCAGACCCACCCGATCCAGCGCCTCACGCGTGAGATCCTGGACCTCTCGGCCATGCACGCCGATCACCCGGAGCGCAAACGCGACATTTTCACCAAGGGTACGATCGGGGAGAAGGCGAAAATCCTGGAACACCACGCCCATGCGCCGCCGCAATCCGGGAATGTCGCGGGGGGGCAACAGGGCCACGTCTCGACCTTCCACCCAGATCTCCCCGGAGGTGGGATGTAGCTCCCGGTTCAACAGTTTGAGGAGGGAAGTCTTGCCGCTTCCGGTCTGCCCGACCAGAAAGACAAACTCCCCTGCCGCAGCATAAAATCGGATGTCCTGCAGCGCCAGGTTGCGCTCCTGGTGACGCAGCCAGACGTCTACCATCTCAATCACCGGCCAGCCTGGTTCCCTACGACGCGAGTACGCTCATGCAACTGCTCTTTTCCGAATTCCGCCGTCCGCCCGAAGCGGGGAGCCGTCCGGGCCCCGTATTGACCCCACCGTGGGCCGGGCTGGCTTCCGCTCCGCCCGTTGACCCACCTGCCTGGGCGGCGCTTCGCGCTCGCCTGGACGCCCGCTGGCGCGAACTGGTCGGGCCCTTTCCTCCAGCGGGACCGCTCCAGCCGCGCGTGGTCCGCCGCGAAGAATTGGCTGATCACACACGCCTCCTGGTGCATTATCGCACTGATCGCGCGGGCGCTCCGGATTCGGAGCCGGACGCCTATCTATTGCTCCCGCACGGATTTACGGGAAGACGGCCCGGAATGGTCGTGCTGCATCAGACCACCAATGAGCATATCGCACAGGCGGTGGGCCTCTCCGGTCGGGAGACGATGCATCTTGCCCTCCACCTCGTGCGGCGCGGCTATGTCTGCCTTGCTCCCCGCAATTTTCTCTGGAGCCGGGAAGGCGTTCCCCTCCAGCAGATCACCAGCGATCTGCTGGGCCGGCGCTGGCGGGAAGGGAACGCCGGAGAATTCCAGTGGCGGACCGGCATGGCGCGGATGACGTGGGATGCGATGCGAGCAGCGGATTACTTGACCTCCCGACCCGAAGTGGACCCGGACCGAATCGGCTGCATTGGTCACAGTCTGGGGGGCAAAGAGGCGCTCTATCTGCCGGCGTTTGATCCGCGCATCCGGGCTACAGTCAGTTGCGAGGGCGGGATCGGCCTCAAGTTCAGCAACTGGGATGCTGACTGGTACCTGGGCAAACAGATTCGGGGTGAAAACTTCAACTCCGATCACCACGAACTCCTGGCTCTGATCGCCCCGCGCGCCTTTCTGCTCATCGGCGGCGAAAGCGCCGATGGATCACCAAGCTGGCCCTACATCGAGCAATGCCTGCCGGTATGGCGCGCTCACTCCGCAGAGCAGCGGCTCGGCCTCATGCGTCACCGCTTCGGGCACGATTTCCCCCCGCCCGGACCGGAGCGCGAACACGTATGGAAGTGGCTGGACCACTGGATGGGGAAAGATGATCGGTGACGGGGATGAGAGGCGCTTCCGGGTCTTAACAAGGCGTTCGTGCTCCATCCCGGTCCCGCACGAAAGCCCGGGAGAGCAGGCGTGAGGCGGGAGGAGAATCCAGGGATGATTCTCCTCCCGCCTCGATCTCAAGCTCAGCCTGACACCGGGATAGTGCGGGTCCTCTCCTTTTCGGGAGCAACCCGGGGCAAAGTGATCTTGAGAACGCCGTTGTTGAACTCCGCAGTCGCCTTCTCGAAGTCCACTTCTTCGGGCACCGGCACAGTCCGGTAGAATCGTCCCACCCGGCGTTCGGAGCGGTAGTAGCCGTCCTTCTTTTCTTCGGCGTCTTTCCGGGTCTCGCCGTAGATCACGACGCTGTGGTCGGTGCAGGAGACCTTGATGTCCTCGCGTGCGACCCCCGGCAACTCGGCTTCCATAAGGATACTGCCGTCCTTCTCATACACGTCTACGGACGGTACGTGATGGCTTCGGCCCGCCCGTGTCAGGAAACCCGGCATCCCGACATCTTGCAGGATACGTTCGAACTCGTCGTGCAGCCGTGCGAGTGGAAATGAGGGTTCTCTGGTGGGAGTTGACATCGCTGTTGCTCCTTTGCTTTTCTCCTCCGGCGTCTGTGTTCGCGCCAATCGCGCATTTTCAGGTTACCCGCGCGTGCGGGAGGCGAAACAGGAGAGGATCGCCGGAGGGACGGAGCGAAAAGGCAGTTCTACAGAGTTGCGACACCTCTTTCGGAGCAGAGTCTGCGTGTGTCAACTTGCCTCGCCGGATGGGGTATGCTGGTAGAGAGAAGGAGTTCCGCATGTCCACCACTGATCCGTCTGCCCCGATCACTTCGCAACCGGATACCGCGCCGTGCCTTGAGCGTATTCTGCTCGCGACCGACGGTTCCCCTACATCCCGTGTCGCAGAGGACCTGCTGCTGGCGCTTGCGCTGCCGTCCGGCACCGCAGTGCGGGTGATGGTCGCCACGGCCGCGCGGGATTGGGACGTCTCTGAGTATCTTCAACTCACGGAAACCACGTGGGGTGAGCATGTCGCTGCGGGGGCGATTGAGCGTCTGGGCGAGCGTGGCTTGACCATCAGCCGGGAGATTAGCGATGGCGATCCGGCTCATGAAATCCTTCGGGCAGCCGACAGCTTCGACGCGGATCTAATCGTCGTCGGGTCCAAGGGGCGATCGGGGTTGGCCGGCTGGCTGCTGGGCAGCGTGGCGCGCAACGTCGTGCGGCACTCCCGGCGACCGGTGGTGGTGGCGCGCCCCCTGCGACGTGGCCTGTCTCGGGTACTACTGGCGACAGATGGCTCCGCGCACGCCGAGCACGCACAGCGCTATCTGGGACGCCTGCCGCTTCCAGAGGACGCGCAAGTGTCTGTGGCCCACGTTTTGCGGCCCTACACCCCCTACCTGGCTCCTGATCCCTTCTTCCCCGGAGCCCTGGACGAAGTGGTCGCGAAGGCCGTGCAGGAACGGCGCGCCGATGCGGACGCGCTCCTCGCCACGGCTGCTGCGGGGGCGGCACAACCCGGCCGCACCATTCACCCTGTACTCCTGCACGGCGACCCCGCCCATGAGTTGTTGGCCCTGGCGGCCGACTCGCAGCCGGACCTGATTGTCGCAGGGGCGCGAGGGGTCTCCGCTCTGGAAGGTCTCATGTTCGGCAGCGTGGCGGACCGGCTCGTAAAACACGCGCCCTGCTCAGTGCTCATCGTGCCGTAGCCTCACGGCCGCTGCGGGGAGCCTGAGGGGCGTGCGGAGCGGTCCTGTTCGGACCGCTGTCCGTTCTGCCCCCAGTCCTGCGCGAATTGCAGCAGGCGAGCCGCGACGTTGCGTCGTCCCCGCGCATTGTCGAGGTCTACGTAGCGAGGATCTCCTGCCTCCAGCGCTTCGTCCGGCCGCAGCAGCGGATAGAGATCCCGAATCGCTGTCGCATGGGGGGCAATCATTGCACGCTCTCTCCTCCGAGTTTGTACCGCCTTGCAACGGGCGCACATCAAGATCTTATCTTCCCGGCGTCGCCCGCGAAACGGCCTGAAGGACGCATCGGCCCTCGGGCCGCAATGCGCGCTGCCGGTTGGTGTGACGCGACGTGTCGCTCCGTGAGACAGTTCCCCGGTTCCGGGCGTGCGACGGCAACGGGATTCCGCGGGACGGCGAGGAGATGGGGATGACAGCGGGCACGGCGGGGGAGGAGCGAATGCTCCACATAGCGGTTGTGGGGTGCGGCGGCCGGGGTCGGGGGCATCTCCGGTGCCTGCGCGGCTTCCCGGATGTGCGCGTGACGGCGGTTTGTGATCCGGTGGCCGTGGCGCGAGAGCGTGCGCAGCAGGAAGCCGAGGTGCCCCGGGCGTATGCGTCAGTACCTGCACTGCTGGACGCGGAACGTCTGGACGCCGTGGTGGTGGCCACGCCGGCACATCTGAATGCGGCGGCGGCGCTGTCGTGCCTGGAGCGGGGCATGCACACGCTGCTGGAGAAGCCGCCGGGCCTGAGTGTGGCTGAGACGACGGCACTTCGGGATGCGGCTGCGCGATCCGGGGCGAAGGCGATGGTGGGGTGGAACCGCCGGTTTCATCCGCTCATCGTCCGGGCGCGGCAGGCCGTCGAGGCGCGCGGCCCGATCCTCCAATTGGTGGGTGAGTTCCACAAGAGTATCCGGCGCCTGCACCAGAGCGGTATGTTCCCCGAGCATCTGATGGACTGTCTCCTGCTGGAGACACCCATCCACTCGCTGGATGTGGTGCGGGCGCTGGCTGGAGCGGAAATCACAGGGGTGCACGGGTACACGTGCCGCGCCACCTCGCCGTATCGGGATATTCATGCAGCGCTGGTTGGCTTCGCCAACGGTTGTGTGGCGCAGTTGATTCACAACTATACGACGGATGCCCGCCTCGAACGCTACGAGCTTCACGGGGACGGGATTTCCGTCTACCTGGAGGGAGTGGACCGGGCTACCGTGTGCTGCGACGGCGGCCGGGAGGAGTGGGTCGGCGCCATTGGTGGAGGCTTGGCCGAGCAGAATCGCTACTTCCTGGATCGTGTGCGGGATGATCTTCCCATCGAACTTCCGGCGGCGAACCTGGACGAGGCGATCAAGACGATGCGTCTGGCGGAGGCGATGCTGGCGGCGCCTTCCCCGGAAGAATGAACCCCCACCGACGGAACGCCGCAAACATCGCGAAACCGATCAGGTCGTGCAGCCCGTGGACCACCATGCAGACCAGGAGTGATCCGGTGGCGATGTAGAGAATCCCGAACAGCACGCCCTCCAGAATGGCCCAGGTAACAAATGGGAGCAGCCGCGGGTCCGGCAGCCGGTGTAGCACGCCGAACAGGGCGCCGCTGACCAGCACCGCGAGCCACGGCGGGAGCGGAGACCGCTGCAGCAATCCCTGGAGGAGCGTGCCGCGGAAGAACCACTCTTCACCCCACCCGGCCGCCAGGGCAGCCACGAGGATCTCGCGGGCGCCCTGGGTGCGGAAGCATCCGGCCAGGATGCGGTAGCGGCTCACGTAGCGCTCCCGCAGCGTGAGGGTAAGGCCACCGTGAATCAGGCCGTCCAGGAAGAGGACAACGGCCAACCCACCCGCAGCCTGCAGCGCCCGCAACGGCGTCGGAACGACGTCCCAGTGGAGCTGCAGCATCGCCCGGGCGGCTGCCGCGGTCGTGACCAGGCAGGTCAGCAGTCCGATCGTGGCGACGGCCGAGTTCTTGATCGTGAAGAACACGCGACCGTCCTCAGTCCTCCAAGGCCATCAGGACCAGAGTCGCCATCAGAAACACCACGTTCTTTGACAGCGCGCCGAAAGGATGCAGCCACAGTTCGGGCATCCGGAAGCTGAGGATGACCGTATACCCCACCATCACCAGAAGTTGCAGCCAGCCGACGAGGCGTATCCGGAGCCCAAATAGCAGCGCCAGCCCAAGCACGGCATCCACCAGGCTCGCACTATAGAGCGCCAGAGAGGCCATGATGCCGGTCAATCCGGTCCGCTCCAACATCTTCAGGCTGTCTTCCACCGGGTACACAAACGCGGAAACGATGCCGGTGTAGATCCAGACGAAGGCGATGGCCAGCCGCAGGGGCAGGCGCAGAAACGCCAGCCCGGCGCGCCAGCGGACCTCTTCACTCCGCGAAATCCGGGCCAGCCCGGTGCGCAGGGGTACAGGTTCAAAGCCGAACTGCTCGAAAAAGATCGTGTTGTCGGTCCGATTGCCCCTGCGCAGCATCTCCAGCTCATCGCGGTTGATCAGGGCGCGATCCCCGAGGAACTCACCGGCTCGGGCCATCAGACGCATCACCAGCCAGGGGATCGGCACCTTCCAGGCGCCCTTTTTGCGCCCCAGCCAGCGCGCGAGTTCATCCAGCAGCCGGTGAAACGAGAGCGGCTCGGCGCCGCCGGCCTCCACGATGACGTTGCTGATCCCCGGTTCTTCCAGAGCAATCAGAATCGCTCGGACCAGATCATCCACGTGGATCGGCTGGAGCTGATATTCGCCGTCTCCCGGAACCGGAGTGATCGGCTGTGCCGCCATCGCCAGGAAGAGGCGCATGGAGTAGCTCTCGTTGCCGTACACGATGGAGGGACGGAAGATGACGTAGGGGACGCCGATTTCCACCAGGCGCTGGTCGGCGCCCCACTTGGAGCGACTGTAGCGACTGGGGGCGTGGGCATCGGCTCCGGCGGCGCTTACCTGTATGACCTTGCTCACCCCGGCGTTGGAAGCCGCCTCGAAGAGGGCGATGGGCGCCCGGCGATGGACTTCGACGAACGGCGCCCGTTTCGACTCGCGAATCATCCCGACGCAATTGATGACTGCGTCGTGTCCCGCCACGTGCCGTACCCACGTCTCCGGGCGGATGAACTCACCGCGGACCACACGAACCCCGTGTAATTCCTGCGCCTCGAGTTGGTCGGCGCTGCGCCCACGGACCAGGCAAGTGACGGTGTGCCCGCGCAGTAGCAGCGCGCGGAGTACCGCTCCTCCAATGAAGCCCGTGGCGCCGGTCAGAAAGACGTACATCAGGTGCCGCGTTTCACCCGAACCGCAAACAGCGCGGCCTGCGTGCGGTCATTCAGTTCCAGCTTCCAGAGGATGTTGCTCACGTGGTTCTTCACCGTTTTCTCCGCAATGAAGAGTTGCGCTGCGATCTCCCGATTGCTTTTCCCCTGGGCGATGAGATCCAGCACTTCTCTCTCGCGTTCGGTCAGCAGCGCGTAGAGGCGCTGATCTTGCTCGTTCTCTTCGCTGAACCGGCGGAACTCGCCCAGCAGGCGGATGGCGATGCTCTGGTGCAGCAGGGCCTCGCCGTGTGCCGCCGCGCGAATAGCAGCGACAGTCTGTTCCGGCGGGCTCTCTTTCAGCACGTAGCCGCACGCCCCTGCTTTGATGGCCTCGAACACGTTGGCATCGTCATGATAGATCGAGAGGACCACGGCTCGCAGACTTGGATTCTCCCGTCGGATCATCTGGATGACTTCGATGCCGTTCATTTCGGGCATGCCGATGTCGGTGAGCAGCACATCCGGCATGAGCTTACGACACAGCCCGACCGCCATTCGACCGTCTCCAGCCAGTCCGACCACCTCGATATCCGGCTGTTCTCCGATGAGCACGGCAAGTAACTCGCGGGTCATCGCATCGTCTTCGGCAATCACCACGCGGATCCGTTCCGCGGCCCGTTTCTCGTCGGGCGCTCCCGTCGTCATAGCAACTCCCCGGGCAGTTCGGCGGTCACCGTAGTCCCCCTCCCGGCCATAGAGTCGAACACGACCCGTCCGCCATAGGGTTCCAGGCGTTCTTCCATCCCACGTAATCCGTTCCCTCCGCGGAGCCTCGCTTCCTCCGGGTCGAAACCCCGTCCATCGTCGGTAATGGTCACGACCACCCGCGGCAGGCCCACCGCGCTCGTCGTGGTCCGGATCCGGACTGCGGCCCGATGGGCGGAAGCATGGCGCAGGCAGTTGGTGACCGCTTCCTGCACGACCCGCGAGAGTTGATACTGGCGGTAGGGCGCCAGAGGGAGCGGTTCCTCCGGCGCCTCCACCGAAACCTGGAGCGAACTGGAGTTGGACATCTGGCTGGCGAGAGTCCGCACCGCAGTGGGCAGATCGAATGAATTGGTATCGGTCCGCAGGGTGCCCACGAGTTGCCGCATCTCATGCATTGCTCCGCGCAGCGCGTCCGCCTGCTGCGCGAGTGTGTCGTTCATCGTCTCCGGGGGGGCGCCCACCTGGCGACGCGCCATCTCCAGGCTCAGGATGACCCGCGTGAGTACGTGACCGATCCCATCGTGAAGGTCTCGTGCCAGACGGCGGCGTTCCTCGCTGATGGCCAGCGCTTCCCGCAGTGCTCCGACGTCGATCTGGCGCCGGCGCTCCTCGCGTGCCAGCGTCCACGCGATGGACGCCACTAATCCAAGGAAGAAGAGATGTGTGAAGTAGAGTTCGAGCCACTCCCGATTCATCATGCGGGGCCATGTGGCGATGGTGTACGCAAATACTGTGCCGAGCAGTGTGATGAGAATGCCGCGCGCGGAAGAGGCGAGGGTTTCGGCGATCACAAAAATGAAGAAAATGAGCCAGAGGTCGCTGCGTACGCCCCCGGTCAGGTTCACTCCGAGCGCAATGAAGAAGATCGTGAGTGCGTCGAAGAGGATCCGGTGCCACCGCTGGTGGCCATGACGCACGCCCGTGACGTAGCGCGCGGCGACTCCGGCCACCGCGAAGAGGTAGAGCGTGTAGAGTTGCCACGGTTCGTGACGGAAGAGCGCGGTGACGTACTCAAAGTGCAGCCAGGCGAACACGAACGCAACCGCAGCCCAGACGTGCTGGGCCGCGGCAATGACGGCGCTCAGGTCGCGGGGGCGTGGCTCCGGACGGGTCAACCGGTGAGCCCCAGTACGTGCTTCACCACGCACCAGACGAAGGAGAACCAGTCCCGCTGGAGCACGATGCGGGAGACGCCGTGTTTCCGTTTGTATTCGTGGCTGGAGACGTTGACGACACGATATCGCTGCCGGAGGGCTTTCATGACCATCTCTTCCTCAATGGCAAAGCGGTTCTCCTGCAAGCGCAGGGCGAGGCCCACATCGCGGCGAATGGCACGAAATCCGTTCTGCACGTCCGTCAGCCGCACCCCCCAGCGATAGTTGATTGTCATCGTGATGATCTCGGAACCGATCAGCCGGGTGAACTTGAAGAGGTCCCCGTGCAGTTCATCGCTGCCTCCGGTCATCCGGCAGCCCACGACCAGATCCGCCTCGCCCATGCGGATGGGTTCGACCAACCGCGGGATGTCGGTAGGTTCATGGGAGCAGTCGGCGTCAATGAACACCACGATGTCGGAGTTGGCCTCCAGCAGGGCATGGCGCAGCGCGGCTCCCTTCCCCAGCGCCGGATCAAGCACCACGCGAGCCCCGGCCTCCTCGGCGATTTCCCGCGTGCGATCTTCCGAGTGCCCATCCACCACGAGCACTTCGTCTGCATGCGGCAGCACTCCCAGGATGACTTCGGCGATATTCTCTTCCTCATTCAGTGTGGGGATTGCGACCGTTACTGTAAGGCGCGGGCTCCCGCCGGCATCATTGTCCACCGGATGCGACGGATCCGGATGATCCCCGGCGGTCGCCGTGGGTGAGGACGGGGCAGAGGGATGCGGGGTGTCGGAATTCATGGCGTGACGTATTTCGGGTTCAGGACGGTGATGAGTTCAACGAGACAGAGGATGTTCAGGCCGAAGACTGCCGCCGCCAGGACCACCGCGGCAGGGAAGCGCGCCCGCGCGGGGATCATGTGCTCCCAGCCCGCGGCGAGCAGGAAGCTGGCGCCGAACACTGCCGGCATCAGGTAGCGCCCTCCCTGATAGAAGCCCTGGTGCAGAAAGGTGGCGACATACCAGGTGTGAAGATAGAGGAGACCGAACGCTGCTGCCGGGAGCCAACCGGGCGACGGGGCAGGGCACGGGGTCGGGACCGCGGTGTGTGTGCTGGCGCTCTCGGTGTTGGTTCGGACGTGCGGCGGGCCCGTGCGGAGGTCCGCAGTCGCTTCGATCTGCTCCACCGTTTGCTCGGACCGGCTCGGCGTCCGCCGTGTGAGAAACTGTCGTACATGGGGAAGGGCGACTTTCAGCCACCCGAAGAACGATCCGATCACGAGCGTGAGTAGGATGCCGAATATCGCGGGGCGATATTCTTCCCGGAACCAGTCTATCTGACCCCAGAAGCTCTGGAACAGACCCTCGGTCGCTCGCCAGCCGTAATGGATCACATATCCGCTGGTGTATACGTCGATCGGAGTGAGTATCGCGCCGGTGCGCAGGTTGATCGGGTGGAGTTCGCCAAACTGGCCGAAGTCGAGAGGGACCGGCTGCCCGTACAGTTGATGATTGCGCACGTACCACCAGGTTCCGAGCAGCAACAGCAATCCGTATCCCACCAGACCATCGCGCAGCAGGCTCCGGGTCTGCTCCGGTGCGCGCCGGGCCCGCAGGAACAGGGCGAGCGCAAACAGCGGCGAGAGAGTCCAGCCGGTTGCTTTCGTATTGACGAACAGCGCCATCAGCAGACCCGTGAGCAGCGCCTGACGCGTGCAGGGCGCCTGCCCGACGGTTCGCACCAGTTGCCAGAGCAGCGCCGAGCCCAGCAGTACAGCCAGGCCGTCATTGTTCATCACTGCCGCTTCGAGCTGGAACTCCGGCAGCAACGCCACCGTAGTCAGCGCCGCGGCCACCGCAAAGGGCCGATCGGGCAGGAGACGACCGAGAGTCGCCAGGAAAAGCAGCAGCGCCGCAGCAAGGAGCAGCGGTGAGACGGCTTTGATGGCGCGGTAGGCGCCTGTCTCGCCCAGTCCGGAGGCCACCAGGTACACCGGCGCCATCAGGGTGTAGTACAGCGGTGGATGCAGCGTGTGCGCGCCGTCTTCTTCGATCGGTCCGGCACGGACCGGGAGGGATCGCTTTTCGACAAGGCGCCGCACATACGCGAAATGCCGGGGCTCATCCGGCCCGTAGCGCGGCTGAATGACCCATACATAAGCGTAGGCCAGCCCCAAATAGGCGACAAGAACGGCCCCCAACAGTGCCATCCAGCGCCGTCGTTCACTCGCCGGCTCACCCGGCAGATTGGGGAGCGATCCTCTTTGGCCGCCCAGTAGAGCTATCATCGCAGCGTGCATCATGTTCCCCCTTTGCGTTCGCGGCAGCAGGGGTGCGTCCCTCCCGCAAGCAAGAAGCGGAGCACTGTTGAACACTGCGTGAGTCGCTCCGGTCCGCTCTGCGCGCGCCGCGTCTCGGTCCCCGATCGTCGCTCAAGGCGTGGGTTGGCCGAGTTCTGCGTTGGCGAGGAAGTCTTCCCGGTATTTCAGCGCCGCTATGATTTCTCGTTCGTAGGCGCCGGCGGCGGCAAGCGAACTCAGGCCGTGCGTCTCCATCACCCGCGCTACTACCTCGGGAAAAGGAGCAATGCTGCCCCGGTTCACCTTGCGGTCGAACAGGGTCGCGAGCCCAGCTTCGGAGCGGATCACATCTGAGACTTTGCCGGTATGCTCCTGACCGCCGGCGAGGAGGCGCACGGGATCGTCCCCGGGCCAATAGCGCAATTTGGCGATTTGAAGTTGCGCCACGCGGAACGCCTGACTACGCCGACCGGCGCGTTGAAAAACAGCGATGAGGCGCCGATCGTCCACGATCCGGCTGATTGCCACGGGGCCCGCCAGTTCTGCGCCGGTGCCGGGATCCACGCAGACCTGTGTGCCGCTCTCGTCCACATCCAGGCCGTAGCGCCGGAAGTCACGCTCAAATTCCTCCGGTCGCGTTCGCTTCTGATGGAGCAGCACGGCCGAAAGTGAGCCCTTCCCCGCCTCAAGACTGGCAAACTGGATGAAGCCGACCGAGACATAACCGGTATCGTACGTATTGATGGACTCGAAGCCTCCCTCGTGCCG
The DNA here is from genome assembly GCA_005805375.1 of Actinomycetota bacterium. Classification (GTDB taxonomy): domain Bacteria; phylum Armatimonadota; class SYMT01; order SYMT01; family SYMT01; genus SYMT01. The sequence continues at coordinate 12,204 of SYMT01000034.1, forward strand.
GGAGACTGCCTTCGCCACCCGCTGTTCGGAAGGCGAGAAGCCACATGCCTGAAACAGGGCGTCGAGTTCGCTCTCCGGCAGGGTGCGGAGCTGCGGCCCCAGCGCCATGACCCCCTGCGGAAAGCGATAGTACGCGTATCGGGGCCGTACAGCCACATGGTCCTGCAGCGGGTACGCCTCGCCGTCTTCGAACGCCACGGTGTGAAGTAGTGGAGTCACCGCGCGCGCCAGGACGGGCGGGTTGCCCACGGTCGCCAGGAGGTCTGGAGGAATCGGGCCGGGCGGTGGTGGGGGCGGAGATGTTCCGGCGGCGACGGGCGGCAATTGCAGCGCGGCGTTGGCCGCATCTGCCGTCGCCCGCGCCGACCACCGATCTGCCTCGAGCCGGGTCTGTACCCATTTCTCCCAGACCGCACTGCGTGGCGTGCTCCCTGGTGCATCCATCGTAGGTGGCGCCGCACTCCCCCCGATGGCTCGTTGGTAAGCCAGAAACCAGCGGGAGCCCTCGGGTGTCAGCCGTACCTGCCAGGGACCGTCGCCGGGTGGGTAGAGCGGGAGGGTGCTCTGGAAGCGTCCCGGCTCGTTCCAGAACGCCACGATCCGAGCCCGCTCCTCATCCGTGAACAGAGAAGCGGCTCGCACCTGTCCGCCGAGCAGGGCGAGGCAGAAGATAGCTGCGGTTCCGGCGACCGGCAGGCGGAACCGGCGGTGGGGGTGGGAAAATGCGCGCATGACCGACAATTCTGTCATGCCGATAGTACTTTGGCGACGCACGCGCGGCTGCCTGTGCTGCCGGTAGCGGCACGCAGGCAGTAGAATCGCGTCAGCAGTCCCCGACCGAGGAGGCCAGGTGCGCATCGCATTCCGGCAGCGCCTGCCCCGGCTCTGCCGTGGAGAATTGACGATGGCCCTGGTTCCCGCCCCGCCCCCCCTTTACGACGACCATGGAGTTGAGGAATACTACCTGTATGATCCGTTCCAAGAACAGGTTTACGGCTGGCAGCGGCGGGGGAACCATCTGACCGCGATTTCTCCGATCCACGGCTGGAAGAGCCCGCGGCTGGGGATCACGTTCACCGAGACGGCAGAGGACGGGGTAGTGCTGTGTTGCCCGGAGGGCCGGCGCTTCCGCTCGATGGTCGAGGTATGTCGTAAGTCGGGCGAGGACGAAGTGCGAGCGGATGAGGCTGAACGCCGCGCCATTGGAGCACAGACTTGTGCGGTACAGGCGCGTGCTCGCGCCGTGTACGAGCAGGTCTGCGCGGAGCACGAGGCCCAGGTCCACGCCGCCCCCGAGCAGCAAGCGGCACAGGAAACCCGCGCCCGGGTCGCGGCGAAGCAGCGGGCACAGCGGGAAGCGCAGGCGCGGGCCGCGGCGAAGCAACCGGCAGCCGGCGCGAAGGCCGAAATCGAGTGTCCGCCGGCCCGGCTGCGAGCAAGAGGGCTGAGTGGTCACGGACAGCAGGTCGTGCGGGGATGCGCGACACACCCAGGAGTGCAATGATGAGCCATTTAGGGAACCGAGCAGAATTAATCCTCCCACCCGTGAGGAGACACGGCGGCATCTGAGAGGACACAACTGGACGGAATCATGTACGTCATGGTGTTATGGAACTCACTGCCGCCGCCACTGCCCTCCTCCAAGTTACCGC
>SYMT01000035.1 GCA_005805375.1 Actinomycetota bacterium
TCGCAGGCGCCTCTCCCTACCCGCCCAGCAGTTCCGCCAGCAGGTTCCCCTGCGGGTAGCTGTGGCCGAGATGCTGTCGGAAGCCTTCTGCAGCGGGAACGCCCAGCAACCGGCCGCGCTCGGCCGCCCAGTGCTCCATCGCGGCGACGTACTCGTCCAGGCCGTGGTGCTTCAAGAGCCACTCACGCTGGCTGGCATGGTCGCAGAGCATGGTGCGCTTCACATCCAGCGTACGGGTGATGTCTACACAGAAGCCGGCGGGGATTGGTTGGCCGAACGGATCTTTTCCTTCAATCGGATCGGCGTAGTAAAGATGGGGAATGGTATCGAGATGCGGCGCGTGGCCCATCCCGGCGCACATGTTGCGGATGGGGGCGCCGAAGCAGGCAGCGCGGGCAACCACGCTGGTTTGCTCGTGGTCGAGCATGTAATCCGACGGGCTGTGGGTGATGACCACGTTCGGCCGCACGGTGCGGAAGAGCCGGATCGCCTTCTCCAGCGTGGACTCGTTGTAGAACACGAGCAGGTCGCGCTCTTCCTGGCAGTGATACGTGGCCCCGATGCGCGACGCGGCGGCACGGCCCTCTGCGCGGCGGATGCGGGCGATATCCGCTGCGTCGAGTTCCGCCGAGCCGCAGTCGCCCGGCGTCATCGTCGCGATGTGTGCTTCCCAGCCACGTTCCTGCACCAGGCGGGCTACCGTACCGGCGCAGAGGAACTCGCAGTCGTCCGGGTGCGCCATCAGACTCAGAACCACGTTCGCCATGTCAGTTGCACTCCGGGAGCAGCGGTCCCGCCAGTTCCTCCAGATAGAAGAGGCGGCCCGGGAGGGTGGCCATGTAGGTGCTGGGAATCCAGGGGGTCGGGTCGTGGTGCAGCGTCATCCAGAGGGGAAGGCCCTGCCACAGCATGCCGCGTCCCAACGTGCCGTCACAGCCGCCCAGAATCCCGTCCGACTGGAGGAACAATCCCGGCCCGACGGTGTTGGCGTAGGCGGGCACCAGCGTGGTGCGGCTCTTGAAACTGGTGATGGCGTTCTGCTCGATGGTGAGCGGGTGCAGCCGGGCGCCCAGGCGGTGGGTCTGCGCGCGCCACTCTGCCTCGGTGGCAAACTCGGCGGCGAAGTGCGGCTCCCAGAAGGCGATGTGGCACACTCGCCCCACGCCGAACACCGTTACCAATCGCCCGCCCTGCTGCTTGACCGCCGCGATCCGCTGCGCATACTCAGGCAGCATCCCCGGCAGCGCATAGTGCCGCTGGGCGCTCGGGACGGTGCGCGATCCCAGCGGCCCGTAGAACGCCTGCTCCATCGCGTTCTGGAAAGCTCCCGGATCATCCGGCGGCAATGTGTTCCCTTTTGCATCAGACCACTCGTCCATGTTGAACCCGTGCACGTGCCTGCAGTCCACTCCCCATTCCTGCAGGAAGTAGATCGCCCACCGGTACATCCCCATCGGTCCGACGGGCAGGATCAGCGCCAGCGGCCGTCCTGCAGCGCCCGCCGACTGGATCTCCCGGGCGATGGCGTGGCCCAGGTATACCTCGAAGTCGGCCAGGGAGGCGCATGGCACGGGTGTGAACGCGGGGTTCCACCACGCTTCGCGGCGGGTCATGTCCGCCGGCTGGTCGGAGATCAGGGCATCAATCTTGGCCAGATCCCACCCGGCGGGAAAGAAGGTCTCAAGCAGGGATCCGGGCAGTGTGGTGAGGAGATTCATGTGAGTGTGAAAGGCAGTGTTCCGCGCGTGCGCGACCAGTCAGGGTCCCCCGGAACGGCGTCACCCCCGGGCGGGAAATGCGATGCGCCCGCCGGGAGTCCGTGGGACGCTGCCACTCGTGCGATGGCAAGCCGGCACCCACCCGGGCTGCGTCCGCCGCGCCGCTGGGATCCCCGGCGTCCGCGCGGGCACTCCCGGCATAGGACGTGTTCGGTTCAGGGTCACTTCGCCGCGGCGCGTTCGGGGTCCTGCTCAACCATCACTTTCGGATGGAGGGAGTCTCCGAACTCCGTTTCGGAGGCTCCAAAGCCGCGAGGCTCTGTGCATCGCGTTCCGACACGCAATGAGCCTTTCAGTGGGAGACGATCCCGGGTTTCGTTAACGGCCCGAAGGGGTCGGAGGAGGCGCATCGGTACGTCCGAGGCGGGAATCCAGCCGCAGCAGTTCGGGCGCGAGCGCGCCGGCGACGCGCCGGTGTCCGGCCCGGTTCAGGTGGCCGTCTATGGGAAAGTAGAGCGAGGACGCTCCGGCAGCACGAATCTGGGGAAGCAGATCGAGGATCGCTACGGGGGGCTTGCCGTCCGGGGAGGGCTTCAGAAAACGCAGCAGACTCGCGTAGTGAGTGGACAGGCTGGTGAGTGCTGCGTCGCGGCACTGGTGCGGCGACGGGATGAGAGCGACCAGCAGCGCCGCGTCGTGGGCCCGGCACTGGCGGGCCATTTCTTCGTAGAGGCGGGCGCCCAATTCGGTCGAGGGCCGGGGAGTGTTGGGCGTGTCCGGCCGGCGCAATGCCTGGACGAGGTTCGAGACACGCTCCCGCACGAAGCGCACAAGATGGAAGTGACGCGCCCAGAACGAGGGCCTCGCCGCCCGAACCGGCGCCGGCGCCGTGAATGTCTGCACATCCTCGTGGGAGCGGGCCCGGCGGTAGCCCTCGTGAATGAGCACTGTCTTCCCCGCGGCGCGCGCCGCCTGCTCGAGGTGTTCACCCCGGAGGGTGAACAGCCGGCACTGGGTGTTCTCCACCACGTCGTTGAAGAAGAACCCGACGACCACCGCGTCGGGGCGGTACTTCCACCCCTGTTCCTGCAGGAAATAGAGCTGGTGAGCCGTACCCGTTCCAATCACCCCCGCGTTCAGAGTCTCAGTCCGGCGGTACGGGCTGCCGGGAAGGGGCTTGAGGCGCTGTTCCAGCAGCTTCGCGTACGTTTGCTCCGCTTCCACCCCGAAACCAAACGTCTGCGAGTCACCCAGGACCAGGATCCGATACACATCCGGCGGCTTCTCATACGGGATCTCCCGGTCCCGCAGCCCGTGCGCATTGATGCGTACGGCGACGTCGAACTCCGCGCGTTTCACGTGGCCGACGGCGTTCGGCACGTGACCCATGGCGCCTTCCCGGCCCGTTTGCCAGCCGTCCGCCAGAAATGTCTCGGTAAAATGGAGGGGTACCGGATGGAAAAGTCGAAGTCCCGCCTCGAACAACCCCAGAGTCAGGAATGAACTGAGCACCAACACCAGGAGACGCAGCACCAGTCCCCGCAGCGTTCCTCTTTCCTTCTCTGCCGCCGGCATCATCCACACCCCACCGTTCTGCAACTGCTCCCCAGCCCCGATAACTCCATGACGCATTCCGGACTCACCTATCGCGATCTCCAACGTACCGTCTTTCTAGCGGCAGCGTTATTCGCTCTCTGGCATCTCGCGGAGCCGCTGACCACCCTCCTGCTCTTCTTTCTCCTGGTGTTCATTCTCGCTGCGGCGCTGAACCCGGTAGTTGCGCGACTAGAACAGCGGGGCGTGTCCCGCGTGGTCAGTGCGGTGGGGCTGGCGCTGGTCTTCCTCGGTGCGGTTGTGTTGCTGGGGGCGCTGCTGTTCCCTCCCCTGGTGGATGAGGTGGGACGCTTCGTCGGCAGCCTCAGCAACCGGAGAGGACGCCTGGATGAGTTGTATCAGGACATGCTTCGGCGGTATCCGCAGTTGGTAGCGCAGTTGCCCGATCCCGGAGACGCGCTGAAAAACCTCACACCCACATTCAGCCGGTTGGTGGGGCAGGTGGGCCGATATACGGCCAATGTCGTCGTGGGCGTGGCGTCCGTCTTCCTTCTTCTGGTACTGGTGATCTACACGGTTGCGCACCCGGCGCCGTTGGTCGCGGGCTTCCTGGCGGCAGTTCCCGACGAGATGCGGCCGCACGCGGAGAGGGCGTTGCGCCGGAGCCTGATCCAGCTTCAGAACTGGGCGTTTGGGTCGCTCTTGCTGGGCCTGATTGTGGGGATGATGACCGCGGTCGGGCTCTGGGCTGTGGGCCTGGCGACCCACCATCCCTTTCCGTACATCCTGCTGTTCAGTCTGATAGCCGGTATCGGGGAACTGATTCCGAACCTCGGACCGATCCTCTCCGCCGTACCCCCCGCGCTCATCGCCCTCACCATTGATCCCGTGCTGGCGGTGCTCGTACTCGTCCTGTTCATCCTCATTCAGCAACTGGAGAACAACCTGATCGTCCCGATGGTGATGGGACAGAGCCTCAATCTGCACCCGCTCTCCGTGACCTTCACCGTGCTGGTGATGGGGGCATCCTTCGGCCTGCTCGGAGCCATTCTCGCAGTGCCGGTCTGTGCCATTCTGAAGGTCTGCTGGGAGGAGTTCCACGTGTTCCCCTCGGGGGTGGACCTGCAGGAGGTAGCTGCTGCTGCGGCCCGCATTGTGGGGACCGGCGAAGCCGTGCGGCGCCGGGAAGAAGAGTCGTCCCCGGATGACGGACCGGAATCGGCTACGCCCTGAGCGTCCGGTCCGGCTCCAGTCATCCGAACGTTGCCAAGTGTCCAATTTTCCGAATGCGAGGCGCCCGCGGTATGGGAATTCGCACCGGCCGGGTCGCAGGACTTCGAAACCGGAGACTCGAACGGTACCGGCACATCCGCAGGCAGGCGATCGCGGAACAGACCGCCTGCCGAATGAACTGCATTCCGCTCCACAAGGCAAGTTATGGCCAACCCCATCCCCGATCCCAGCCGTGATCCGCGCGCCCTTCCCGACGGCCGTACTGAACAGCGAGTGGGCTGGTTCCGAGACGCAAAGTTCGGCCTGTTTATCCACTGGGGTCTTTATGCCATCCCTGCCGGCGTCTGGAAAGGCGAAGCCGTGCCGGGGATCGGGGAGTGGATCATGCAGCGGGCGCGAATTCCGGTGGCGGAATACGAAACGCTGGCGCAGGAATTCAATCCGGTGCGTTTCGACGCCGACGCCTGGGTGCGCCTGGCGAAGGACGCGGGGATGCGCTACGTGGTCATCACCAGCAAGCACCACGATGGTTTCGCACTGTTTCACTCCGCAGCGGGTAAGTACAACGTGGTGGACGCTACCCCGTTTGGGAGAGACATTCTGGCGGAACTGGCAGAGGCTTGCGCGCGGCACGACATGCGGCTCGGCTTCTATTATTCCCAGGCGCAGGACTGGCACGAGCCCAACGGCGCCGGGAACGATTGGGACTTCCCCCCGAACGAAGAAAAGGACTTTGATCAGTACCTCCGCGATCTGGCCGAACCCCAGGTGCGGGAGATCCTGACCCAGTATGGCCCCGTGGCGCTGATCTGGTTCGATACACCGCAATTGATGACGGACGAGCGGGCCAACCGGCTGCTCCACCTCGTGCGGGAACTGCAGCCGGACTGTCTCATCAACGGGCGGCTCCGTCTCGACCGTGTCGGCTACGACTATGTGTCCATGCCGGACAACCGGATCCCCGAGGGGGGTATCGCTCTGCCATGGGAGACTCCCGCTACTCTGAATGATACGTGGGGCTTCAAACGGGACGATCACCACTGGAAGTCCGCGCCGGATCTCATCGCGAAACTCGCCGACATCACCGCCAAGGGGGGAAACTACCTGCTCAATGTGGGCCCCACGGCTCTGGGAGAAATCCCGTCACCCAGCGTGGAGCGCCTGCGAGCGATGGGGGAGTGGCTGCGGGTCAACGGCGAGGCGATCTACGGCACGCGGCCCTGGGTGATCCCGGCCGAGGGGCCCACGCCGGTCGTCGGCGCTGCACCCAACGGTCCCGAGCAGTTGCCGTTCACCGGCCGCGACATCCGGTTCACCGCGGGGGACAACGCCATCTACGCGATCCTCCTTGCCTGGCCGGGACCCGAAGCGATGGTCGCGGCCCTGGGTCGCGCTGCCGCCACTGCGCCGGACGCCATCCGGGAAGTCTCTCTGCTGGGGCACGAAGGTGCTCTCGCATGGACACAGGCAGACGACGGTCTCCGGGTTCGGATGCCGGACACTCCCCCGAGCCCGCACGCGGTAGTGCTGCGTGTGCGCAAGGAGGGGTGAGCGAGGCCCATGCCGCGTCCCGCCCGGGGTGAGGGGCTGCCGTCCCGGTTGACGGAGCGCGCCGGCGACTCACCTGCGGTGGCGGATCGAAGCCGGCAGTGGGTCCGGGTCACCAGTGACAAAGAAAGGCGCCCAGTAGAAAGGGTGCTCCCACTTCGGCACCGCCTTCAGCGTGCGCATCGCCCGGCGCATGGCTTCATCCTTTGCGAGGCCCGCCTGCAGTCCGCGATGGAACGCTGTCATCAGCGCTGCCGTGCTCTCATCCGCCACGGACCACCGGCTTGCCACCACACTGCGTGCCCCCGCCACCTGCAGGGCGCGGGTCAGACCGATCGCGCCCTCCCCCGGTTTCAGTTCTCCTTTTCCCGTCTCACAGGCTGAGAGCACCAGCACCTCGGCTCGGAGTCTGAGCGCGTCCGCCCCGTAGCACTCCCAGGCCTGGAGGGCGCCGTCCTCGCGGGTGCTGCTCCCATCCGGGTCGCAGGTCAACGCCACCCCGCTGCTGGCAGCCACCGTCGGATGGAAGACGCCGTGGGTGGCCAGGTGGATGATTGTCGCCGACGCCAGTTGCGTGCGCACCCGGGCTTCGGTGGCCGCCAGACCCAGGACTGGTTTGGCGCCGTAGATCGCGGCAATCTGGGCAGCCTCCGGAGCGGTCGCCGGGAGTAGTTCCAGACTGCCGCGGCCAAGACCGCTGCGGAGCGCCGAGCGGTCGCCGGACGGTCTCGCAGACGCCGCCCGAAACGCAGCGGCGACCTTCATCCCACCCGGCACACCGGAGGCGGTGTGCTCGGCATCTTGTGGCTTCCGGAGTAGTGTAGTGATCTGATCGGGCTCGAAGAGGCAGCCGCCGACCGCAACCACACTGCTGTGCGGGCTTGCGGGCACGCGGGGTTCCCGTCGTCCCGTCGCAAAGACGGTCAGGGACGGCGTGATGACGACCGGCTTCTCGAGACCCAACGATGATTGTCCCAGAGGAAGCGCTGCCCAGGGCACATTCCACAGAAAGCGATCCGGCGCGATGATGACGCGGTTCGCTGCTGCCAGTTCCCGGCGGACTGTCCGCGGGAGTAGGGCGCCCGCCAGCGCCTCGGCCCGCCGATGCACCGAGGCCGTGCCGAGCCAGGGCTGTCCTACCTCAGCCGCCAGCGCCGTGAGCCGTGTTTTCAGGTCGGAGATTGCTCCCTCGACCCGGTGCACTCGGATGCGGCCACGCGGGCCGAGCAGTGTGAGCAGCAGGACGGATTCTTTCCCCACCATCGTGGCCAGGAACAGATCCCCGCGCCGCAGGGTGGTACGCAGGCGATGCGCCGGCAGCGGGGCGAGATAGATGCGAGGTGCAGAGGCTCGAACTGCCGCCCACGCACGCTCCGTGCGCACACGCAGCGCGGCGCAGGTGGAGCGGGCAGCATCGAGGTCCGCGCTGCTTCGCGAAGGATCTTGTGCGATCCGCGCCAGAATCACCTGGGCCTGTTGCTGCGCCCGTGCCGCCATCTCCCAGAGGCGTCGCTTCCCCGGATCTCCGCCCACCACATTGCGTTCCCGGAGCACCTGGAGCAACGCCTGCGCGCGCCCCTCCTCCAGGGTTGTCAGCGCCGCTTCCGGCTTCCCGAGGGCAACCTGTACCTCGATGAGGCGAGTCGCGTAGGTGGTGATTGTCCCGCTGAATAGCTGGCGAGATTCGTCTCCGCTGGCGGCATCCGCCTGGATGCGCACCAGGCTCCATGCCCGACGATACAACGCTTCGGCGGTGGTAAGATCTCCCTGTTCGTGCGCGATGTTCCCCAACGCGCTCAGGCTGAGCGCCACTTCCGATGATCCAGGGGCCACCCGCTGTCGAATTGTCAGGGCCCGCCGATAGAAGTCAGCGGCTCGGTTCAGGTCCTTGCGCGTATGCGCGACGATACCCAGATTGTGGAGACTCCAGGCGACGTTCAGTGAACCGGGCGCCCGCTTTTCGCGCAGGTCGAGGGCCCGCTCGTGGAACCGTTGTGCACCGTCCAGATCGCCCTGCGACTGCGCGATGCTGCCGAGGTTGTTCAGCGAACTCGCTACCGGAAGCGAGTCGGGAGCCAACCTGCTGTGCATGGCCAGTGCGCGCGCGAAGAAATCCCGGGCACCGGCGAGGTCGCCCTCTGCGAAGGCGACACTGCCGAGGTTGTTCAGGGTGTTGGCGGCGCCGGGCGAACCCCTCGGCGCCAGGCGTTCGTGAATCTCCAGCCCGCGCCGGTACAGCTCCCGCGCTCCCATCCGGTCTCCCAGTTGATTTGCGATCCCACCCAGGTTGCCCAGACAGATCGCGACGACCTGTGAGTTGGGATACCACCGGTCCTGGATTTCGAGCGCGCGGGTGTACAGGTCGCGCGCAGCGGCCAGGTTGCCCAACTCGCGTTGCACAGTGCCGAAATTGTTCAGCACAGACGCCAGCGTGGGCGATTCCGGCTCGACCGTCTCCAGGATGCCGATGGCCCGCTTCAGGTACTCGCCTGCGGTCTCGAGATCGCCCTGGTTCTGTACTGCACCCGATAGATTGCTCAAGGCAGTGGCTACATCCCGCGAGTCCGGCGCCAGGCGTTCGCTGATCTCGAGGGAGCGCGAGTACTGCTGCCGGGCGCCGGCGAGATCCCCCTGATCCCGCAGCACTGTGCCCAGATTGTTGAGACTGTTGGCGAGTTCCTGGCTGTACGCAGCCTGGCGCGTTCCGGGACTTTCCGCCTCAACGAGCTTCTCAAGTACCGCGAGCGAACGCCGCGCAAAGGCAGCGGCGCACGGAAGATCACCCAGAGCACGCGCTGCTACCGAGAGGCTGTTGAGACTATTGGCGACCTGCGACGAGTCTGGGGCAAGCCGCTCCTGGATGGAGAGCGCGCGAAGGTGGTAGGTGCGGGCCGACTCCGATTCCCCCAACTGCCAGGCGGTGTTTCCCAGACTGTTCAGGCTCGCAGCCACGTGCAGGGAGTCGGGAACTGCCCGTTCGTGCAGGGTAAGCGCAGCCAGAAACAGATCGTTTGCTTCACGGGCGCGGCTGGCACGGAACAGTGTGACTCCAGCGCGGTAGAGGGAAGCGGCAACGGCCCGCACACTCTGCTGTTCTGAGAGCGCAGTACGGATTGCCGCATCCAGCAGGGGGCGCGCTCGTTCCGGCGGCGCGCTCAGTACAGCCTGGCGGCAGAGGGCCTCCACCCGCGCCGGACCATCGCCCAGCGTCTCGGCTGCCGCTTCCGCCTGCTTCCAGGCGTTCAGCGCTTCATCCCGTCGCCGGAGCGTTTCCAGCAGTGTCCCCCGCCGGGCATGCGCTCCGGCCTCTCCGGCTCGATCCCCGGCTTCTCGGGCGGCGGTGACGGCGCGATCTGCCGCCGCGAGCGCGTCTGCGGGCCGATCCGAGAGGCGCGCTGACTCATCCAACAAGAGGCGGACAGCGGGCGACGCGGTCGGCGGGGGGCCGCCGGACCTGGAGTCCGGCTGGGCGGCGGCGCCGGCCACGAGGCACACGGCGACCACCGTTCCGATCACGGGTAGGAGGGTGCGATTCACTCCGGACGGCGAGACCAGGTGTGACATGGAGCAGGGTGCATTCCCCGAGACGTAGCGCTGAGTGCAGAGGACCCACTACGGGTACTCCCGCTGCTGTATCGGAGAAGCGCGGGGTCTGCACCAGGGAGGTCCATCGAAAGGATGGCTCGCGACCCTACCAACAGGAGGGCGCACGAAGGAAGCGCCCTCGCCAGGCTCGTTTCGCTGCGGCATGGGTCGGGTATGATCGCGGCAAGTCCGTGGTTCACCACCCGCACGTCATTGCACGCGGTTCCGCCTGGTCATCCCGGCCGGGCCTGCGGGGATCGAGACGACCCCTGCTTGGATGAAACGGATGCGTCGTCGGCGCCGGACGGTTCCCAGCACGGTGCATGTGCGGGGGCGCCGGGGAGCAACAGGCCCGGTGGTCTACGGGCCGCGAACCCCTTCGCGAGCTACTGCAGGAGTAGCCGAATTCCCTCGCTCCGGATGCTGTCGTAGCGGCCCGGATCCAGGCACGGCGCGGGACTGCTGCCGCACAGGCGGTAGAGGAGGACCAGGCCGGAGTAGCGACGTACGCGATCGGGCCACCCATCGTCTACCCCGGCGGCGGCCCGGTAGGCGCCCTCAAGCGCAGTGGCGGCGCGTCGGGCAGCAGGTCGCATCTCCGGACGATTCTCGCCCATGAGGAGATAGTGACCGGCGAGGAAGCCGACATCGTAGGCGGGATCCGAGATGTTCGCGCCGAGCTCGAAATCAAGCAGGGTGACCGCCCCGCTGGGATGAAGCAGCACGTTCTTGGGCGCCGCATCCAGATGCGAGAGCATGCCCCGCCGCGCGTGCCGGCGCGCCTCGCGAGCCAGTGCGCGCGCAGCCTTCAGCACGGCGGGGTCGAACTCCTGCCCGGCCGGGTGACTGCCGACCACCCCGGTTGTGCGCATCCGCAGGAAGCGCTCCCAGTTCTCCTCGTCCTCCTGCTCGGACGGCCAGAGGCAGGGTGCGTTGCTCGCCTGGTGCATGAGTGCCAGAAGCTCTCCCATCGCCTCCGCAGATCCGGGGTCGCACCGACCCGCGAGCAACTCGCACTGGAGCGATGTGGTCTCCCCGGAAACCGCCTCAGTCCAGAGGACGTTGTTGGAGACATCGTGCCACGCGACGCGTGGAACCAGGGTGCCGCAGCAGAAAGGCAGCACCTCTTCCAGAAAGTAGAGCGCGCGTGTCTCGGCCTGGATCCGGGCAGGGGAGACTGCCGCCAGGTCGGCTCCGATGCGGTGGTGCTCCTTGACCCGTCCCAATGCCTGCTTCAAGTAGAAAGCACGCCCCGGTACGTCCACCCGCCAGACGTAGTTCAGGATCCCGGCGTCCAGGTACGCAGCGTGCGGGCAACTCCAGTCACACTCGGGATAGAGCCCGGCCATGAGCCGGGACGCCCAGTTCACGTACGCATCCGCCGCAAAGGCGTCAGTGAGGGAGTAGCGCGGTGGGTCCTTCATCGCGGTCAGGGCGTTCGGGTACTGATCGGGCGGAGCGAAGCTGCGGCCGGAAGCGCCCGCGGCCGACCCAACAGGCAAACGGATCCGCCTCGGGGGCGGATCCGTCCGGTTCGTGGTCAGCTACGGCCCCGATCAGCGCCTGTACAATGATAACGCGAAGGGAGATTCCCGGCGAAGTCCGCCGCCGCATGCCTACCGGTGCGGATTCCCGCGTCCCCTGCTCCAACCTACTCGGCGACCCCGGTCCTGGCGCCAGCGATCCGCTGCGCGCCTTTGCGCGCGCCGTTGGGAAGCGCGCCTGTCGCGATCACGCTCTTTCCGCCGATCCTTGCGCGATTGCATGTAGGAGTAGATCGCGCCGCCTCCAGCCAACCCCGCGATCAAAGGCTTCTTCTTGACGATCCCGTACGCCGCCACCGCTCCCAGGCCGATCGCTGTATTGCGCTTCCCCTTGGACCCGGCCAGTGCGGCCATCGGCGAGAGTAACGTGCTCGCGACCATCGTGACGAGCATCGCGACTCGTAGTTTCCGGTGCATCTGCTTGTCTCCTCCAGACAGTGGCCCCGGGCAATGACGCCCTCGGAGCCTGATGCATTGGACCCCGCGCATCCAGGTACGGTTCCCGCGTCTTGTGCGATGGGCGCCAGGAACTTCACCCTCCATCGGGCTGGTTTGCCGGTGTTGAATGGGAGGTCACTCTGCGGGATCCGCACGGGAAGTTGGACGGTGCGGCAGAGTCAGCGGGGCATGGAATCCGACGCCGACCGGAGACGCCAGGCGGTGTGCATCGGAAATCAGTTTCGCCGCGCCGCGGCGGCCCGACCGGCGGCAACACGCATGCGGTTCAGGCTCCGACCCAGTTCCACCAAACTCCGCCCATTTCGGACGACCGTGCGGGCGTCCTGCGTTACCGCGGTCCCGCGGAGTAGCTGAACGATTTCGCGGCCCGGACCGGCGACTTCACGACTGAACCGGGCCAGTCGGGTGGAGCGGCCGCGCACCCGAGTCGCCACCTGGGCCACCCGGTTTACGACGGGGAGGAGGACCGTGCGACTGCGGAGCGCGAGTTCCTGCCCGCGCGCCTGGAGGGCGAGGGCACGCGTCAAGGCAGGCTCGGCGCGCCGACGGGCCTCGCCGGCAGTGCGGGCGAAACGCACGCCCGCAACGCCGATGACCACGAGAGCGAGGAGATCTGCCCCCAGCAACGCCACGAATACCAGATCAGCCTGAGACATGAATGGCCCCTACAACTCCAGCAGATGTTCGAGACCCACCACCAGGCCGTCCAGGCTGCGCACTTGCTTGCAGGCAAGCACCACGCCGGGCATGAAGGAGATCCGATCGGTGCTGTCGTGACGGAGCGTGAGGGTCTGACCCAGCCCGCCGAAGAGGCATTCCTGGTGCGCGACGTAGCCGGGCAGGCGAACGCTGTGGACCTTCACGCCGTCCTGATCGCCGCCGCGGGCGCCTTCGAGCTTGAACTCCTCTCGTTCGGGTCGGACGGCAGTGCGAGCCGCCCGGCCCGCGAGGATGAAATCCAGTGTCCGCATGGCGGTGCCGCTGGGGGCGTCCACCTTCTGCTCACCGTGGAATTCGATGATCTCGACCTCGGGCATGTATCTGGCAGCCTGCCGGGCGAAGAGCATCATCAGCACCGCACCGATGGCGAAGTTCGGCGCCATGAAGGCCCCCACGCCCTGCCGAGCAGCGAGGGCGCGCACCTCTTCGACTTGTGCCGGCGTCATGCCCGTAGTGCCGATCACAGGCGAGACACCGAAGCTCAGCGCAGTCTTTGCGTTCTCGAAGGCAACGGCCGCGCGGGTGAAGTCCACCAGCACGGCCGCGTTCCCTGCGCGCAGGGTGCTGCCCAGATCGCTGGTGAGCGCGACTCCGGTGGCGCCCACGCCGGCGAGATCCCCCGCATCCTGGCCCAGGCAAGCCACGTCCACCGCCCCCACCAGCGCCAGTTCGGGGTCACCGTGCACGGCCTTCACCACTGTGCGCCCCATCCGTCCGGCCGCCCCGGCTACCGCCACCGCGATGCTCATTTGCCTCCCTCTCCAAACGGCCCGATGGCGGCAAAGGCAAATTCGCCGCCCGCGATCAGGTCGGCCGCCACCCGTCGGCAATCATCCAGAGTGACCGCTTCCACGAAGCCTACCAGCTCCGACAACGGAATCACCTTGCCGTAGTAGAGCATCGAGCGGGCGATGCGGTTCATTCGGCTGCCGGTGTCCTCCAGCGACAGGAGGGTTCCGGCGCGCACTTGAGCCTTGGCGCGCTCCAATTCGGCTGCGGTCAGGCCATGGTCCGCGACCTTGATGAGCTCTTCTCCCACGAGCCGGCGCACTTCAGGCAGGTGTTCCGGGCTCGTGTCGGCGTAGACGTTGAAGCAGCCCCCCTCCCGGAAGGTGGCAAACTCCGAACCGATGCTGTAGCAAAGCCCCCGGCTTTCGCGGATCTCCTGGAAGAGTCGGCTGCTCATCCCGCCCCCCAGAAGCAGATTCAACACGCGCAAAGGCCAGCGATCCGGGTCCTGTTCGCTCACTGAGACAGTGCCCATACAGAAGTGTGCCTGTTCCAGCGGCCGGTGGATGAGCCGGGACTCGCGCCCCGCGACCGGCGGGACCAGCACCCGCGGCAGCGAGTTTCCCCGCAGATCGCCGAACTGCCGGGCCACCGCTGCGACGAACTCATCGTGTTGTACCGCCCCGGATGCGACACAGATGAGCCGCGCCGGCACGTAGTTCTCATTGAGGTGCCGCCGCAAGTCATCCCGGCTCAGGCGTTCGATCACCGCCGGGACGCCGATCACCGGACGTCCCAATGGATGTTCCGGCCAGAGCAGTTGTTGGAACACCTCGTGGACGTAGTCCTCGGCGGCGTCCTCCATGCTCTTGTATTCTTCCAGGATAACGCTCTTCTCCAGCTCCAGCTCGTCCTCGTCCAGGATCGAGTTGCGGAGCATGTCCGCAATCACGTCCAGGGCAAGCGGAACGTGCTCGGAGAGCACCCGGGCGCTGTAGCCCGCGTACTCCTTACTGGTAAATGCGTCCATCTGCCCGCCCACCCCGTCCAGTTCCTCGGCAATCTGGCGGGCGGTGCGCCGATCCGTTCCCTTGAAGAGCATGTGCTCCAGCAGGTGGGAGATACCCGCCTGGTCGTCCGTCTCGTCGCGCGAGCCGGAATCCACACGGATCCCAAGCGCCACGCTGTAGACGTGGGGAACTGTTTCGGTGACAATGCGAAGCCCGTTCGAGAGGGTCGTCTCTCGAACGGGCGTATCGAACAAGCGGGAGCCCACGGGGCCTGCCATACGGGAAGCGCCCTACGACTCGCGACGGGGCGGGCGGAACCGCGCTCCGACGCCGGTATCCGGTCCGACATTCTGGGACGGCGCGGGCGCCGGTGTGGGCGCAGGCGCTGGGGTGGCTGCAGGCGCTGGGGTGGCTGCAGGCCGCGGGGGAATGTCGCCGCGGGTGCCCAGTTCGCCCCGAGGGGGACGATCACCACGCGGGGGAGGCCGATCGCCGCGGTCGCCGCGGTCCTCGCGACCACCGCTAAATCCGCCGCCGCCGCCGAGGCCGCCGCGTCCGCCGCCGCGGTCCCCACGATCCCCGCGACTGCCTCCGTTGAAGCCGCCGCGTCCACCGGGCCGTTGCGGTGACATCGTCTCCGGTTCCGGCTCGGTCTCCGGATCCAGACACGCCTTGCGGGACAGGTCCACGCGTCCCTGGCTGTCAATCGAGATGACCTTCGCCTCGACGTCGTCACCCACCTTCACGACATCGTCCGGGCGGCCGATGGGGTGATGGCTGAGCTCGTGGGTCGGAATCAGGCCTTCCTTGCCGGGCGAGATTTCCAGCATCGCACCCTTGCCCATGAGGCGGGTGATCTTGCCGGTGAACACCTGGCCGACCGAAACCTCTTTGGTGATGGCCTCGATCATCTGTACGGCGCGGGCGCCGCTCTCGCCGTCCTGCGCCGCCACGAAGACTTTGCCGTCCTGCTGGATATCAATCTTCGTCTGCGTATCGGACTGGATCTTCTTGATGTTCTTGCCGCCGGGACCGATCAGTTCGCCGATCTTGTCCGGGCTGATCTCCAGCGTCAGGATGCGGGGCGCGTGTGTGGAGAGATCACCCCGAGGTGCTTTCAGCGTAGCGAGCATCCGCTCCATGATGTGGAGCCGCCCCTGGCGCGCCTGGGCCACCGCCTCCTCCATCACCTGCCAGGGCATGCCGGCAATCTTGGTGGCCA
>SYMT01000302.1 GCA_005805375.1 Actinomycetota bacterium
GATCGCAGAGCGCATAGAGCCGGGTGCGGGGGATGCGGGGGTCGGGGAGGTGGGCGAAGTGTTCGGTGAACGCGCAGGCAGTCATGGAGGCCCTCCAAAAGCGGTGCTTCCTGCAATACGTGATTCAATGTGCCTTTGGTTCCATATTTAGATGCGTTCGCCCTGGAGTTCCACCACAAGACTCTTGACGCAACCGCCCGCCTCTGCTATAGATGTAGCGCCCCGGGAGCGATGTCCGAGTGGCTGAAGGAGCACGTCTGGAAAGCGTGTAGAGGCTCTAGAAAAGTCTCTCCTGGGTTCAAATCCCAGTCGCTCCGTTGTACTGGATGCGTGTGACGGCGAGAGGCCGAAAGGACCAGTCAGGTCCTTTCGGCCTCTCGCCGTTTCCGAACTGCGTTCTGCGCCTCGCGGCCTCCCGCTGTGTTCCCTGCCCGGGTCGTGACGGACCGGCGAACCACTCTGCACTTCAGCCCCACCCGACGCCGCCCGCGCTGAGCCGAAGCGGCGCCACCTCGGTGGACACGTCACGGTCCAGGATCGTCTGGGCCACCTGCATGAATTTGTAGGACGCGTCGGTGACGAAGAACCGGTGTCTCGCCGGGCCCGAAGAGCGGGCATCGGCCGCAGTCAGCCCCGCTTCCAGTGCCGCGATCGTCGGAGCAGCCGAGTCCACGAGGCGCACCGGATGGCCTACCACCGCATCCACAGCCTCTCCAATGACCGAGCGCAGCAGCGGGTAGTGGGTACACCCGAGGATGAGCGTATCCAGGCCCGAACCGGCGAAGACTCCGAGGTACTCGTCGGCCATCAGCCGGGCCACGGCGTGCCTAGCCAGATTCTCTTCCGCGATGGGGACGAAGAGCGGGCAGGGCTGGACCAGCACGCGCACCCCCGGCTGGAGTTGCGCGGCCAGCGTCTCGTAGATGCCGCTCTGCACGGTGGAGACGGTGCCGATGACGCCGATGACCCCGGTGCTCGTGGCCTGGACTGCTGCCCGCACCGTGGGCGCGACCACGTCGTAGACCGGCACCGGTGACCGGAGCCGGATGGCATCGGCGGCCGTCGCCGAAACAGTGTTGCACGCGATCACCAGCGCTTTCACGTTGCGGGCCAGCAGAAACTCAGCGAGTTCCAATGCAAAGCGGTGGATGATCTCGGCGCCCCGAGGCCCATACGGTACCCGCGCTGTGTCGCCCACGTACAGAACGCTTTCCTGCGGTAGACGGCGGAACAGCTCCCGCGCCACCGTGAGCCCCCCCACCCCGGAGTCGAATACCCCGATCGGTCTGTGGTCCACTCGCACTCTCCTTCCTGGTTTCCAGAAAGGAGAGTATAAGGGATTGCCGGCCGGACATGCCGATTCCTACCTTTCGGTTTCGTCACACCCCCCACGGGTCAGGGGATTCGCTCTTCGGCGTTCCAGGCTTGCCGCCCCACAACCGACTACCCCGATAAGGTAGAATCAAACGTCAACGACGATGGACGGGGAGTGCGCAATTTGGAAACTACGATCGTGTCTCAGGGTTCGGGACGGGAACAAGACCCATCCCGGCTGGAGCACCCTCTCCATCGCTACCTGGACCCGGTACGCGCTGTCCCGCATCCGGTGGTGCAGGTGCTCGACGAGCAGGGCATCCCCGTCGGCCCGGCGCCTCCCATCGCAGCAGACGACTTGCTGCAATTGTATCGGTGGATGGTGCGGGTGCGGGTATTCGATACCCGGATGGTGAACCTCCAACGGCAGGGCCGGGTCGCTTTTTTCGTGCCGTCCTGGGGAGAGGAGGCCGTGCAGATCGGGACCGCTCACGCGTTGGAGCCGCACGATTGGATCTTCTCTGCCTACCGGGAGCAGGGTACGGCGATGATGCGGGGCTACCCGCCGTGGAAACTCATCTGTCAGATCCTGGGGAACGGTGAGGATCTCCTGAAAGGGCGCCAGATGCCGGACCACTTCGGCGCCGCCGAGTATCGCTTCACCGTGGCGTCCAGTCCGGTGGGAACACAGATCCCCCAGGCGGTAGGGGGGGCACTGGCACTGCGTCTGCGCGGAGAACCCTCCGTTGCCGTCACCTATTTTGGAGACGGCGCCAGTTCCACGGGCGATTTTCACGCGGGCCTGACGTTCGCGGCGGTGCAGCAGGCGCCGGTGGTGTTTTTCTGCAAGAACAACGGGTGGGCGATCTCACTCCCGACAGCCCGGCAGTGCCGGGCCGAGCGCCTCGCGGACAAGGCCATCGGGTACGGTCTGCCCGGAATCACCGTGGACGGCAACGACATCCTGGCTGTCTGCACCGTAGCACGGGACGCCGTGGACTGGGCGCGATCCGGACGCGGGCCGGTGCTGCTCGAGTTCCTCACCCAACGCATGGGGCCCCACTCCACCGCAGACGATGTAACCCGGTACCGTCCGAACGAACTGCTGGAGCCGTGGAAGAAACGCGATCCGATTCACCGCTTCCGGCTCTATCTGGAGGGGCGCGGTCTCTGGAGTGTCGCCGCAGAGCAGGAGTTCCGTGCAGAGGTGGACGAATGGTTCAACGAGGCCATCCGCCGGGCCGAACATCAGCCGCCGCCCGCCCCCGAGACCATGTTTGACGACGTCTATGCTGTGACCCCGTGGCACCTGCATGAGCAGCAGGATGAGGTGCTGCAATGCCGGAAATGACCCTGGTGCAGGCGGTAAACAGCGCCCTCCGGGAGGAGATGCGCCGCGATCCGGGTATGGTGCTGCTCGGCGAGGACATCGGGAATCTGGGGGGAGTCTTCCGGGCCACCGACGGCCTGCTCGGCGAGTTCGGCGAGCAACGCGTCATGGACACGCCCCTCAACGAATGTGGGGTGGTGGGGGTCGCGATCGGTATGGCGATGCTCGGCGTGCGGGTGTGTGCCGAGATCCAGTTTGCCGATTTTGTCTACCCCGGATTCGACCAGATCGTGAACGAACTGGCGAAAATCCGATACCGGTCGGGGGGCCAGTTCAGTGCTCCCGTCGTGATCCGGATGCCCTACGGCGGAGGCATCCGGGGCGGCCTGTATCACTCCCAGAGTCCGGAGGCGCTGTTCGTCCACACCGCCGGCCTGCGGGTGGTCATCCCGTCCAATCCGTACGACGCGAAGGGGCTCTTGAAGGCTGCGCTGCGCGGAGCGGATCCGGTCATCTTCATGGAGCCGAAACGCATCTACCGCGCCGGTCGCGCAGAGGTTCCAACTGAAGACTATACGGTTCCGCTGGACTGCGCGCGCGTGGTGCGCCCCGGCGCGGATGTGACGGTGCTCGCTTACGGGGCGATGGTGAGTCTCTGCCTGGAAGCGGCCGACCGGGCTGCCGCCGCCGGTACCGAACTGGAGGTGCTGGACATCCGCACCCTCTGGCCGCTCGATATCGAGGCGGTGCTCGCCAGCGTGCGGAAGACCGGGCGAGTGGTCATCGTTCATGAGGCCCCGCGGGCCTGCGGATACGGCGCCGAACTCGCTGCGCAACTCTGTGAGCGAGCGATTGACGTATTGCAGGCGCCGATCGTGCGGGTGACCGGCGCCGATACCCCCGTCCCGTACGCTCTTGAAGCGTACTACCTCCCCGACGCGGCCCGCGTGCTGCACGGGGTGGACCGAGTGCTCAAGTACTGATTCTACCTGCACCATGCCTTACTCTTTGATGCTGCCCGATCTGGGCGAAGGCCTGACCGAAGGCGAAATTGTGCGCTGGCTGGTCCGCGCCGGTGATCTCGTCCAGGCCGAACAGCCGCTCGTCGAGGTGATGACGGACAAGGTCACCACCGAACTCCCCTCCCCTAGTGCCGGGCGGGTGCTCCGGCTGCACGGCAAGGAAGGGGAGGTGGTGCCGGTCCATCACGTCCTTGTCGAGATTGACCCCGAAGGTGCGGTGGAAACCGGAAGTGCGTCGCCGGAATCCCTCGTCCCTACCCCGTGCATCGCGCTTCCCGCGGCCTCGCTTTCGCGTGAGCCCGGCGAAACAGGGGCAGAAAGCGCCACGGCCGGCATTCCGCGAACCACGCCTGCTGTGCGCCATCTCGCTCGAGAACTGGGGGTAGACCTCAACTGCGTGCCGGGGACCGGACCTGGAGGCCGGATTCTGGAAGCGGATGTGCGCGCGCACCGGTCGAAAGCCTTGCCGGCCGCGGGAGAATCCCGGCCGGGCGATTCGGCTTACGAGCGGAAGCCCCTCCGGGGCGTGCGGCGGGCCATCGCCGAGCACCTGCTGGAGTCCCACCGCAACACGGCCCCGTACACGCTGGTCGAGGAGGTGGATTTCACGGAACTGGTTGGAGTGCGGGAGCGGATTCAGCCGCTGGCCGAAAAGGCGGGCACTCGGATCACGTATCTCCCGTTCATCATCGCTGCCCTCTCGATGGCGCTGCGCGAACATCCTCGATTCAACGCCTGCGTGGAGGGAGAGGGAGGCGACCTGCTGGTGTATCGCGACCAGCATGTCGCCATCGCGATCCACACCGAAGATGGGCTGGTCGTGCCTGTGATCCGCAACGTCGAACGGCGCAATCTCCTTGATCTCGCGCGCGAAGTGGAGCGGCTTCGGCACGCAGCACGCGCCGGGGGGCTGACCCGCGAGGACATGAGCGGCGGGACCATCTCGGTGACCAGTCTGGGCAGTGTCGGCGGCCTCCTCGGCAC
>SYMT01000303.1 GCA_005805375.1 Actinomycetota bacterium
ACCTGACCCGCATGGCGCTGGTCGGGGCGGAGGACCTGGGAGCGCCGAAGGCGGAGGCGCTGGCCCCGCGGCTGGTCGAGGCGCAGCCCTGGCTGACGGAGCGGGTGACGGCCTGCACGGCGCCCTTCCCGGAGCCGGAGACGCTGGCGGCGGTGCGGGCGGCGGAGGTGGTGGCGGTCTGCGCGGACCACGACGCGGCGCGGGTCGCGGCGGCGGTGCTGGCGGTGCGGCACCACCGGGTGCTGCTGGACGTGGGGACCGCCGTGGTGGCCGGGGACCCGAAGAACACCTGCGGCGCCGATGTGCGGCTGGTGCTGCCGGGAGAGGAATGCCTGCTCTGCACCGGCGGCGTGGTGGAATATGCCGCGGCGCTGGAGACCCTGGCGAGCGGGGCGGTGCGACGGCGGGAGTGGCGGGCCCAGCGGGCGGGGAGCGCGGACCCGCTGAACCGGCGGGCAGCGGCGGAGGCGTACTGGCTGCTGCTGGCGCTGGTGCGGGGTCGCCTGCGGCAGACGACCTGGCTGCGGCTGGAGGAAGACCCGGCCACCGGCCTGCTGGAGAGCCGCCGGATGCCGGCGCCGGACCCCGGGCGGCCGTGCGAGCTCTGCCTCCAGGCGGGGGCGGGGGATGTTTTTTCCTGATTTTTCGGAGAGGTGTCACAGTCGAGCGGCGGTCGGGCCATAGGCAGTGCGGGGGGAATGGAGGGAACGGGGTTGAACCCCCGTTCCAGGATGCAAAGTCCACCTGTGTGGACTCGGATCCCCTCGGGCCCCAGGGCCTGAGGGGAATGGTGCCTGTGCGGGCATGCCCCCCCGGACAGCAGCGACATTGGGACCGGAGGGACCGATGACACACATTCCCGATGAGAGACGGGACAGCAGCGAAGCACAGCGCCCTGCGGAGAGCCGCGAGAGACGACGCGAGGAGCAGCGCCTCTGGGATGCGTTCCCGCCGCACGCTCAGGAGGCGCTGCGGCTCGCGCAGAAGTACCGGACGCTGAATGCCGAGCCGGACCTGATCGAACGGCGGAACGATCTGGCCGGCTTCTACCTGCCGGATGCAGCCCGGCTCGCCAGTTGGATGCGGACGACGAGACCCTGGTTGGGTACGCGAGAGGAAGTCGAGTCGCGGGTGTACGAAGTTCTGCTCGACGCCCTCCCCCGGTTCGACCGGACACGAGGTTCCAGCTTCACCACATTTCTCCGCTCCGAAGTCAAGGAATCGCTTCGCCGCCCCGAACTGAAGGAAGCCGTCTCCATCACCGACTACGCGCGGGAGCAGATGGCCCGGGTGGAACGAACCCGGGAGGCACTGCAGCAGGAACTGGATCGAGCCCGGGAGGCGCTGCAGCGGACGGGGGAGCGCAGCCCGACCGGCGCGGAGATTGAGACCTGGCGCACTCCGACCGACACGGAGATTGCCGTAGCCACCGGCATGAGCGTAATGCAGGTTCGCATCTGGCTGAACACGCTCGAAGCCATCCGGCCTGCGCCGGGAGCCTCCCCGGACGCGGAGGCAGCGGGCCCGCTGGAGCAGGCGAAAGACGATACCCGCCCCACGCCTGAGGAGGAAGTGCTCCAGTCCGAGTACGCCCGCTGGATCTGGACAGTCGCCGCTCAGGTGCTGAACGAGCAGGATCTGGCGATCCTCCGGCTCCGCTTCCTGCAGGGGATAACGCCGGTGGAGGTGGCGCAGAACCTGGCGATTACCAGGGAAGCAGAACGACAGCGGTACGGCCGGGCGCTCAAAAAGGTCCGGCGCGCCATCGAGGAACAGGAACAGACGGAGATTTCCTTCCCCGTCCCGCAGCAGCCCATGAACAGGAAGGCAGCCCGATGAATCACCCGACGACCGACGAAGAACTCGGCGCGGCCCTGTCCCGGGCGCGCCAATTCCATCTCACGGAGGACGAACTCTGGAGGTATGTGACGGACGCCCTGCCGCAGATCGTCCGCGCCCGGGCCGAAGCGCACCTCACCGACTGCGCCGTCTGCCGGGCCTGCGTGCAGGAGTTGGAGACCCCGGTGGAAGTGACCGACCGCCACCGCGAGCGCCTCGCCCAGGTGACGGCCGCCTTCGATGCACGCCACAGCAGCGGCCGGAGCCCGGCGCCGCAGGCGGGTGACCCGGCGAGCCCGGCGGTCCCGGCGACCCCCATTGCCGGCGGGCAGAGCGGGAGGAGCGTGCAGCAGGAGTTCGTGCGCGTCCTCGCGCAGTTTTTCACGACGATGCAGTCGCTCCTCCTGCCCCCACAGGCGGTGCGAGCGGCGTCGCGCGAAGACACATGGCGCGAGATCGCCCCGGAGACGGGGATCTGGGCGGAAGAGACCGAGAACGACGCCGGGGACCTCTCGCTCTGGGTGACCACCGAGCGCCGGGACCTGGGGGAATGCCGCCTGCGCGTCACGCTGGGGGACTGGTCGGCGGAACTGCACCTGACCCGCGCCACGCCGGAGGCGGCGGACCTCTGCGGCGGGGTCACCATCCCGGCGGCCGTGCGGCGCGCCGCCCCGCCCGGCGCCGCCCTCACTCTGCACGACCTGACCTCCGACAACGGCTGATGTGCGCGCGACACGTCCGGACAGGGAGCATTCCTTACGGATAGGATGCTCTCATGCAACGCCTGCTGGAACGACTACGGGTGGGCCTGCCCTCCTTCCTTGCCGGACCCGACGACCGGCGTCCGGCGATACAGGCTTGCCGTACCGACTGGCTCTGCACGTTGCCGGAGACGATCCGACTGCCGGTAGGAATCGCGAAGGGCCTGGACGCTCTGTGGGAACAGAGCGTCCAGGAACTCAGAGAAATTGGGATGCCCTTTGTCCTTGCATGGCGGGGAGGGATACGAATGGGAGAGTGGATTCGCGGGGACGAGCCCCAACTGAATGTGAAGGAAGTGCTCGCACGGCGGGACGTGGTAGGTCTCTTCCACACCCACGAAGTAGGACTGGAGGGGGTGGCCTTCAGCGCAGCCGATCTGCACGTACTGCTGGTCTCCCGATGGCTTTTCCTGGGGGTGCGGACCGGCCAGCAGTGCTTTCTGGCCGTGCGGCCCAATCACCTGAGTTGGAGCCCGTCCGAGACCAATGTGGTGCGGAGCTACGGGGAAAGCATCCTGTTCGAGGAGATGGGTGCAATGGACCAGAGCGGAGAGCCCTATCAGGATGCGGTGGTGGGCATGAATTGCCGCCTGTGCTCCCGGTATGGGCTGGCGCTGTATGGGAACTCTTCGACGGGCACGGACAACCGCACGCTGCAAAGGATTCATCCGCAGATTTGGAGGGCACGCGATGCTCATTGATGGAACGGAAGACCCTCACCAGATCGCCGCGCTGCGGCGAATCCGCGACGAGTGGGTCCGGCGAGACCGCGAGAAACCGTCGAAGGCCCCGGACACTTCGCGCCGGGATCGGTTCTGTGTCGCCGACACGGTGGACTCTCTCAATGACCCCGTGTCGCTGGAAGATCTCTCCGGCCGCCTCGCGGATGCGGATGCCCGGGTTCGCGCCGGTGCCGCGTCTGCCGTCGGGCGCCTGGGGGCCGCTGCCGCCAGTCCCCCGATCCTCGCCGCCCTTACTGCCCTCCTCGCGGATGCGGACCGCACGGTCCGGGAGTGCGCCGCCGCTGCTGTGGGCGGACTCGGCGCCGCCGCCGCCACGCCCGAGTTGCTGGCCACGCTGGTCGTGTTGCTCGCCGATACCCACCCCGGCATTCGATGGTGTGCGGCGGAGGCCATGGGGCGTCTCGGACCCGCTGCCGCCACCCCCGCCATCCTGGCTGCCGTCACTCGCCTGCTCGTGGATGACGACGAGGGGCTGCGGCGGAGTGGGGTGACCGCCGTGGGACAGTTGGGCAGGGCGGGCGGCGCCCCGGAGTGCCTGGCCCTCCTCCTCCCGCTGCTGGCCAACAGCGCCCCACCAGTACGAAGCACCGCCGCAGCCGCAGCAGGAGCTCTGGGTCCACCGGCGGCGACCCCGACCATGCTCGCCGCTCTCGCCCGGTTGCTCGCCGATCCGGATGGCGGAGTTCGGGGCAGCGCCGCCGCTGCCGTGGCCCAGCTCGGAGCAGCGGCGGCTACCCCAGCGATCCTCGCCAGCCTGACCCACCTGCTCGCCGACCCGGACGGGGACCGGCGAGGGGGCGCCGCTGCGGCCCTGGGACGTCTCGGCTCTGCTGCCACTACCCCCGAAGTGCTGGCACGGCTAGCCGAGCTGGTCGCCGATCCGCACTATCACTCGCGGGCGAGCGCCGCCGCCACACTCGGCAGTTTCGGCCCCGCCGCGGCCACCCCCGCCATCGTCGCCGCCCGCGCCTC
>SYMT01000304.1 GCA_005805375.1 Actinomycetota bacterium
CACCCCGGACCCACTTCAGTACAATTCCCGCTATCCGAACGGTTCCCATTGCTTTCCTGCTTGGAGCAGCCCACCCAACCGCACTCACGGCAATCAGCGCGAGTGCCGATAGCAGCCCGGCGGCACGAGTTTGCACTCCGTGGCCCTCCCTCCATCGCGCAATCCCCCATCGATTCCCCCTCATTCTACGCAGGAAACGACGACCCGGACCAGCGGAGATGTTGGTCGCACCCCCGGCGGGACTCGGGACTTCGGCCATCACTTCGTGGCAGCAGGCTCACCCGGCTCCGGGTCCGGCGGGGCCGCCGGGCTCAATCCGCCCATCTGGCTTGCGGGGGTGTGCGGGCTGCGGATCCACAGCCACCCCTACGTGTAGTCCCAGTCCAGATCAAAGGTCTTGCGGAGCTGTTCCAGTGCGACATGCAGCAACTTTCCTTCGGGTTCGGTTGCCTTCATTCGCTTCTGTCCCGTTTTCGTTTGCAAGCGCACCAGCCCGAAACCCGTGCCGAAACACGGGTCGTATTCTCCAATCATCGGCAGCCTGGACTCCGCCGCAACCTGGGCCAGCACCCGCTCCACCGTGTTCCCTCCATGCCGGATCCGGCGCTGCAATGCCTGGATCTCGCTTGGCTCCGCCAGGCCCCTTCGGCGCTGATAGTAGTCCCGCAGTGAACGAGAAGGGTCGGCGCCGACCCCAACAGTAGCACTCGAAGGTGGAGGCGGACTGTAGGGGTCGAAAAAAGGCTCTCCTCCACCGGGATACTGACCATGATCGTGAAAGACGGAAAGTCGTCCCCACCGTTTGGAGCGATGACGATACTGGCCCGGGCATGGTCCGTGGTCCCATTGAAGATGATTACACTCGGACTACTCGGAGTGCTGCCTCGTGTCACACCGGAGCCTCTGACGTGGTCACGTAACGCCGTCTGGGCCTGCGGAGGCAGGTCCTCGTAGCGCAGTTCCATGAACTGGCCCCGAAATGCCCCATCCAGAACTGACTGGGGGAGAGTACTCAGCAGCCCGAACGGCCTCCGCAGTTCCGGTTTCCTGGTACGGCGAGGGTTGCGAAGGAGAGGGGGAGCGTTGAGGTTACGCAGGAATCCGCCAGCCTGCGCCGTGAATGCCCGGTGGTCGGAAATGGTCCCAGGCACGCAAAATGGAGCACCACACGGTGACCTGATCCGTTTTCGGGCAGTGCGTGGGAGATCCCGACATGACGGATCGATCGGGGAACGCGAACGCTCCGGTGAGCCCGGCGCCGGTCGGTGGGAAATCATCGGGAGGGGACTGTTGTCATGGATGTGCTGGTGGTGGGGAGTGGGGGACGGGAGCATGCGCTCGGCTGGAAGCTGCGGCAGTCGCCTCGCTGCGGGCGGTTGCTGGCGGCGCCGGGCAATCCCGGCCTGGCGGCAGTGGGGACGTGCCTCCCGATCGGGGCGGATGATGCAGACGCCCTCGTGCAACTCGCGATGGAGGAGCGAGTCGGGCTGGTCGTGGTCGGACCGGAGGCGCCGCTCGCCGCCGGGCTGGCAGATCGCCTCCGAAGTGCCGGCATCCCGGTGTTCGGCCCGTCTGCCGCCGCCGCCCGGATCGAGAGCAGCAAGGCCTTCGCGCGCGATTTGATGACGCGGATGGGGATTCCCCAACCGGAGTACGCAGTCTTCACCCACGGCGGCGAGGCCCAGTCCTACCTGGTGGGCCTCGCCGCTCGGGGTGTAACTTCGGTGGTCGTGAAGGCGAGCGGCCTGGCGGCGGGCAAGGGGGCGGTCGTGTGCGAGACGATCGCCGCCGCGCAGCAGGTGACCCGTGCGATGCTGGATGAGGGCGCCTTCGGGGATGCGGGACGCGAAGTGGTGATTGAGGAGCGTCTGGTCGGGCCGGAGGCGAGCCTGCTGGTGGTGACCGATGGGTACGTTGTGGTTCCCTGTCTCCCTGCGCAGGACTACAAGCGGATCGGTGAGGAGGACACAGGACCGAATACCGGCGGAATGGGGTCTTATGCGCCGGCGCCCCTCGTCTCGGGAGAAGTGTATGCCGAAGCGTTGACCACCATCGTGCGCCCGGCACTCCGGGCCCTGGCAGAGGCAGGGACTCCCTTCGTGGGCTGCCTCTACGCGGGGCTCATGCTCACAGCGGCGGGGCTCAAGGTGATCGAGTTCAACTGCCGGTTCGGCGATCCGGAGACGCAGGCAGTGTTGTCACTGTTGGACTCCGACCTGCTGGAACTGCTGCTCGCGGCGGCGGAGGGGAGACTGGCAGCCTCGGATACCCACTGGCGTCCGGAGAAGGCGGTCTGTGTGGCCCTCGTGAGTGCGGGCTATCCCGGGCGCTACGACACCGGCATGCCGATCACCGGTTTGGAAGAGGCGCAGGTCCTTCCGGGAGTCACGATATTCCATGCCGGGACGCGCCGAGCCTCGGACGGAGCACTGGTCACCGCCGGGGGCCGGGTGCTCAACGTGGTAGGGACGGGTTCGAGCTTTGCGTGCGCGATGGACCGGGCCTACGCGGCTGCCGACTGCATCCGGTTCGCCGGCAAGACACTCCGCCGGGATATCGGCCTGCGCGTGCGTGAGTAGGCGCGCCCTTTCGTAACTCTACAGCCTGACCCGGTGAGAGGGAGCGAGGCCGCCGCCGCCGCATGCCGCGGTCAACACACCGATGCACCCTCCCGTGGTGCTACGGCAAGGAAAAGACCGGATTCCGCCTCAGGAAGTGAGGCGGAATCCGGTCTGATGCGTCCGCTCAGGTGGGGAACCCGGTTCCC
>SYMT01000305.1 GCA_005805375.1 Actinomycetota bacterium
AATCGTGCGGCGACCGGAAGCCGGCCGTCGGACTCGGTACTGTGGCTGTGAGTGTTGCCGCGAAACCAGCGGCCCGGGGCGCGAAAGGGGTTGGGCATGGAAGTCCTCGAAATGTGTGGACGCAGGCGGCGCGACGAGTGGGCGCCGGTCTCGTGCTCGCTGCGTGCTGGTTCGTGGCAGGGCGGCTTCTCTCCTTCCAGACCTGCGTCAGCCGGGTGATTTCTGCGATACGTCTGAAGGCGGGAGGGGATGGATGCAGGGACAGATAGGAGCGACGACGGCGACTCGTCGGGAGCGCCGCGCGGCGGAGATGCGAGCCAGGATCTTTCAGGCCGCCATTCAGTTGTTCGCGGAGCGCGGGCTGGAGAGCGTGACGGTCGAGCAGATTACAGAGCGTGCCGACGTGGGAAAGGGCACGTTCTTCAACTACTTTGGAACCAAAGAGGCGGTGCTCAACTACTTCGGCGGGCTCCAGGTAGAACGCCTGCACCAGGCAGTCGCCCGGGGAGAATTGCAGGGCAATCCCCGACAGAGGGTCGAGCAGGCGCTGGCGCTTCTGGCTACCTACCCCGAAGTAACCCCGGAACTGGCGAAGAATCTCTTCCTGGCGGCGTTGAACACCCGTGACTTCTCCGAGATCGGAGGGCCGACGATCTGGCAGGTGCGGGATGTACTCACGAGCCTGATCGAGCAGGGCCAGGAGGCAGGGATCTTCGACGCCGAGCGCCCGGCTGCCAGTGCGGCGCTCTTCCTGTTGGGCCAGTACTTTCTTGCCCTGCTGACCTGGTGTACGGGTTTCAGCCAGACGAGTCTCCTGGAAACGGTCCAGCACTTCAGCGGGATGGCCCTGGACGGCCTGACGCCGCCTGTGGGTGAAATGAAGAGGGTGTGCAACGCCGTCGCCGGCACCTGCGCTGGTATCTGCAGCGCGGAAGGAGCGCCGCCGTGAACTGCACGGCGCCCGGGGGAGGCGCGGCTGCGTGGGAGCCGAGGCATATCGGTGCGAGAGACAGCCGCGGGCAGCGAGGCGGACCGCGGGATGCCGGGACGGCGGTACCTGCTCGGGCTACGGGGGCGGCGGCACTCCCACGGGAGGTGCCTGACGCTGCGCTGGGCTGCGGTGCCGGCGGCGCCCCCACGGGATAAAAGGTGGAAAGTGGGGAACGCTTTTTGGTGAAAAAAGCGGAACATCGGGTCGGCAAGAGTTTGCCACTGAGCGCTCGACCGCCGGCCCGCCCCGGGTTAAAACCGCAGGGCTACGTCTGAGGAAAACCGGTTGAAACCTGTTGCAGACGTGCCGCCAGCAACAGGCGAACGGGGGGCCAAAGGCGGCGTAAGGGCAGATTTTCTGGATTGAGCTTTTCACGACGGGGGCCGCCGTCGTCGGGAGAGAAAGACGGCCCGGCTGGGTGGTCCCCCGTAGATCCGCCGACCCAGGAGGAGCGCACGGCGCCCTGTGGAGTCCCGCAACTCCGATTGCGGGTCCAAACCTGCCGGGCCTCTGCCGCTGACAGGCACGGCGGTGCAGGCCAGGGCGACATGTTGTCGCTGCCCGCGAAACCGTGCAGCGTCACCTGCTGGCCGTCTTCGACACCGCGCGTGAGGAGCTTGGGGTCGCGGTGAATCAACCAGCCCGCGCAGGGCGGATGGTGGGTCCTGGAACGCCGGCGCACCGACAACAAATCGGACGGCAGGTCCGCGTCCGGGTCAATCCCGCCGCACCCCAACCGCGGGTGCCACCGAGAGAGGGCGTGTCGCTCCAGCACGTCGCGCGCCTGGCTCTCGGGGAGGCCGCGACGTACTGCCGGCTGGCGCCGGGCTGCTGCTGCACGCACTGCAGGACGGGCTCAGCAACCGCCGCAACGGGTCGGCCCCTTCGGGGGGCGGCGGAGAACTCGGCCTGGTGTTCTCGCTGCCAGGCTTCCTGGCGCAGGCTGCCCAGAAGGCGGTGCGCCTCTCGGAACGAATACCGCCGACCCACAAGCCGGCGCTGCACCGCGTCGGGATCCCTCGGTTCCACGCTCCGGACCGGGTACCATCCGGCGCCGCGCGGGGGTGCGCCGGGTGCCGGTCGGACTCGTTCGTGGTTTCTCACGGCGTGTTGGCCCGCCCTCACGGTGGCTTCGGGCCCCACGCACGTGTCGCTGGCCCGGTGCCGGCAACCGGTTTCAACCGGTCTCCCTCGGTAGTCGCACTGTGGTTTTAAGTCTGTGCGGCCCGACGGACGAGCACCAGGTGGCACACTATGGGTGGCGCCCGGGTGGTGCGGGATAGTTCGATAGTTTGCCCACCCGACGGCGCCTGCCGCCCCCGGGAACGCCGGCATCTTGCCGGCTCGGGCGCGCCAGTCCAGCGTTGAGCAGCGCACGTCCCAACGCCCGGAGTTTCCACCGCAGAGGAGCGCAGAGGGACATCCGACCGGCGCCGATGCTCCTGCCAGCGTCCGGGAATTCGCCGGTTCGCCCACCCGAGTGCCCTCGCACGGCGCTCCCCGGGACCGCCGGCATCTTGCCGGCTCGGGCGCGCCGCCCAGCTCGCACGGCCCTCCCCGGGGGCGCCGGCACCTTGCCGGCTCGGGCGCGCCCCCGCCTCGCATCGGGATGATGGCGACGGACCGGGTTGAGAACAATAATTCGAGCTTGTGTTCTAAATACCCACCCTTGGAGGAATAGGGCACTGAAGGAGTGCAACCCGATGGGCCGGACCAGAGCCGACGCAAGCCAGGGTCCGGCCCGGAACTGCGGGGGTTCCCACGCGGCCGGGCGGGCTCATCCCCGACTACACAGGCTCTGAACCCGAAAAACCCAGTCCGGAAATCACGCCCGGATCGCGGCGGCCGAGTGCCACCGCGCCCCAGCGAAAAGCCCAGATGGCGGACGAGATTGTTACGGCGGACGAGGCGTTGCCTCGTCCGCCGTAGAAATCCGGGACCTGGGGCGGGCGGACGGAAGGCTGAAGGGCAGTGCGGCCGGGGGCGGGCGGAACAGCACACGATGACCGGTGCAGTGTGCCAGTCTTTTCACCGGGAAGCGTTTCCCGTTCTCACCCTTTGCACTTTGCACCCAGGGGAAGCGCCTGACGCTGCGCGAGACCGCTGGGACGGCGGGGCTTCCAGGGGTCATCCAGGGTGGTTGCAGTCGCAGGGGCAGTTGGGACGCTCGGCACTATTCGGGTGTCCGTCCCGCCTTCAGCAGTGACGATGCGAACCGAGCGCTCACGGGGACTTTCGCGCTCACGGTGGGCTTGTGCTACCGCAGCAGCAGGAGCGCCAGCAGCCCCAGGGCAAAGACGACGGTACAACCCACGAGGTAGCGAGCCAGTTCGGCTTCCCAACTCCGCAGGGACACCTGCGACTCCGTCCGTCGCTGGCGGAGTGCGCGGCGAATCTCCTGGGGTTTCGCCGGTCGCATCGTGTTGAGGTGGCCTTTCCACCGGCATTGCGGGCAATGATACGTGTATGCAGTCGTGGTGAGTGTATTGCACTCGTCGCACGTCTGCCAGGTGGCCGAACGGAGCGTGGAAGCGTGCATTTCCTGTTTCATGGGGGGCGGTGGGGCGGCCTGGATGATTTCCGGACTGGCGTGTAGTGAGGATACTCGCAACCGGCGTTCTCGCGTGTGGCCGCCGCCACAGCGGCGGAATGAAGTCCTCCACCGCTTGACACAGAGAGGAGCAGGGTGTAGGGTTTGGAATTGACCTTGCTCTTGACCAGCCCTCCACGCCGGATCCAGCCGGCAAGAAGCCGAGGGCGATTCTTCGACCTCGAAACGCGGAATCCATCATGCACGCCGCCAATTGGCTGACAGTACTCGAACACGAGATCCTGCCGTCTGTGGAGAAACCCGCGCGCTATGTAGGCGGGGAATGGAACGTGATCCACAAGGATTGGGCCGCGGCATCCCTGCGATTCGTGGTCCTGTACCCGGATGCCTACGAGCTGGGGATGTCCAACCTGGCGATTCAAATTGTCTACGACATCGTGAATCGGCGCCCCGGGGGGCTGTGTGAGCGCGCGTTCTGCCCCTGGGTGGATATGGAAGCAAAGATGCGGGAGCACCGCGTTCCACTGTACAGTCTGGAGAACCGGCGCCCCCTGCAGGAGTTTGACGTAGTCGGGTTCTCCCTCGGCTACGAGCAGACGTACACCAACGTACTGACCTGCCTCGATCTGGCCGGGATCCCGCTGGCGTCTGCTGAACGTGGTGACGCTGATCCGATCGTGCTGGCCGGGGGCAATTGTGTTTTTAACCCGGAACCGATGGCCGAGTTCTTCGACTGCTTCCTGATCGGCGAATGCGAAGAGGTGCTTGATGAGTTCCTGGATGTCGTCGAGGGGACCCGGGGGCGCCCGCGCCGCGAGCGCCTGATCGAACTGGCCCAGGTGCCCGGCATCTACGTGCCGGCACTGTACGGGCCGGTGTACGGGACGGACGGCACGCTGGTCGAGACCCTCCCCCTGCACCCGAACGTGCCCCTCAAGGTGAGCAAGCGGGTGGTGCGCGATCTGGACGCAGTCCCCTATCCGACCCGCCCGGTGGTGAGCTCGCTGCAGGCGGTCCACGACCGCATCACGCTGGAGGTGTTCCGCGGCTGCACACGCG
>SYMT01000001.1 GCA_005805375.1 Actinomycetota bacterium
AAAACCGTAGGTCGCGGGTTCAAGGCCTGCCTCCCCTGTGCCACGCCCCCATCCCCAATTGGGATGGGGGCGTGATTGTCATGGTCCCCGTCTACCACGGGCGCGTATCGCATTGGTTCCGGTCCCCAACCGGACACTACTGTGCCGATCGAGCTCATCTCGATCATCGCTCACGCCGACGGGCGCCGAACGGGAGTCGGAATGGCCCACCACCCGTCCACCGCCCAGGGGCGGACGCCACACGGATTAGCTCAACGCCGCCAGCACACTCTCATCCACATCGAAGTTTGCGTGGACGTTCTGCACGTCATCGAGATTGTCCAGGAGGTCTATCAAGCGCAGCATCTGCTGGGCTATCTTTCCCTCCAGTTTCACGGTCGTGGAAGGAATCATCGTGACCTCGGCGCTCGTGATCTCCAGGCCCGCGTGCTCCAGAGCATCCTTCACCGTCGTCAGGTCCTCCGGTTCGGTGTAGATGTCGTAGGTCTCTTCCTCGGTGCGCACATCGTCGGCGCCGGCATCCAGCGCGACCTCCATCACGTCATCTTCCGTACGACCGTTCTTCGGTACGGAAATCATGCCCCGTGATGTGAAAAGCCAGTTCACACAGCCGGACTCCCCGAGGTTCCCCCCATTCTTCGAGAACAGGCTGCGGACTTCGGCGACTGTCCGGTTGCGATTGTCCGTGGCGCATTCCACCAGCACCGCCACTCCAGAGGGTCCGTACCCTTCGTAGGTGACCTCCTCGAAGACGGCGCCTTCGATTTCACCGGTGCCTCGTTGGATCGCAGACTTGATCCGGTCCTGCGGCATGCTGTTTTCGCGCGCCTTCTGGATGGCCATGCGCAGGCGCAGATTGGCGTCGGGATTTCCTCCGCCGGAACGCGCCGCCAGGATGATCTCACGGGAGACCTTGGTGAAGACCTTGCCGCGCTCGGCGTCCATCTTGCCCTTTTTCAGGCGGATGTTGTGCCACTTCGAATGGCCGGACATGGCCGGTATCTCCTTGCGCCGGCCATCATGCTGGCGCGCGCTGACAGGGGTGACGAAAACAGCAGGGTATTGTACCCGGACGCAGCCGCCCGCGTCACACCCGATGCGGGGAGGCCGGACAGGAGTTCGCGTGCGGCGCCCCACCCCGCAGCACGCCAACGTCCGTGCTTGGGCGGACGATCAAGGTGCTCTCGAGCGGAAGCACCCGCGCATCTCAACGTGAGGCGTGCAGGACCCCGGGGCGGTGGAGCCGAACGACACGCGGGAGTTACCCGGCGGAAGCGGCTGTCCCGGGGCGTGGTACGGGAGTTCCAAAGTACGATGAAGCAGCGCCTACTCATTCTGGCGGACGGCTCGCTGGGTGTCTTCAATTCCAAGACGGCTACGTGCCTCATTCGGTACCGGCCGGATGAGGTAGTGGCCGTGATGGATCGAGACCACGCGGGGCAGACGACCGATGAGGTCCTGGGCGTACCCGCCGCGGTGCCCATCGTCGCCAGCCTGGAAGAGGGCCTGAAATACGCGCCGGACACGCTGGTGATCGGGATCGCTCCGGCGGGGGGGGCGCTGCCTGCCCCGTGGCGGGAGTGGATTCGCGCTGCGTTGGAGGCTGGGCTCTCGGTTTATTCCGGTCTGCACGTCTTTCTCGGTGACGATACGGAACTGGCCGCGATCGCAGCGGCACACGGCGTGGAGATCTGGGATCTCCGCCGGCCCCCGATCGAGCAGCCCATCGCCCACGGCGACTCCCGGGGCACCCGCGCCCGGCGGGTGCTGACGGTGGGGACGGACTGTAATATCGGGAAGATGGTGGCGGCGGTGGAACTCGCGGCAGCCGGGAAGCGGCGGGGCATGGATGCACGCTTTCTCGCCACCGGACAGACTGGAATGCTGATTTCCGGAGGGGGCGTCACACTGGACCGCATCCCCGGCGACTTCATGGCAGGATTTGTAGAGCGCCTGGTGCTCGAACACGCCCAGGCGGATCTGGCCGTCGTGGAGGGGCAGGGGTGCCTGCTGCATCCGGCGTTTTCCGGTGTTACCCTTGCGCTGATGCACGGCGCCCTGCCCGATGCGATGATTCTGGTGCACCATGCCGCGCGTTCCATCATGCGCGCCCAGTCGCTACCCATTCCTCCGCTCGCGGAATGGGTGCGGCGCTATGAGGATGCCGTAGCTCCGCTCCACCCGGGTCGGGTGGTCGGCATTGCGATCAATCCATACGGGTTGTCCGAGGCCGACGCACAGGCGGCGATCGCGGCGGCGGAGAAGGAAACCGGGCTGCCGGCAGTGGATGTCGTACGCCAGGGCGCCGACCGTTTGTTGGATGCCGTACTCATCGCCCGATAGGGAGCGCAACCCGGGGGCTTCGGGGGGCAGGCCGCCGACTCGTGCGACTATGCGCGTAGGAGTGCTCAAACTCGGCGGGGGTCAGCACAAGTAGATCGGCCCCCACTCTCGCAGCACACGCCTCAACCGTGTGCCGTGCACAGGCAAGCGCGAAAGCAGGCTGCAAGGAGGTCTCTGCGACTGCCCCTCCCGGTTTGCGCCGTGGGTACACGGCAAGACGGGGCCGGTGCGACGCCATATGCACTACAAGGTGGTATCGTTGCTCCGCCGCCCAGGGGGGGACTCCTTTCAAGTCCAGGAACCCTCCGTTCAGCGCTAAGCGGCGATCTTCGATTACCTCGCGATCACAATTGCTCTGCCACATTAGTTCGGAATCGTCTGAAATCAGTTGCACCAGACGCGACGGAAGAGCCCATGCGGAAACGAATGCTTCCGCGACCTTTCGCCCGGCTGCCGGCGCTGCTCCGTCGGAGGTCCATGCGGTCCCAGGGTCGGAGAATAGAATGCGGACCCGAGTGCTCGCCAGGCCCTGGGCAATGACGGCACGCGCGGTACGATCCAGAGGATCCTGGTGAGCGGTTTCAATCACCTGGCGTAACCAAGCATGCTCCCCCGATGCAGTCTCGTGCGGAGCCTGCTGCGCACCGGGGCACGGACGTGACAGGTTGTGGAGTCGACGCCAATCGTCGTCTGCGGGAAACCCCCGCACGCCGAGTGCCAATCGAACCGCCTCCACTCTTTCCTCCAGCCAGAACAGCCGGATCCCTGCCGCATTCCGAAACTCCACGCGAACTCTTCCTTACCTCTCCCCTGGGGGAGGAACCCGGAAAATTGTGTTAGCTTCTATGGGAAAGTGAGAAAGATTAGAGTGTCTATCAGTGGCAGACTGTGATCCAGACTGCTTAGCCGACGTGGGTCGGAACCACAGGAGGAGAGATCCCGACGCACGACGAACTAGTGAGTACGGAGGAGACTGAGAATGCAGTTCCGAAAAATGTCGCTCGTGGGCGGGCTGGTCGGATTGGGGCTTCTGGCGACGATGGCGGGGACACCCCGGCCGGCATCAGCCGGTTCGCGGAATGTTCCCTACGTCGTGGGTTCGTACTTCGGCCAATTCGTGTCCGCATCGGGCAACCACGACGCGGCGGACTTTAACATCACGGTGCAGGACGGGCGCCGCATCGGCGGAGTGATGAATATCGCGGGCCGGGTGCAGGGGCTTCCCTTTTCCGGCACCATCGGTCGGAACCGCATCACGATCACCGGCCGCCTCGTAAGCGGACCGAACCGAACGCAGGTTTCCCTTTCGGCGAATGTCAGCTTCAACGGCCCCGGTGAGATCACTACACTCGACGGCACCTACCGGCTCAAGACTCGCCGCCAGGAACGCGGAACCATCACCTTTGGCGGTGTTGCCCAGGAAGAGCCCGAGCCTCCGTTCGATCCGCGCTAGGTGCTTCGCGCCGGCGTGGCGAAGCGTTCGAGGGCGCACGGGACCTTCCGGCGGTGGTTGCTGTCGGAGGCAGTGCATTGCCCCGGCGATGTGCCGGGGCGAACTCCAAGAGATCAGAGCGGGGAACTCACGAGTAATTACGAAAGCAGAGCCCGTGCAGGACTTCTGCACGGGCTCTGCTTGGTTTCGGGGACACGGGTCACTGCGACCGGCCGCTAGCCGGCCCACGGCCGCCAGTCGAACACCACCGCCAGGCGACGTGTGCGCACATGCAAGAGGTCCTGAAATGCCTGCTGCGCGTGTTCCGGCTTCACAGCTTCGTACAGCGGCGTGACTGAAATCGCGCCCTCCGCCAACCACCGCAGCGCTGTGGAATAGTTCCGGAAGATCGCACCGCTGCGAAAATCGGTCTCTTTCAGCGGGAGTTCCCACTCCCACCCGCTGCGCAGCACCACATAGCGGTGGAAGATTGCGTGCAGCAGGTCATGCGCAAGAGCATCCGAGCGCCGGCGCCAGGGTGCACCGATGAGCACTACCTCGCCCTTCTTCCGGACCAGGCGGCAACCATCCAGCGCTGCCTGTTCGTGTCCCGAGCATTCGATCACCAGCGCCGTCCGATCCTGGAATTCCGGATCCCCGAGCGGGACGGCGGGGAGCACTCGGATGCCGGAACCGGCTGAGAACTCGCGCCGCACCGCCGAGGGGTCGCTCGCGACGACGGAGTAGCCGCACCGGGCAAAAACGAGCGCCGCCAGATGTCCCACCAGCCCCTGGCCGGTAACAAGCACTCCGTCGCCGGGCCGCGCTGTGGTGGTGACCAGCGTGGACATGCTCACGCCCAGCAGACGCGCAAATGTTGCATCGTGGGGGTCGAGTCCGGCAGGAACCGGGAGCGCGCGGTCCACGGTGGTCCGTTGGAATGACCGGTGCGGTCCCATGCAGTAGGCCAGGCTTCCCACAGGGAACCCCGCCACCTCATTTCCGGTCTGCTCCACGCGGAAGATGGCAGCATAGCCCGGGGTACGGGGAAACTGAGTGCCGAGGTAGGCGCCCTCCAGTTCCGTTCCCGCACTGACGAGCGTCGCCATGGTAGGGCCGGCAATCTCGGTCGGGCCGAGGGATGATTCATCTCGCTCGACGGGCAAGAACTCCGCTTTTTCTCTTGCCGTGAATGTGACTGCCCACGCGGTTGCGCCTGTCATTGCGAGCGACTTTCCTGAGTAGCCAGCGCCGGCGGCGCGCCGAAAACTAGTGGGTCCGCCGGTGCTCGGGCCGGGCCGGCCAGTTGCCCGGTTTGCCTCGCCTCTATCGTTCGATTCCCCGTGGCGGTTGCCTCAGCGCCGATTCCCGCAGTTTGTTCCGCTGCCGGTACGCGTTCCAATAACTGCTCCACGACCAATCCCGTAGCCGCCTCCAGGCGCGCCACTGCGATCCGGAAGTCGAACCGCGCATTTGCCTGGTTCTGGCCGGCACGAGCCACGGCTACCTGTGCGTCGGTCACCTCGACGTTGGTTCCGACGCCCGCCCGGTAGCGGACGTTCGCGACCCGCAGCGCTTCCCGCGCCGACTCCAGTTCCTTGGTTGCCGCCCCGGTGCGCAGGCGAGCCTCTTCCATGTCGAGCAGCGATTGTCGTGCATCCAACTGCACTTGCTGCCGAAAGGCCTCCAGCACCTGCCGGTTTCGGTCCACGCTGGCCTGAGCCTCTCGCACCCGGCCACGCACAAAACCGCCGTCGAACACCGGAAAAGTCATCACCAGCCCGAAATTGTACCGGAACGACTGTGGCGCAAACCCGCCGGGATTGGGTCGGTCATACGCGCCAGTGACATTCACCTGGGGCCTCCCTTCGGCCTGCCGCGCCCGGACATCCAACTTCCGGGCCTCCACATCCCGGGCCAGCGCAACCAACTCCGGGCGAGTACTGGTTGCTGCCGCCAGGGCAACATCCAGGGGGATGGGCGGGACGGGACGCTCCGGCGGCGGCGCCAGGATCACGGGGGCACGGACATCGTGACCC
>SYMT01000306.1 GCA_005805375.1 Actinomycetota bacterium
CAGCGCCGCCTCAAAGCGCTGGAGCGGCAAGCGAAGTCTCTGGGTTACAGCCTTGCTCCCCTGCCCGAAAAAACCGCGACTCCCGCATGAAATGCTATCTCTCCCACAATCTGGTTCGAGTTTCTTGGGAGGACGCAGAGGAGCGCAGAGGGGATGCTGGGAGACGCGACCACGCGGGGTGCGAAGAAGGGACGGCACGGGTTCTCGTGAGCACCTCACACCCACCCGGATCAGGCGTCAAGCCGTCTCTGCGGCCCCTCTGCGCTCCTCTGCATCCTCTCAAGTAACTTGCCCAAGACTGTGGGAGACACAACAGTATACGGACGAGTTACTTCGTTGAAACTGGTCCGAGGTCTCCTCGGTCCCCGGCGCTCTGCGGTGGCGAATCCGGTGCATCGCCGCCGGTGTGCGGTGCAGGCGCGGTGCAGGCGATCGGTCAGTGTTCGAGAGAGGATGAATCATGAGACTGGGAACGATTGTTGCCGCATGGGAGGACTCCCGGCGGGCGTACCTGACCGTCCGGGTGGCGGAGGACGGGGGCGCCGGCGACGTGGAGTATCTTGGTTCGGTGGCGCTGGCGGAACTGCCGGAGGGCGCCACCGGAGCGCAGAAACGAGTGGCACTGGTCGAGGCGGTGCGGGCGCTGCGGGCGCGGGAGCGGGGCCGGACAACGGCGCTCGCGTTCAGCGGCAGCGTGGCGGTGGAATAGCGTGCCGACCGCGGCGACAACCGGGAGCGCCCCGACCCCCACAGGGGAGACGGCGGCGCTCCAACTGGTGGAACACGGCGCGTACTCCGCCTCCGGGGTGGGGGCGAAGGTGCTCGTTGCGGCGGAGTACGCGCACCTGGTGTTTGAACTGATCGTGACGGCGGTGGCAGGGGTCCCGGGCGACACCCTGGCGGTGTTCGTGCAGCAGTCATGGGACGGGGTGAACTACGATGACGTGGCGGCGTTCGCGCTGCTAACCGGGGCCGCACTGCCTCAGGTGCAGCAGGCGTCCTTCCCTGCCCGTCGTCCGGATGCCGCGCCCGAACTGCACACCCAGACCGATGCCGCGCTCCCCGCCGCCAGCCTGCGGGATGTGCCGCTGGCCCGCCAGTTCCGCGCGAAGTGGAGCGTTGCCGGCGGCGGCGGCTCGGCGTGGACGTTTCAGGTGGTTGCCGTCCCGCGCGCCTCCCGCTGATGAGGAGCGAGTGGAGAGGAAAGCGGAAAGAGTTTCGGGGGCGCTTCGCGGGCTGATGCTCGCTCCCCGGGAGCAACCGCAGTCCGTCCGGTGCGAACGGCGCTGTCTTTACGAAGAAAATAGGTCCCGGGGACAGGCGCCGCCGGAAGTACTACTCCGAAATGACCATCCGGTCCGGCGAATCTGACCACCTGACTGATAGAGGCTTCTCCATCCCAGGTCGTATTCTTACACAGTTCAGATCCCACCCATTGGTGAAGCGCATCGGGCCAGGCACCCTTCCGTTCCCCCACTCGGGCAGACCCCGGAGCGGGACCGCAGGTTGGAGCGGCTCCTGGCCCTGTGCGCTCCCGCCCGTGGACTGCCGGATCTGACTTGCTGGCGTGCTGTGGATCGAAACGGCAAAGTCTCCGAAAGGAGACGACGCAAAGTTACGGGCCTACCCCCGGTCTTTCCGGGTACGGCGGCCGGGCTGCCGAGGCTTCTCCGAAGCCGGTTTCGGTTCGTCTGTGGGATCCGCTTCGGCGGATCCAGAGAGAACCTGATGCAAGTGAATCGTAGGAGATGGAAACCAATTCCCGGCGCCGCGGCGCTCGCGGCCACCGCCTTACTGGTGGGGGGCGTGGGGCTGCTGCGCGGCGCTCTTGTTCCCGGGGGAGAGGCCCGCAACCGGACGGACTGGTCTAAATTCGCCCCGGGGGCGATGCAGACTGTGCGGGCAGGAGGGGAGCAAAGCTATGTGCTGCAGTTCCGCCGACCGGTCCTGCAGAGCGATCTTTCCGTTCTGCACCGGACGGGCGCCCGGATCCGCCGCCGCTATGCCGCGCTGCCGATGATGGCGGTGGAGGCCGATGGTCCGGCCGTGGCCCGGCTCGCCGCTCTGCCGCAGATCAACCGCATCTCCCCGGACCTGGCGGTGCGGCGCACTCTGGACTGCGCCGCCCCCGCCGTGGGTGCCGGGAACGTGGTCCAGAACACCGCCACCGGTCAGGTGGCCTACTACGGCACGGCTCCCGCTGCGGATGGCGCGGCTCCCCTGGGCGCCGGCTTTACCGGGTATGGCGTGTCGGTGGCGGTCATTGACAGCGGCATTGCCGGCAGCACCGACCTCGCCCGTTCCAGTGCTGATCTGTCCAGCCGGGTAGTCGCCGGCTGTGACTTCGTTGACGAAGATGAGTTACTGACCATCCAAAACAACGATAAGTGTGGACACGGCTCTTCGGTTGCGGGGATCATTGCCGGAAACGGCCATCATTCCAACCAGTATCAGAACAAGACTGAATATACCTACCGTCGGTTCGCGGGCGTCGCACCAGGGGCTAACCTGGTGAACCTGCGGGTACTGAACCGGAATGGGCAGGGCACGGTGAGCGCCGCCCTCGCCGCCATTGACTGGTGCCTGCGCAACCGGACTACCTACAACATCCGGGTGATC
The DNA here is from genome assembly GCA_005805375.1 of Actinomycetota bacterium. Lineage (GTDB taxonomy): Bacteria > Armatimonadota > SYMT01 > SYMT01 > SYMT01 > SYMT01. The sequence goes on from SYMT01000306.1 coordinate 2,620, forward strand.
AACCTCTCGCTGGGACACGCTCCGGGCGAAAGTTACCAGACGGATCCGCTCTGCCAGGCAGCGGAACGGGCCTGGCATGCAGGGATGGTGGTGGTGTGCGCCGCCGGCAACCGGGGTCGCAAGGTGGCGGGCGATCCGGCGAGCGGGGTCGCCTACGGCACCATCAACAGCCCGGGCAACGATCTCTTCGTTCTGACCGTGGGTGCAACCAATACATGCACGACCGCGGCACGGGGCGATGATCCGGTCGCAACCTACTCCTCGCGTGGTCCGACCCGCCTGGACTTCGTGCTGAAGCCGGACCTGGTGGCGCCGGGCAACCGGATCATTGCCCTCCGCGACCGGAATTCCCGGCTGGAGAAAGAGTTGGGTCCGGGGAATCTCGTGCCTCTCTCTTACTACTGGACGAGTACATCGGGCGGCTCCGTGAAACCGGAGTACTACCAACTCTCCGGAACGAGCATGTCCGCGGGGTTCGTGAGCGGGGCGGCGGCGCTGCTGCTGGAAAAGGACCCGACGCTGACGCCGGACGATGTGAAGGCGCGGCTGATGAAGACAGCGCGCAAAGTCTGGCGGACAGACGGGACCACGCCGGACATCTACAGCCGGGGGGCGGGCTATCTGAACATCCCGGCTGCGCTTGCCTGTTCGGATCGTGTGTGTAACGGGTCGCGGTCGCCGCTGGTGACGAATGACGGGACGCGCATCACGGTGCAGTACTGCCAGTTCCTCTGGGGCGACCAGGCGCTGTGGGGGGATCAGGCGCTGTGGGGCGACCAGGCGCTGTGGGGCGACCAGGCGCTGTGGGGGGATCAGGCGCTGTGGGGCGACCAGGCGCTGTGGGGCGACCAGGCGCTGTGGGGCGACGTGAGCCGCGTGGCGATTGAGGGGGACTGAGCAATGAAGCAACCCATCTCTACGGAGCTTGATCTCCGAATGGAGCCTAATTCACAGGTCGCACGAGTCCCGGAGGACACCGGGGAAACCCACCACGAGCAAACCACCGACCTCAATGAGAATGCAATGAGACGTATGACATTCCGGCCGATCCTCTGTGCGGGAGCTACCCTCCCTCTGCTGCTGGCGGCACTCGCCGGCGGCCCCCATCCGGTCGTTGCCCAGGCGGCAAGCCCTCGACTTTCTGCGGACTTGCGGCGGCAGGCAGAGGCCTACCCGTCCAGCGGCACCCTGAAGTCCGTCATCGTGCGCTTCCGGGACAGCCGGTTCACGGGCAGCGGACTGGCGGAGAAGTGGGGAGGGCAGACCCGCTCCCGGCTGGGTCTCATCGGCGCCACGGCGATGCGGGTGCCCTACCGCTTCCTCCAGGCGTTGGCGGCGGATCCCGCCGTCGCCTGGGTCTCCCCGGACCGCGAAGTCCGCACGTTGCACGATCTTAAGATGAGGAGCTCCGGGGCAGACTATGTCTGTGACACTCTCGGCTATGACGGGGACCTTGTCGGCGTGGCCATCCTCGATACCGGGGCGCACCTGACGGGAACGGATCTGACCAAGGACCCGGATGGCGGTGCCCGGACCTGGTTCTTCAAGGACTTCGTCGGCGGCCAGACTACCGCCTACGACGACAATGGGCATGGCTCGCACGTGGCGGGCTGCGCGCTGGGGAGCGGCAGAGATTCCGCCGGGAAAGTCTGCGGTACGGCGGTAGACGGCCGTCCGATCCTTCTCAAGGTGCTGGATCGGAACGGAAGCGGCTCCGTCAGCACGGTAATCGCGGCCCTGGATTGGTGTCGAGCGAACAAGGGGACCTACAACATCCGGGTCATCAATCTCTCC
>SYMT01000036.1 GCA_005805375.1 Actinomycetota bacterium
CCGCCGCCGTAGGAACGGCTCGGGGTTCACCCCCTGCTGCTCGCGGGCCTCCTTCTCGGCGAGGACCGCCGCCTTCGTGGCTTCGAGCACGCAATCGAGGCGGCGCAGCACCGTAAACGGGAGGATGACCTTGCCGTATTCGGACTGCTTGTAGTCGCCGCGCAAGAGATCGGCGACGGACCAGAGGAAGGACGAGAGGTTGGGGTCGTTCACGACTTTGGGGGAGACGGGGCCAGACAATCGCCGACTAAAATCACGCCCGGCGTGCGCAAGGCCGCTCCGGGCAGCGCCGCACGAGCGCACTCCTGATATTATTCGCGCTGCACCCACACGATCCTGCACACATTTCTCACCCCGCATCACCGGATTCCCAGCACCCGTCGGACACCCACGGGGTTCGCGCCCAGCGCGCTCATCCACATTCCTGCCCGGCCACCATCCACCCCAAGGGCCAACGGCCCGCTCTACACCAGACCAGGGCATCGCCCTGGGACACGCCCGCGCACTATCCGGTGGATCATGTAACGCGAGGCATACTCGAAAGGAGGGACAGAGATGAGGTTCCCGTTACGATCGCTCGGCTGGCTTCTGCTGGTAGTTCCGGCATTCGGGGCGGCGCCCTGCAGTGGCGCGGCTCCCGACTCCCCAAGCAGCGCCACCCGCACCGCCGCGGACGCTGGCCGGATCACCCCCGGGGTGGGAGTCGGCAGGATTGTGCTGGGCCGTCCACGGCAGTGGGTCCTGTCCGTCCTGGGGAAGCCGCTGCGAACCACGCGGCGCCCCGGCGGGTACACGGAGGTAACGTGGGCGTCCGGGGGAAAGCCGACCGGTGCCGACGCGGAGACCCGGCAGCGGATTGATCGCTGGATCCGGGAGAACGGGCGCAACCAGTACGGGGACGACTCGGGCACGGTCTACGCCGGGGGGACGCCGCTCTTCAGCGAGGCGACGGGCGAGACGATGGATCGTTACGAATACATCCTGAAGAAGCACCCCGACCTGGCGGGCGGGGGCGACACGTTGACGGTCGTCTTCCGTGCAGACAGAGTGGAGCAGGTGGAGGTCACCTCCCCGGCCTCCAGGACGCCGGACGGGCTGAGCACCGCCAGCACCTTCAAGCAGATCCGCGCCCGCTACCCACGCCTGCGGGTGTCCGAGCGGGCCGCAGGTGGGGCGGTGGGCTACTACGGAGAGATCCGGGCGGCGGGTATCACCTTCTACACCGAGGCCCAGGACGATCTGATGCCCGAATTCCGCCCGCTCTCGATCATTGTGCATCGCGCCGGACGGGCGGTCGTACCGCGCCCGGCCGTGCCGCACCCCAGGGGGTAACGGCGTGCGGACCTGGGCACCTCCGGCAGAGCCCGGAAGAACCCACCGCCGTTAGCCGCATCGGAACGTATCTGTTTGCCTCTGGCAACCATGAACGCAGTGTGGCACAATGGAATTGTACGGAGAAGCAACTTTCCGCTCACCAGAAAACTTCCGGCGAGAGGAGTGACAGACAGCCCCGGATCGGCCGCGGATACCGGAGGCTCCTGCAGACACGGAGGGAAGCGATGCGCACATTCGAGCCGGACGCGGGGACCGAACCCGGCGCCCCGGGCCCGTGGGTGTTGCCCTCGGAGTACTACACCCGGTGGGGAGAACCCGCCCCCGGCACGGTGTTCCAGGTGCTGGAGGATGGCCGCGTGGTGCAGATCGGCGTAGCGGAGCTTCCCTACGGGTTGGTGATGCCGGGGGACGCCCCCCGGGCGGCGCTCTATTCTCTGCGTCTGGTCCCGGACCCCCGGTGGCTGACCCTCATGAGAGGGGCCACCGCGCCTGATCCGGAGCTACCGGCGACGTGCCCTCCGCCCGTTGCCCCGGGGATCAAGCCCACTCTGAACCGCCTCGCGGAGATCCTGTCTGACGCAGAAGAGTACGACGACGACTTTCTCCCGCCGGCGCCGTCCGTGGTGGAATACACCCGGGAACTGCTGCACGATACGGCGGAGAAGCGCGCCTATCAGTGGCCGCTCTACCATGTCGCACCTCTGGGCGGTGGGGGCCTGTCCATTCAGTGGGGGCAGGCGGGCCGGTACGTGGCCCTCTATGTCCCCGCCCCGCCGGGACGCGCCTCCGTCGTTACCATCGGGATGGACCGCCCCACCCCCTCGCACGCCGTCGCCTCCCCGGAGAGCCTGGGCTTTTTCCTCACCTGGCTGGGGCAGAACTCCGAGGCCTGACCCCTGAGTCTGTCCCCGACCCCGCCCGTGTGGGGCGTGCCCTTACCAAACGCGCGTGGGTGCTGCCGGGGGCACCGGCCTCCGCCCCGCAGGTGGCCGCAACGGCCTTTCTGCTCGAACGTCCTCAGGATGGACGAGAACTGTCTGCTTCCCTGGACCTGGCGGGGCTGTTTCGCCGTTTCCGCCGCCTCTTCGGCCTCGCGGTGCTCCGGGCCGGGGACGTACGGGGTTGTTGCCTGCCGGATGGGTCCCCCGCCGGGCTGGAGGTGCTCCACACCCCGGACGAATCCGACCCGCACCATGTTTCTCTCACAGGCATGCCCTCCGCGGCCGAGCGGGGTGCCGACGACGCTGCAGCCCAGCGTGCGTACGACATCGCCGAGGCCCTGGCCGCACAGGCCGCCCTCATCCTCTCGCCACCCACAGAGTAACCGCCGGAAACTGCTTCCCCGTGGAATCGGCGTCCGGATCACCGCCGTCCGCCGGCTTTCAACCGCCGGACTCCGCCGCGTGCGACCCGGCGTCGCTGCCGGGGGATGCCTGGTCCAGCAGCACCGCGCCGCGGGCCCGTGGGTCAAATCCTTTGGGCCACTTCGTGAGAGGAGAATACACCGCGCCGGTCAGCTTCGTGTCGGTGAGGTTCGCGAATTCCAGATTCGCACCGGCGAGGTTCGCACTCGTCCCTGGTTCACCACCGGTCAGATCCGTGCGGGTCAGGTTCGCCCCCATCAGGTTTACCCCTGCCAGGTTCGCACCCAGTTTTGCCTCGGTCAGAATCGCTCCGGCCAGGTTCGCTCCAGCCAGATTGCCGGGAGACGAGACTCCCCTGGACGGAGGAGATTCACCTCTGCGCTGCGGCGTCCCGGTCCTTCGGCGCGAACTGGGGTGAAATCGCCGCGGGCATCCCCTCGCAGAAGTGGTGATCCGGAACCAGGGGGTTGCGGGGCAGGCCGCCATGGACCCCCCAATCCGTGCGGAACGACGAGAAGTTCAGCGCGAAGGCCGCACCGCCCTGCGCCGTGAAGGCCAGAAAGACCCGCAGCATCCGGAGGTCAGGACTGCCGTCCCTGCAGGGGGATTCGAAGGCCACGCGGGGCTGCGCGGTGTCGCCGGCACGGACGGTGGCCTTCACCACCCGCCCGGAGCGCGTGCCCCGGATCCGGTGTTCTGTGCCGCTGCCGTCCCGAGCCGTGAGCAGCACTCGCGCCTGTTTCTCCGCGAGATCCGGCAGCGGCGCGCCACCGTCCTCCCGCGGCAGGGACAAGGGGCCCCGCCGGTCCGTCCGGAGACTCGCCCATCGTTCCGAGCAATGGTTGGCAGGCGCGATTGGGGAGGGGCGGCCGAGAGCGCGCCGGCCCTGGACAGAAGGCTGCCGTCAAGCACAGCCCGGCGGTCAAGTAGCTCACCGGAGCGGTGGCACGCGGATCACAAAGCCGACCGGCTCGGATGACCATCATTCGTCTGTGCCGGCGAGGAGCCGGTGGATATCCGCCGGGTGACGGCGAGCACAGAGGCTCGCACAAAGCAATGAGGGAAACCATGAGAGCCACCACACGGTCTCGATGGCCATACGCGGGGCTGATGGGAGCCGTCCTGGCAGCGGGAGGCGCCTTCTCGGCGAGTCCCGCTGCGGCCAGCACGCCGTACCCGAACAATCACGGCGGGGCCCTGACTCCCCGGTTTCACTTCGAGTATCCGGGAATCGTGTCGGTGTCGGAGCCCCATCCGACGTCGAGCGGCTTCTTCAAGCTGAGGAACGGCTCCGCGGACACCCTCAGCGGCGGCTGGCTTCACGTGACCACGACTCCGGACACGCCCCAGAGCCTGGCGACGTTCAATGACACCAGTCTGCTGCTCCCGTTTCAGATGTCGCAGGAAGCGTTGTTCACCCGAAGCGTGCCGCGGTCGGTGCGGAACCAGATCCACATTGACATGACCATCACGAGCACGCCGTGGAACCCGGGTCCGGTGAGCGTGACGCCCCATGTATTCCGATTCCCGCTGAATGTCGGAGACCTGGAGAGCATTGATCCGGTCAACTTCCCGCGCATCCTGCTGATCAACACGGCGGGTAGCTGCAGCGCCCGGTGGGTGGATCAGCGGATCGTAGTGCGCTACGAAATCTGGCTGGACGGCACCATCGCCGACCCCTTTGCCACCGGCACGGGACGATATGTCCTCGAACAAACGCTGCGCGCCCAGCAAGACGTCCTGACGCGAGTCTCACCCTACCTGGTGCCGGTCAGTCTGATCGGCCAGCCGCCGGGGAATCTGAGCTGGAGCCGGCTGACGGCTGACTCGCTCGCCGGCGCCGGCTTCGGATTCAACTCCTACCGGGGAACGACCACCACGACACAGAGCAGTTTCGGCTTCGGTCCCTTCAGCGACTCCGGCCCGGTCGTCTCGGTGAGCCGAAACATGTCCCAGGGGATCCAGCAGACCTTCAGCGCCTTCGATGCCTTGAGCCTGCAAACCCACGATCCCGCCGCCGGCCCCACGCCGTTCGGTCCGGGACGGGGAGACCTGCTCTTCTGCCTGGTGCGCCCCAGCTTCAACATGTTCAGGGCGGTCCAGGACCGAGACTTCAAGTACCTCTCCCCGGCCTTCGGCGGCGGGGCGCAGGCGGTGACGTACTTCCCGATGGCCGCGCTGCTGAACCCTCAGCCCGGGACACCCCCCGCGTTTCTCTCCTCCGCCGAGAACGCCGCCATCCGGGCACTGAATCCACTGCTCGCCAACCCGAAGACCGCGCTGCCGCAGCCGCGGTTCTACCGTGTGCTGGGTCCGGTCAGCGGCCAGACGGGAGCCCTGAACGGCAGCAGCGGCTTCCGGGTCGTGAATCGTCAGGAAGTGAACACGGCGACCGGACGTTCGACGACAGTGGACAACTCCGTGTCCTTCGATCTCCCGCTCGGCGCGATTTCCTCGGCCGTCGGGCTGCCTTTCCCGGTGCCGGACGTTGGTTTCCGAAACACTGAGACGACGACCTCCACCGTGGAATACCGGACCGTTGACCTGCAGGAGAGTGCCGTCACGCGGCTGATGGAGTACCACGTCTCCGACAGCGACCCGCTGAAGTGGCTCTTCTTCGAGGTCTACTACGACACGCTGTTCCGCACGTTCCTGTTCCGTGACAATAGCCCGGAGCCGAACAACTTCCGGGACATTCGGAAGTCCTACAAACTCGACACGGCTCGGCTGCCCCGGTTCTTCGCCTTCAAGGAAACGGATGGCGACGGCAGCACCTACCTGCTCATCGGCTCGGCGGCGGAATGGGCGCCGAAAGGCGGAATGGTGCGCGTCTGGAACCCGGACCAGCCCTTGAAGGAATGCCGGGCGTTCATCAACCCGTCCACCGGCAACCTGGTGCTCACCGGACTCAAGGCAGGTGTCTACAACTTCCGCGTCATTGCCCCGGGCGAGAAGACGCTCCTGGCCGACAAGAAGCTGACCCTGACGACGACGGGGGAAGTGACGCTCAAGTAGCAGCCGTTACTCCTCGTTCCGATCCCCCGGGGGCGGCCTCACCGAGCTGTGAGGCCGCCCCCGTCCGCATTGACGGGGGAGATGGCTGCCTCGCGCCGTGCGACCCGAGAGATTCAACGCCGAGGACGCAGTGGACCGCAGAGGAGGGCACAGGAACTCTCTGCCCGAGCATGCACGAACGGCCGGTCAGCGAAGGCCGGCAAGATGCCGGCGTTCCCGGGGGCACAGGATTTCCCTGCCCGCACGCGGTCGAGCGAACGGTCAGCGGTGGCCGGCAGGATGCCGGCGTTCCCGGGGGACAGCCAATCCCTGCCCACCCACAGATGCGCGGCCGGGCAGCGGAGGCCGGCAAGATGCCGGCGTTCCCGGGGGGCACCGCAAATCCCTGCCCACGCACGGACGAACGGCCCGCACCCGGCAACCGCACGCGGACCCCTCTGCGAACCTCTGCGTCCTCTGCGGTGAGGATCGCCCGCCCTCCTTTCACCGTCATCATTGTCACCCGCCCTCTCTGCGCGAACGACCGCGGCCGATACTCCGAGCAGGGCGCCGCGCGGAATGAGTGCCCCGGAGTCAACGCCGGAGGTCGGCAGGTGAGCCAGGCAGGGGTATTCGAGGAGCGCGGGGTCCCCGCGGAGCAGGTTCGGGCGAACGGGCGAGTGCGGATGCAGGTCCGGTCCGCCGCGGCCCTCGGCGCCGGAGGGGTGGCGCTGCTGGTCTACGGCCTGACGCTGGCCCCTTCCATTGTGCAGGGGGACTCGGCGGAACTGACGGTTGCCGCCCACAGCCTGGGAGTGCCGCACTCAACCGGCTATCCGCTCTACATGCTGCTCGGGTGGGTCTTCACACACCTCGCGCCACTGGGAGACGTCGCGGCTCGCATGAACCTGGTCTCTGCGGTCGGCGCGGCGGCCGCGGTCGGGGTGGCGGCCGCGCTCGCGGGGAGGCTGCTGCGCGCTACCTGGGCCGGGTTGGGGGCGGCGCTCCTGTTCGGGTTCAGCCTCACGTTCTGGTCACAGGCGGTGGTCGCCGAAGTGTACGCGCTGCACGTCTTGCTGACCGGATCAGTGATCCTCTGCCTCCTCGCCTGGGACGCGGGACGGGGCACAGGCTGGCTGCGCGGCGCGGCGCTGCTCTACGGGCTCTGCTTCACGCACCATCTCTCCAGCCTGTTTCTCGCCCCCGCGCTGCTGTGGCTGGTGTTCACCTCCCGGCGCCGCGCGGAGTTCCGGCGGGAACTCCGCTGGACCCTGCCGCTATTCCTGGTCGCCCTCTTGCTCTACGCCTACCTGCCGCTCGCCGCCCGGCGCAATCCCGCGGTGAACTGGAACGACCCGGTGAACTGGGATAACTTCCTCTACCATGTGTTGGGGCGCCAGTATCGGGGCCGCATGTTCCAGGGGGGCCTGGGGGCGGCCCTCACGCGCTTCCAGCAGTATGTGGGACCGGTGGGTCCGGACACCGTGGGACACCTGCAATCGCAGTTCAGCCCACTGCTGCTCCCGCTGGCGCTGGTGGGGCTCGTGGGCCTGCTGCGGCGGCAGCCCCGGTGGGGATGGTTTACGCTGCTCTGGGCCGGGCCCATCGTGTTTTGGGCCGTAAACTATGCGATTCCGGATATTGATGCGTACTTCCTCGGAGCGCACCTGGTGGTCGCGATCTGGATCGCCGCCGGCGCCCGAGAGGTGGCGGTGCAGGCCGCACATCGCCTGCGGTGTCGCCTCACCCGAGCGAAGGACGCCGCCGCCACTGCACGCGGATCCGGACGCGCAGCCCCGCACCTGGCCTATCGCCTCGCTGCTCTGCTCACCGTCACGGCGCTTCCGGCATCGGCACTGGCGGGCAACTGGGAACGCAGCGACCGCAGCCGTGATCGTCTCGCTCTGACCTACGGCCGGGCCGTGCTCGAGAGTCTGGCGCCCGACGCGCTCTTGATCGCCGGAGGTGACAATGATCTGTACCCCGCTCTCTATGCGCGCGAAATCGAGCAGCGCCGCCCCGATGTCGCCGTCGCCGGCTACTTCGACTGCGTCATCCCGGCCCGCGCGCGCTGCCTGGAGCGGTTGTCCGCGCACGCGGTCGCGGTCAACGTACCGCCGGACTATCGCACAGGCCCCGCACCCCACCGGAATAAGCTGGAGCTACTGAGCCGAATCGTGAACGACAACGTGGACCGCCGCCCCATCTACCTGCTGGGCCGCCCGGTCGAGTACCTCCGCGCCCCGAAGTTTCGGGCCCTGTTTGCTCCATACTCGCTGCGGGCGGGATCCAACGTGCCCTGGCTGGAAGTGACCCGCCACCCCCACCCAATGCTGTCGGTGCCGCGAGCTGCTCTGAACCGCCGGGGCACCACGTTTGCGCACATGGAGCCGGGGGGCAGCGCCGTGCCTGCCCTGGAATTACTCGGCGTGGAGCACACCGTGCGGGAGGCGGGGGGCGTGACCTGGCTGCGGTTGACCTACGACTGGCGTGTGCTCGATCCGGCGCTTGCCCGGCAGGCAGTGGTACACGCGATCTTCGGCGACGATCGGGGCAACTACGAGCGCCTGGAAGGGGGCGTCCCGGAGTTTCAAAACATCCACGCACTCGGTCAGACCCACACCCCCGGAGAGCGTCCGCTCCCCATGAACTTTCGCGAAGATTTTGAGCTCTACATTCCCCCACGCTACACCGGCGCCGGCAGCACGCCCGCTGCGGCCCCCACCAGCCCCGAGAGCAGACCCAAGCCCCGCCCCTACCACCTGTGGCTCTCGATCCGAGTGGGGGATGCGAGGCTGCGGGTGGAGCCGAGTGGCGAGGAGTTCCTCCGGGTGTTTTAGGAGAACTTGAGTACCCGGGAACAGCGTTTCCGGGCCATGACCCGAGCAAACCACGTCTGCCCGCAAAGTCCCGGCCGGAAGTCGGCGTGGGAGTCACCCACGGAGTCCCCGGTGGAGCACCGTGAGTTTCCCCTCGGAGGGGCTCTGGCCTGGTATGGGACACTGGACGCAATCACAGTAGGCATTCGTCCCCCGCGGGGGTACCGCTCCCGGCCCCTCCGGCGCGCTAGCCGGCGCGGGCGCAGGCGCGGGTTGGGCGCCGCGGGTGCTTTCCGCGCTCGGAGTTGCGGGACGTTGCAGCGGATGGGACCGGCGCCACGCCCGGGGAGAGCGCCTCATCGTGCCGCTGCGGGACTGCGTGAGCGGGCGGCGAGGTCGGCCTGCCCGGCACGCAGGAGGGCGACCATGATCCCCACGATCCGGTCTACTTCTACCAAATAGTACTCGTCCAGATCAACGGTGGCCGTGTCGCCTGCGAGACGGATGAACTTCCAGAGGTTGCCGTTCGAGACCGCACCCAGCAGCGGATTCAGCGGCTTCCCGGCGGACTGATTGAATTCGCGCACCGCTACGAGCTCCGCCAGGCACTGGACCACCCCGCGAGGGATGTTCTCGTTCTTCGCCTCGACCACCACAGCCAACGGCGCCTCCAAAATGAGCTGCTGCGGCGTGAGACCGATGACGAAGTCACAGACGCCGCGCAGGCCCCGCTCACTGTCCACATTGAGGTCAATGCCGCTGAAGAGGCTCACGGTCTCGTCGAGTTGCTCTCGCACTTCCGCCAGCATCGGTGCGATGAGGAATTCGGAGCGCGCCTTCTCGGTGTTAACGTCCAGGGCCGCCGGCCCCATCCGACGCAGCGACTCTTTCAGCCAGTCGCTGATCGGGACGGGCGGCAGGTCCCGCACGAGATTCGCCTGGCGGCGAACTTCGAGTCCGAACCGCTCCGTGAGCTGCGGCAGCGTGAGATCGGTGTAGGCCATCGCGTTTGACTCCTCCGGCGCGCCTCCCTCCCAATGAGGCAGGGCACCCGCATCCCTATTCTAACTGCGGCTCAGGCGGATGCGAACCGCGCGGACTGCTGCTGCATCGTCAGGCATCCGGGTCCTGGTTGGGCCCGCTGCACCAGAAGACGAAGCAGCGGGAGCCGCTGCGGCGGACGCTCCTCGCGACACGGGCAGACTCCAGCAATTCGCACGCGCGAGCGTCAGGGCGCCGGGGAGGGCTGCACTCGGGGCAAGGGCGCGGCCGATGCAAGCACGAGGGTTGGGCGACGGCGGCACCTCCAGCGACATCAACCAACCCGACGCCACCGATGCGTCGCACCAGCCTGATCTATGAGTGCGGGCCTGACCTCAGATTCGACGACGAGACGAATCCTTCCCTACCCGCTAGGATTCCGCACGCAGCACCCACGCCGGTCCGTCCCACGGGTCCGACAGGGAGAGCGAGTGGTACCGGCCCTCCAGCCAGAGAGGGAACTGGTCGGCGTAATGCGGGCTGCCGGGGTGGCCGGACTGGCCCCCGGGAACGACGCTGAGTGTGGCGCCGGCCAGGTCCACGAGCAGGCGGTAGCTGACCCCGGAGGACGTGTCGAAGGGGCGGTCAATCGTCCACGGGCTGTTGTTCAACGTGTTCAAGGTGCCGGCGTTGGGGAGGGGGCCCACCTGGAGCAGGTCATTCAGCAGCGGGTACCGATCGGAAACGGGGAGCGGCGCCTTCACCTGATGCAGCGCGCCCCACTCCCACCCGGCGCGGTCCGCCCCCACGCGTTTCGTGAGGAACGCCAGCGCCGCGCGCCAGCATTCGCCCGCCGCGGCGACGCGCGCCTCCTCGGACCCAAACCACCCACCGACGTCCTCGCCGAGCGTCCGGGTGGTCAGCCCGGCGGTGATGATCAACATGTCGGACACCATCGCCGGAGGCAGGCGGCGACTCAGGACGGTGCGACACCAGTGCGCGAAAAAGGTCTCGAAGACCAGGGCGGGCCGGCTTTCCCGCGGATAGCGATGATCCCATTGGGCGATCTCAGCGAGCAGCGAATCGTCCACGCCGGCCGTCCGCACCAGGGATACGACACGGGCGGCCCAGGTCACCGCGCGAGGAGCCAGGTCGTCGAACTGCCCGGCCGCCATCTGCTCCGGCGTCACCGAGGTTGCACCCGTAAAGAAGGACCGGAGCCGCCGCATGCGGCCGTCGCTCGGCCAGTAGCCCGCCAGGGGATACGGCCATGCATCGGTCACGACCGGGTTATTCGCCGTACCGAGCCATCCGTCCGGCGGGTTGGTGAATGTGGGCAGCGCTGCGTAGGGGATGAAGCCCACCCACTGGTGTTCGGGGTCGTCGCCGGGACGGTAGCCGCGCGCCGCGTGCCGGCGAAGGGGAATCTTGCCCGTGAGCTGGTAGGCGATCTCACCGGCTGTATCCGCGGCGACAAAGTTGAAGGTGGGGCAGGCCCAGTCGGCGAGTTTCGCCCGGAACTCGGCCACCGAACCGGCGCGGGAGTACTCGAGCATCACGCGGGTTTCCGGGGTCGGGGTGTGGCCGACCCATCGGAGAGAAACGGTCTGCTCGGTACGGGCCCATCCGGGCAGCAGGGGGGTGACCACCGGGCCGTGGTCTACCTCCCGCACTTCCAGGGAGACCGGGTCGCCGCCCCGCACCTGGATCACTTCGCTCCGCCGGGTCATTCCCTGCCAGTGCTCGCCGCGCCGGTACCGCTCGGGATCGAAGTCGTCCGTAACCTCGACGTACAGGTCCCGCAGCGACGAGATGTTGTTGGTCAGGCCCCAGGCCACCTGCGGGTTGCGCCCGAAAAAGAGCCCGGGGGTGCCGGCCCCATAGGCGCCGCACACGTCCAGGTCGCCGGCGCGGAGGCGGGCCTCGTACCAGACACTCGGCATGATGAGCGGCACATGGGGATCGCTGGCCAGCAGGGGCGCGCCGGAAGTACTCAGGCGGGAGCCCACAACCCAGTTGTTGCTGCCGGTTTCCCCCGAGTCCTGAAGTCCGGCCACCGCGGGTTGGCCGCCCTCCCAGCGAGGCAGATCCGGGTACGGCACACCGTCGGGCCAGATCGTCGAGGCATTGCCTTCCGGCGTGAGCAGGGCCTCCAGCAGGGGGCCCTCCCCGAGCAACCGCTGCGCCTGTTCCGGCACGCTGAGGAAGAAGAAACGCCCGGTGAGCTGCCACCAGAAAGCACGGAGCACCGTCTCGGTGTCCTCGGGCGTCCAGGAGTCCGGGGTACACTCGAGAAACTCGCACTCGAAGGGGAGTCCATGCCGCTCCTGCTGCACCCGTGCGAGGTTGATTCCCCCGCAGAAGGCCTCCACCCGGTCGCGCGTCTCCGCGTCGTAGCCGGCCACCACCTCCGCGGCGACCCGGCGCAGGTCGAGCGTGCGGTAGAGCCGGTCGCTCTCGATCCAGGGCGCGCCCAGCACCTCAGCAAGCGTGCCGGAAGCCAGTCGCCGTAGATACTCGAGCTGCCAGAGTCGATCCTGCCCCATCGCAAACCCGAGGCCGTGATAGGCGCCTGCTTCATCGTCCGCGAAAATGTGGGGCACTCCCCATTCGTCCCGCACGATCCGGACGCCGGAGAGCGGAGTGAGCAGCTCGCCGGCAGGCGGGGGCACGCGCGAAGCAAGGTAGGCCTGCACCTGAGCGCGGGCTTCCGGGACGGAGCAGGAGAGGCGCACAGCGACCTCGTCCCAGGACGTAGAGGAACGGAGCGATTCGAGAAGCATGGCGGGGTCCGGGAATCACGATGACTGAGTGATGAGGAGTGAGATCGGAGCGGGGAAACCACCCGTTTCCGCCCGCCTCCCGCTCACTTCCGACGGGGGCCGCAGCCGCCGGAACAGGCTCCGCCGGCCAGCACGGCGCACCCACGGACCACGGGACGCTCCACACGGTCTGCGGGATACTCGCGCTCACTCCCTCCGTTCAGGGCGACGAGCACGGTTTCCTTCACCACGTTGACATCGGTTACGCGTCCGCTCCCATCCGGTGTCTCCACCTCGGCGCCGGCGACCGGCAGGCGCGCGCGCGCGTCCCGGTAGTGGTCGTATTCGTAGCGGAGACAGCACATCAACTTCCCGCACACACCGCTGAATTTGGTCGGGTTGAGGAAGAGGCTCTGCTCCTTCGCCATCCGCATGGTGACCGGCTCAAACTCGGTGAGCCAGGTCGAGCAGCAGAGGGCGCGTCCGCACGGCCCGATGCCGCCGAGCAACTTCGCGGCGTCGCGGGGACCCACCTGGTGGAGCTGGATGCGGGTCTTCAGCACGGCGGCGAGATCTCTTACCAGCTCGCGAAAGTCCACACGGCCCTCGGCCACAAAGGACAACGTCACCTGGGTCCGATCGAACTGATACGCGGCCCGCACGAGGCGCATCGGAAGGCGCCGCGCGGCAATGCGCTCCTGTGAGAATTCCAGGGCGCGCGCCGCACGGGCCTCGTTCTCGGCGGCCGTCCGCAGATCCCCCAAACCTGCACGGCGCACGATGCGCGGGAGCGGCTCGCTGCCTGTGGGCAACGTTCGCTCCGCGGGGGGATGGCGGACCCGGCCCAACTCCACGCCCCGCCCGAACTCGGCCAGCACGGGATCGTCCGTCTGAAGCGGGTGTCCGTCCGGGTCGTACGAATAGGGGTGGCCCGCCGGCTGAAACGCAACCCCAACGGCGATGGGCACAACCGCCTCCGGTTAACGACGCCGCCCCAGGGTGAAGACGAATCGCATGAGATTTCCGATCCGGAAGTACCACGGCGCGGCGGGAGGAGTGGCCCGCCGCTTTCGGTCGGCACGCAACTCCTGCATGTGGGCGGTAGCCAGACGGCGCGAGCGTTCCTCCGCGTCTTCCGGGATCTGAATCGCCGCAGTCACCCCCCGCAGCAGCGCCGCCGTGGCGATCAAACCCTCTCCCTCGCGCGGGTCGCGCCCGTCCCGTTCGACCGCCGGGGGCAACCACGTCTCGCGTCTACGCGCCTCCTCGATGAAGGTGGACGGTTCCTGAGTCATGGCTTTCCCCCTTTTTCATTGCGGGCGGCAGCGCCGCTGCGCCCTGCTCTCGTGTGGCGACGATCGAATCCTTCAGGTGCTGCCGCATTCCCTGCAGGGCCCGATGCAGAAGGCTCTTGACCGCGCCCTCAGTACGGTCCAGCGTCTGGGCGATCTCCCGGATGGACAGATCGCCCAGAAACCGAAGGGTCAGCGCCCGACCCTGATCGGGCGGCAATTTGACGATGGCCTGCCGGACCAGTTCCTGCACCTCAAATCGCTCGACCAGTTCTTGCGGCGACGGGCCGTCCGCCGGAAGGTACTCCAAAAAGGAATCGATTTCCTCCGCCGCCTGCGCGTCCAGTGAAAGCATTCCTCCGGGCGGCAAGCTGCGCACGTGGTCCACCACCAGATTGCTGGCGATCTGGTGCAGCCAGGGATAGATGCTGTTGGTGCGCCGGAACTGGAAGGAATCCACCCGGTTCAGCGCGCGGCGAAACGTCTCCGAGGTGATGTCCGCCGCATCCTCAGCGTTGCCCAATCTGAGGAACGCGAGGCGGTAAACCCGCGGATAATAGCGCCGGTGCAACATCTCAAAGGCGCGGACGTCGCCTTCTTTGACCCGGTCCATCAGGACCCGGTCGCTCTCGTCGAACGGCATGGCGGTCTCAGCTTCCGACGCGGAATTCGCCGCGGGGGACAGCGGGGACGCGCCCTCACGGCGCCACCGTCCCGGCCATGTATTATAGGCCCACCCCGAGTCAGTCGCCACACTTGCCTGCCCTGCCGTCGCCCTCGCACGGCGCCGCACCGCGGTGCGTCCACCCGCGGGAGCGGTCGAGCCGCGGGAAACCAGGTCCATTGCTGCCAACTCAGAACCTCCGAGAACCTGCCCGGTTCCCGGCACATTGCCGGGCGCCGCGGGTGCGTTCTCGCATCTGCTTAACGGGAAATCGGGCCAGCGGTTACTGTGGAAGTGCGCGGGGACCGGCGGGTGACCCACCGGCCGACGGCCAGTGGCGGGAACGATCCCTCTCCGTCATCATTCCCCTTCCGCTTCGCCCAGCGCATTCCTCAATCGTCCTTCGCATGGGGTAACCTGAAGCGGAGGAAATCACGACTATGCAAAAAATCCTGCTCGCCTATGATGGATCGGATGCCAGCCGCCACGCTGCGACGCGCGCCGCCGATCTCGCAGTCCGACTCCACGGCTCGGTGCTCGTCCTGACGGTGGGGGAGTTGCTTGAGAGCGGGTACGGAACCGAGGTTCCGGTGGTGGAGCCTGAGGTCTACGACGGCGTGGTGGAAGCAGGGGTAGCGGCGATAAGACAGGCGGGAGCGCAGGCCGACGGTCGCGTGGAATGGGGCCGGCCCGCGGATACCATCGTCCGGATCGCGACTGACGAAGGCTGCGACCTGATCGTAGTCGGGCACCGGGGGCACAATCCGCTGGAAGCACTCTTGATCGGAAGCGTCGCCAAGCGGGTGATGGATGATGCGCACTGTTCCGTGCTCGTGGTGCGCTGAGTCCGCCGGATCGGATGAGCACTCCCCACGAGCGGGAACCTTTGACGGACCCTGGTACGCGCCGGCGTTCGTGGTCCGCGCCCGCACAGGCCGCGGTGGGCTGTGGGGCCGGCTGTGGCCTGTTGGTGTTGCTCGAAGCGGTCGTGCTGTGGGTCATCATTGCGGTCGCGTTCGGCTCCGCTGCCTCGCCGGACCTCACGCTGACCGCGGACCTGCCCGAATCGGTGCGGGTCGGACAAACGTTCCCGCTTCGGATCGTGGTAATCAACCACGGCACCCGTGCAGTGACGCTGCAGAGCCTCGTCGCGCGCCAGAACCTCCTGCGCCTCGTGCGCCTCTCGAATCCCCGCCCCGTCCCAATCCGGAGCTCGATGGACGTAGTGGGCGCCCGCATGTGGCCCTACGCGGCGACCATCCCTGCAGGTGGGCGCTGGATTGCGGAGTTCACGGCCGAGGCGCGCCGGGCCGGCACCCTGAGCGGCGGATTGGAAGCACAGGCCGGCATTCTGCCGTCCCCGATTGCCTATGAACCGGTCGTAATCCGGGCAGCGCCCGCACCGGATCGTCGCCGGTAGAGTGATGTGGTAGTTCCAAACAGCGCGGCAGTTCCCGCGCCCGGCCCCCCGTCAGGCCGTCCCCCGTACCCGAGCCACGCACGTGAGTAAGTGGTCCCCCCATCAGTCCTGCCTTGTGTCAAAACCCACCCCGCCACACCTGCCCTTCACGCAACCCACAGGCACGCCCAATGACGCCGGGTCGGGACAGCGGCCCGCGCGATGCACGACAGGCCGCGGCTTTGCCGGGGTCGGCCCCCAGTGCCGCCCAGACACGCCGGCGTCCCGCCCTCCCACCAAACAGCCCCCGGGAACGCCGGCGTCCCGCCGGCCCACCGGTGCGGCCCCTGGCCCCCCCGCCGTCTCACCCACTCACCCGTGCGGCCCCCGGGAACGCCGGCGTCCCGCCGGCCGCGCCTCGGACACAGGCGCGGGGGGCTGATATAACCCACAGACGGATGCTGCGCAGGGACTGCCCGGGCCGAACGTGGAACGGCCCCTGCCCTCTGGGACGGAACACGCATGGCCGAGGCAACGGGGTTCGAAGCAGTTGTGGGCATGGAAGTCCACGCGGAGCTGCTCACGGAAAGCAAGATGTTCTGTGGATGCGGAACGCAATTCGGCGCGTCGCCCAACACGCTCTGTTGTCCGGTCTGCACGGGGCTGCCCGGCAGTCTGCCGGTGCCGAACCGGAAGGCGGTTGAACTGGTCGTCCGCACGGCGCTGGCGTTGAACTGCGAAGTCAACCGGGCCTGCCTCTTCCACCGCAAGAACTACTTCTACCCCGACCTCCCCAAGGCGTATCAGATCAGTCAGTACGATGTGCCCATCGGGGTGAACGGGCATCTGGACGTGCGCGTGAACGGCGAGATGCGGCGGATTCGCATCCGCCGCGTCCATCTGGAAGAAGACACCGGCAAGCTGCTGCATGTGGAGCGGGACACTTCGTTCGTGGACTACAATCGCTCCGGGGTGCCGCTCATGGAGATCGTCACCGAGCCGGATATCCACTCGGCGGACGAGGCGCGGGAGTACCTGATCGCACTGCGGCGCATCCTGCTCTACATCGAAGTCAGCGACGGGCGGATGGAGCAGGGTTCGCTCCGGTGCGAGCCCAACATCTCCGTGCGCCCCCGCGGCACCGACGAGCTGAATTCCAAGACGGAACTGAAGAACCTGAGTAGCTTCCGAGTGGTCTACCTGGGCATCCAGTACGAAACCGCCCGGCAGGCGCTGGCGCTGGAAAAACAACGCGGAATTTCGCTGGGCGCGAGCGCCACCGTGCCCGGCCAGCCTCCGCTGAAGGTGGATGTGCGCGATACCGCCCTGACCCAGGAAACCCGTCGTTGTGATGAGCCGAACCTGAAGACGGTGTCGATGCGCACCAAGGAGTACGCCCACGACTACCGCTACTTCCCGGAACCGGATCTGGTGCCGGTGACCTTCGAGGAAGCGTGGATCGAGGGCGTGCGGGCCGGGTTGCCGGAACTCCCGGCGGCCCGCCTGCACCGTTACACAGAGGAGATCGGGCTCTCGGAATATGACGCGGGAGTGCTGGTCGAAGAGCGGGCGCTGGCCGACTATTTCGACACGGCGGCTCGCGCGTACGGCGGCGACGCAAAGAAGATCGCCAACTGGATGCAAAGCGACTGGCTGCGTCTCTTCAACGCCGGCGGGCGAGACTGGACCGGGGTGCGGGTGACGCCCGACGCGCTGGCGGAGCTGGTTCACCTGCAGGACGAGGGGAAGATCACCGGTAAGCTGGCGAAAAGCGTCTTTGAGACCGCCTGGGAGACCGGCAAGACCCCCGCAGCAATCGTCCAGGAGCAGGGCATCGAGGTGGTCGGCGACGAAGCGCAGCTTCTGCCGGTCATTGACGGCGTGCTGGCGGAGAATGAGCGGGTGGTCGCAGACATCCGCGCCGGGAAGGTCGGTAAACTGAACTTCCTGGTGGGGCAGGTGATGCGGGTGACGAAGGGCAGTGCGGCCCCCGACGTGGTGCAGCGCCTTATGCGCGACCGGCTGGGGCTGACGTAGGCACGAGAGGAAGCAAGATGTTGCTGGCGGGGAAGCGAATTCTGTGTATGGGGCTGCTCGACACCCGGAGCGTGGCCTGGGTCGTGGGACAAAAGGCGGCTGCAGCCGGGGCGGAGGTCATCTACGCGGTGCAAAACGAACGCTTCCGTGACGTTCTGCTCCGCCGGTCGTTCAAACAGGAAGGTCTGGACGTGGACGACTACCGGATCCTTCCGTGCGATGTGACACGCGACGAGGAGATCACCGCGCTGTTTGATCGGCTGGAGGAGCCGCTCGACGGGCTCGTCCACAGCATCGCCTATGCCAATCCGCAAACCTGCCTCGCCGAGACGCTGTTCGACGCGCCGCGGGCCGATGTGCTGCAGGCGTTCGAGATCAGCGCCGCCAGCCTCGCATTTGTCGCCGGCGCAGCTCGGCGCCGGATGACCCGCGGCGGTTCGATCATCGGCCTCACGTTCGATTCCGAGCACGTCTACCCGAGCTACAACTGGATGGGCGTCTGCAAGGCGGCGCTGGAAGGGGTCGCGCGCTATCTGGCGCGCGATCTGGGGCCCAGCGGTATCCGGGTCAATTGCCTCTCGGCAGGGCCGATGCGCACGATGGCCGCGACGAAAATCCCCGGTTTCGACGCGATCAACCAGGCCTGGCCCGCCCGGTCGCCGATCGGTTGGGACGTGGTCGAGGACCGGCACGCGGTGGGCGACTCGGCGCTCTACCTGCTCAGCGACCTCTCCCGCCGCGTGACCGGTGAGGTGCTGCACGTAGACGGCGGGTTCCACTCCGTGGGCCTGCGGTTCGACCCCGATGCCGGATGAACTACTGCCCGAGTCACGGGCGAACGACCCGTGCGTGATCGTCATCTTCGGCGCGTCCGGAGATCTGACGCACCGCAAGTTGCTGCCGGCCCTGTGGCACCTCCACCTGGAAGGCCGCCTCCCCGAGGGGTTCGCCATTGTCGGTATGGCCCGCTCTCCGCACGACGACGCCGGGTTTCGCGAGGAGGCCCGGCAGTCTGTCTCCCGGTACGCCCGTCCGGCCGAGGCCGGGCCCGACGCCTGGGACTCATTTGCCCGGCGGCTCTTCTATCTGAGCCAGCCGTACGATGACCCGGCCAGTTACGAGCGCCTCGGCGCTCTGTTGAAATCGCTGGAGCACTCGCACGGAGCCGGTCCGAACGCGCTCTTCTATCTCTCCACGCCGCCGCAGGGCTATGCGGAAATCGCCCGGCAACTGGGAGCTTCCGGCCTCGCCATCGAGACGCCCGAACGCTGGGCGCGCATCATCGTCGAGAAGCCGTTCGGATCCGACCTCGCCTCTGCGCGTGCGCTGAACCAGACGCTCCGCAGCGTGTTCGATGAGAACCAGCTCTAC
>SYMT01000307.1 GCA_005805375.1 Actinomycetota bacterium
GCAAACGAACTGGTTGTGGCGCTGCGCCTGAAGAACGGCAAGATGCACTGGAGCCGCGCCGGAGCCAATGCGGTCGCGTTACTACGCGCTCGGCACCTCAATCAACTCGCTCACCCCTCCCTACCAATGTGACGTGCATCCGAAGCAGCGAAGCAGCAGGCAGCGGGCGCCCCAACCGCGCCGCACCGGGCACCGTTGCGCGCGGCCGGTTGGGGCGGGGATTGAAGTAGAGATACTCGTCGGGCCGCGGAGCGCAGCGTCTTCGGACCCTGATCGCGACCCGCACTCCCACGCAACCCGATCTCCGCGACAATCAGGGAGGAACGGAAGAGTCCCTGGTTCCATTATCGCCTGACACCGGCCACTCATCCCAGCAGGTCCAGCGCCAGGATCCGTTCAGCGACTTCCATCGTCTTCACCGCATCACCAAAGTGGGACGACGGAAGCGTGCCGCTCTTCACAGCGTCGACAAACTCGCGGTTCTTCGCCTGGAACCCCCCGTACACCCACCCCTGATCGCTGCCGGACACCACGCGGGTGTCATACTCAACCCCCTTCGTGTCGCCGTCGGCGTAGAGTGTGCCCCGCGTTTCGTGCTCGGCTTCCGCGCAGATGCCGCGCGCGTGCATCTCGACGCGGAACGTGCGCCGGCCGCTGGTCCAGTTGTTCATCAGCACGCCCACCGCGCCGTTGTCGAAGCGCAGCAGTGCCGTATAGAAGTTCAGGTCCACAGTCCCGATCCGCCGCGTCACAGCCTGGATCTCTTCGACTTCCCCTCCGCACATCCAGCGCAGCGTGTCAATGGCATGTACTCCGTCGTCCATCATGTGGTCGCGCGCGTGCAGGAACGACTCGGGCTGGCACTTGTAAAATGTGCAGACCGCCTGCACAATCGGGCCACGCTCCAGGCATTTCTCCCGCAGTAGCACCACCAGCGGACACGAGCGCCGCTGAAAGCTGACCTGGGTGATGCAGCCGTGCGCCTCCGCCAGGTGCGCCAGTGCCCGTGCCTGGTGGATGGTAATCCCGAGCGGCTTCTCCACATAGAGATTCAGCCCTTGGCCGAGGCACCAGGTCCAGATGTCATACATCAGGTGCGGCTGCCCGACCACGTACACCGCGTCCGGCGCCGTCTCCTCGATCATCTTCCGGTAGTCCGTGTACCGTCTCTCGATGCGGTACCGATCGGCTGTCTGGTTCAGACGCGCCGGGTCCAGGTCACAGATCCCCGCGAAGTCCACATCGTCGAATGACGCGAGGGAGGGGTAATGAACGTGATTCGCCATCCCGCCGGCTCCGATCATGGCGACCCGGACGTGACTGAGAGGGGTTCGAGTGGTTGACATCCTGATGTGCTCCTGCTTGCGCCGGGGGCGGGCAAACTACCCGCACGGACTGCAGCCTCGTTCACCTCCCGTGGAAGGGCGCCCTCCCGGAGTCGAAAGAGGAATCAGGCACCCGCGATCGCTGTCCCAATGAGGGCGTGGCAGTTGGTGTAGAGGGTTCGCCTTTGAGCGACCCGGAGCCGGGGATGAGCGGCCTGCCTGCCGCTTTCGCGGCGTTCTGAGCTGCGGTGAGAGCGGCGAGTGGGCCCACCAGTACCAGGGTACGAGCACAGACCGCTCTCAGCAGACGCCTGCCGCGGCCCCGCCAGCAGCCCGCTGAAGCAGGCATCGGCAGTCACCACGGTGTGTTTGGCGGGGGTGAGCTTCAGGATGCTCTGGATCTCATCCATGCGCAGGCAGGTCCGCAGGTACTCCGCCGGGTTCGGTTTCCCCAGGCTCACCTTCGCGTCGGAGGGGAGGAGTAAGCCAAGACGGGTACGGTTGGGGAGGGGGATATCCCTGCCGTGGCCGGAAAAGTAGATGAGCGCGCGATCCCCGGGCTTAACCCGGTCGGCGTCGGCGAGGTCCGTGATGGCGTCAAGGACGGCGGCGCGGTTGGCCTGGCGGCTGCGGAGCAGGGTCACGTTCTGCGCCGGAAAACCCAGGGGCCGCCGCCTATGACCCCCGGGGAGTGGAAAGTTGCAGGATCGCAGCACTGGATCCGGGGAGCACCGGGGTGGATGTGGGCGGTGGCGTCGGAGACGGCGCCGGAAGGGTGACCTACGGCGATGCCGCCGGCTGGTGTGAGGCTGCCCTTTGTAGGGCGGGGTGGTGCATTGCCTGAGGTCTGGCGGCTGCGCGCCAGGCTGGCTCTTCCGCGACGCGTGCTCGGGTCGGCGCTCCTCTGGGAAGGACCGGCGGCGCCGCTGTGGGGGACGAGGCTATCGCCTCGGACTCCGGCGCAACCGCGCACGGAGTATTGGATGCGATGCGGTTGAAGGCGGGCAAAACCACACGCGGGGTGCGTAATGCGACCCGGTCGGGAACAGACGACATCGTGAATGGGGCACCCGGTGCGGTGCCGTCACAGCAGCCGGCGAAACTGCTCCTCCGTCAGACCGGCATCCCGCACGATGTTTCCCATCGTGATCGCGTGGATCGGGTTACCCCTGGGAATCGTGAGCGTACGGCTCCCGTCCGTCATAACAATATGCTTCCCCTGGCGCGCAACCCAGAATCCCGCCTTCCCCAAAGCGCGAACAGCATCCCGGTGGTTTACTCCCGGGATCCGGGGCACGGACCCACCTCCACCAGCACCTGTCGCCACACCTGCCCCGGCGTCAGACGGTCACCCACTGCCAGGTACTCGCGGATCGCGTCTGCGATGTTAGCCAGCGCCTCGTCTTCGGTAGCTCCCTGGGAGTGGCAACCCGGGAGGCCCGGCGCCGAGACCGCATAGCCTTCTTCGGATTGCTCCAGAAGGACCGGAAATGCCGTGGGCCCGGCTCTCGGAGTCGTTGCAGCCGCAGCGTTCATGTCACCTCTTCGGGGGCGATGTCCTCCCTCACAGACCCGCGCTCCGGTGGGACTGTAGCGGCTTTCTCGCCGTGTGTCAACCAACGCCGAGACATCACCTCGCCCCGGGGAGACGAATTGACCTACGGCGTTGCCGCAGCCTGGTGCGGGGCTGCCCGTTCGGGGCGGGGTCGTGCGTTGCCCGAGGTCTCCGGCTGCGCACCAGGCCGGCCGCAGCACCAACTCGGATCAGCGCCCCTCCGGCGGGGGCCCGCGAAACTGCTGTGCAGGACGAGGCGAGCGCCTCGGGCTCCGGCGAAACCGTGACCCGGATGCCGGACGTAACGCGGTTATGGGTGGGCGACGCGCTGCTGAGCTGCCTGAAGACGCGAGGCATCCATGAACTCCCCAGAATACGACGAGTTCATCGCCGTATTCAATGCCCATGGGGTGCGGTACCTCGTAGTCGGGGCGCACGCGGTCGCGTTCCACAGCCGCCCGCGCGCCACGAAGGACCTGGACCTGTGGATTGACCCGACGCCCGAGAATGGGGTATGCGTTCTGCAAGCACTGCAGGGATATATGGTTCAGGACCTGGTCGATCCGGGGTGGATCGTACAACTCGGGGTGGCGCCGGTACGCACCGATCTCCTGGCGAGTATCGCAGGGGTCACCGCCAGCGCGTACGCCCTCGTCCTCGGGTACGCCCGGCCCATTCGCCATTCCCCATGCGGGTCCCACTGACCGATAATGAGTACCGGTCCGGTTTGCAGGGGGGATGCAGGAGGAAGGCATGGCGCTGGCTACGACGACGCTGGAGTTACCCGTATTGGGGTCGGTCACTCTGGAGGCTTCGGAGAGCGGGCTTCGCCGGGTCACGGTGGGAGAGGCGGACGAAACTTCGAGTTCCGCGCCCGGCCCCGCCGCCCAGCTTGTGGAGCGAGCCGCTCGGGAACTGGAAGAGTACGTCGCCGGGCGCCGGCGCGAATTCACTGTGCCGCTGGACCTCAAGGGCACCGACTTTCAGCAAGCGGTGTGGCGCTCACTGGTCGCGGTGCCCTATGGCGAGACCCGGAGCTATGCAGACATTGCCCGTGAGGTGGGTCGGCCCACCGCCGCCCGGGCAGTGGGGGCCGCAGTCGGCGCGAATCCCCTGTGCGTGGTGGTGCCGTGCCACCGCATCGTCGGCTCGAATGGGAGCCTCACCGGGTTCGCGCACGGGCTGGAAATGAAGCGCCGTCTGCTGGAGATCGAAGGGATGATCGGCGGATGACGCACCGGCCGGGACAACCCGGGAACGCCGGCGTCCCGCCGGCCCTCGATGATCGTCCGCCATCCATGACAGCATCAACGTCCTCGCCGGGCGGGAGCGCCGGCGTCCCGCCGGCCCTCGTTGGTCGGGCGGCCGCCTCCACGAGCCCTCCACCCCTGGCGCGGCGGATGGCGCGTGTGACTGCTTCCGCCATCATGGAGCTCATCAAGACCACCGCGGGGGGGAATTACATCTCGTTCGCCAGCGGCCTGCCCGACCCGGCGCTCTTTCCGGTAGATCGGGTTCGGGAACTGGCGGACGCGGTGCTCACCGAGGATGGTCGTGCCGCACTCCAGTATGGGCCGGCGGAGGGATATCCGCCGCTGCGGGCACTCATCGCCGAGACGCTGCGGGGCCGGGGACTTGCGGCGGGGCCGGAGAACATCCTCATCACGAACGGCTCACAGCAGGCGCTGGATCTGGCCGTGCGGGCGCTGCTGAATCCCGGCGAAGGGGTGGTGCTCGAGAATCCTTCCTATCTGGCGGCGGTGCAGGCCTTCGACAGCTACGAGGCGCGCTACCATGTCCTGCCGCTGGACGACGGGGGGATGGTGACGGAAGCACTCCCGGCGGCACTGGCGGAAAGGCCGGCCCTCGCCTACACCCTGCCCAATTTCCAGAACCCGACCGGGCTGACCCTGACCGGGGAACGGCGGGCGGAACTGGCGGAAGCGATTGCCGGTGCAGGAATCGCGCTGCTGGAAGATGACGCGTACCACGACCTCCGCTTCGAGGGGGATTCCCTGCCTTCCGTGTGCGCTCTGGCGGAGAACCCGCGCGCGGTCTATTGCGGGACCCTCAGCAAGACGATCGCCCCCGGCTTGCGGGTCGGCTATCTCTGTGCGGAGGCTTCGCTGGTGGTGCGTCTGGGGCAGTTGAAGCAGATCACGGACCTGCACACCGGATCGTTCACCCAGCGGATCGTCTACCGCTACTGCGAGCGGGGCTGGCTCGAGCCGGGCATCCGGGCGTTTTGCGAGAGCTACCGCCGCCGCCGCGATGTACTGCTGGAGGCGCTCGCGGCGGAGTTGACCGGGATTGTCCGCTGGACCCGCCCTGCCGGGGGAATGTTTGTCTGGGTCACACTGCCGGAAGGCCACCACACCGGCGCGCTCCTGGAGCAGGCGATGCGTCGGGGAATCGTGTTCGTCCCCGGCGCCAGCTTCCATCCCGGGGGAGGGGGCGAGAACACCCTGCGCCTGAATTTCGTCAGCGCCACGGAGGAGAAAATCCGCGAGGGCATCGGCATCCTCTCGGGGGTGATCCGGGAGTCTCTGGCGTGAGTGAAGCGCCGTTCCCGGACGTTTGCGCGTCGGCGGTGGAGACGATCGGGCACACGCCGCTGGTGGCGCTGGACCGATTGGCACGGGGGTTGCCGGGGCGCGTGCTGGTGAAGCTGGAGAGCTTCTCCCCGGGCGGCAGCGTGAAGGACCGGATTGCGCGGCGCATGATCGCCGACGCCGAGTCCCAGGGCCGGCTGCCTCCCGGCGGCGCCATCGTAGAGACCACGAGCGGCAACACGGGAATCGGCCTGGCGATCGTGGCAGTGGTGCGCGGCTATCGCTTCTTCGCCGTCATGTCCGAGGGGAACAGCGTGGAGCGCCGCCGCATCCTGTCCGCCCTGGGAGCGGAAGTGGTACTGGTCCCACAGGCAGAGGGATATCGGCCGGGGGTGGTGTCGGGGGAGGATCTGGCGCTGGTGGAACAATGCGCCGCAGAGTTGGCTGCGGAACTGCCCGCATTTCGTCCGAACCAGTTCGAGAACGCAGGCAATGTCGAGGCCCACGCCGCCACGACCGGACCGGAGATCTGGAAACAGACCGGCGGCCGGGTCCACCACTGGGTCGCGCTGGTCGGGACGGGGGGTACGTTTCTGGGAGTCGCGCGGTTCTTGAAGGACCGCAACCCCGGAGTCCGCTGCCACGTGGTGGAGCCGGCCACGGCCCGGATCCTCGCCGGCCAGGCGGTGACGGACACCCGGCACCAGCTCCAGGGCGCAGGCTACAATCTGATCCCACCTCTGTGGGACGCCGCGCTGTGTGACGATTGCATCGGCGTTTCCGACGCCGATGCAATCGAGACGGCCCGCCGGCTGGCCCGCGAGGAGGGCATTGTAGGCGGTTTCTCCTCCGGCGCAAACGTGTGGGCCGCGTTAGAGGTAG
The DNA here is from genome assembly GCA_005805375.1 of Actinomycetota bacterium. Classification (GTDB taxonomy): domain Bacteria; phylum Armatimonadota; class SYMT01; order SYMT01; family SYMT01; genus SYMT01. The sequence continues at coordinate 6,315 of SYMT01000307.1, forward strand.
CCCGGCGCGCCTCCGACGGCGAGGTGATCGTTACCGTCTGCCCCGATACCGGCCTGAAGTACCTTTCGACGGACCTCTTTCCATAGCGAAACGATCCGTTGAACCAGCAGGCGGATGCGATGCTCAGGGAGTTCAGCCACCACGAAGCGAGCAGCGAGCAGCGCGCCAACTATTTCCTATTTCCTACCTGCCGCTCCGCCACTCGCCATGTCACCGCTCTGCGACCCCCTCACCGCGCCGGACGGGTCAGCAGGAGAAACGCGAATGAAGTCCGTTCGCCACCAAGCCGATCGAGTTGTACCGAAATCGGTTGCCCCTGTGTGTCTACCTGAAAAGCGTGCGACGCTGACTTTGGCGACACACCCAGAGCTTTCCGATCGGCGCCGACCACGCTGACCGTGATCGGGCTGAACTGCTCGGCTGATACCCGCACGTTCACCCGCGCCGCTCCCCAATCCGTAGGATCCGTCCGAATGGCCGTCTTCCCCGAGATGCGCATCAGGTAGATCATCCACGGAACCGGGCGTGTCGCGACCACCGGCGGTCCGGCGATCCCTGCGGAGTCATCCGCAAACCCGGACAGGTTGCTTCCCAGTTCCTGAAACACCGCGGCGACCCGGGTGTCCCACGCCTGCATCTCCGCGTCCGTCCGCGGGCCGGATTCTTGCTCCATCGCCAGCAGTCCCACGAACGCCGTCCGATCCCGTGCGTCCGCCAGTTGCACCCGCGCCAGCACCCGCCCACTCCGGGGCGCCACGTACTGGACCACCGACACCCTTCCGTTCGAGGCCGCGAGCTTTCGCGTGCGCCGCACCACTCCGCCCACCCGGAGTTCCAGATCCTCTACGCTCTGATCCCCGACAGCGACGAAGCGGTAGGTCTTCCCCTTCGTGACTGTGAACCCCTCCCGGGCGTGAGCCCCGGGAGTCAGCAGCGTCCAGAACATGCCGTAGTGAGTGCCGAACCCGAAACCCGCCCGTGCCGACTCTCGCCATGCCGCGATCATCGTGACGATCACCCGTCCCGCGACATCATCGCTGCCGCTCGCCGACCCACTTTCATCCAGGTTTTTCTGTGCAGCGGCGGGCAGCGCCCCGAACGCCAGCGGCAGCGCCAGCAGCGCCGCCAATCCCATTCCTGCAGCCCGGTGTTGCATCGTTTGCTCCCCTTCCGCGATCTCGGCGCGGGCTTCGCCCGGCGAAGCCCGAGATCGCTCACCGCAGTCAGAGGACGGGGAACCTGGCCGGACCTTACAGGGTGATAGGGTTCCAGGTTTTCAGGGTTCTGCGTTTTCAGGGTGCGGACACTTGGAATCCTGAAAACCTCAAGACCTGCTCCCGTCAACGCCTGGGGGCTGTCGCGCTCAGAGCTGCTAACTCGCGGCGGGCGCCGGCGTGGGCGGGATCGAGGCGGACGGCTTGTTCGAGCCAGGGTCGGGCTTCGGCCGGGCGGCGTTGCTCCAGAGCGCAGACGGCCAGATTGTAGCAGGCCCCCGCGTGGGAGGGATCGAGCGCCAGAACCTGACGAAAGCTCGCAGCGGCAGCGCCCGGATTCCCCTGCTCGTACTCCACCGCACCGAGGTTCAACCAGAATTCCGGGTTGCGCGGGTCTCGCTGAAGCGCAGCGCGATACCAGCGCTCCGCCTCGGGCCCCCGTCCCAGTTGCCGCGCGCGGTTTCCGGCACTCCAATAGTCCAGCGCCTCGCGTGCGGGAGTCGTCGTGGGGAACCAGTCCACGCCGACAAACAGCGCGGCCGCCGCCAGCCCGGTTGCGTACGCGGCTGCCGGGCGCCGGTACGGCGCCTGCGCTGACGCCCCGATCAACTCTGCCAGCCGCGCCGCGGCAAAGGCCGCGAAGAGGAGGAGCACCGGCGCCACCGGCAAACGAAAGCGGTCCGCGACGAAGAAGAGCACGAAGCTCGCCGTGTAGCAAACGACGAACCCCATCAGCAGGCGCGAGCGCGGATGGGCATGCCATGCCAGCGCCATGCCGACCAGTCCGAACGTCCCCGCGAACCAGAACCCGATGGGGCACAACCAGAGGAGAGGTGCGAGCTCCCGACGCACAAAGTCAAAGGCGTGGTTGTTGCGGATCTCCCGATGGGTAAACGCCAGCACGATCTTCTTGCCGAGGAGGCGCAGCGCCTCTCCCGGATGAGTTCGCCACCACGTCACCGCCTTCCGCACCCAGTGTGCCTGCGCTTCGGAGGCCGGCAGCGGTCGGCCCACCTGTTCCTCCGCCGCCTTCTGCCCGTACAGCGCGACGGAGTCCTCATACTCGCCGGCGTAGGAGTACTGCTTTGGAGTGGTGGGAGTGAAGCCATCGGCTTCCGGCCGGTTTCCGAGGTAGAGATTGATCCCCCCCTGCGAGGCGATGAAGACTCGATCGTGCGCCACCAGCCAGTTCCGCAGCGTCACACCTGCCGGCGGCAGGAGCGCCCCCAGCGCCACCGACGCAGCCGCCAGCAAGCGCCGCGCGCCCGCACCGGACCCGTCTGCGCCCTGCCCAGTGGGCTTCCCGATGAGGGTGATCACGAGCAGGAGGGGAAGTGCGACCAGTGCATTCGGCCGGGCCAGCGCCGCAAGTCCCACCACAAACCCGGTCGCTGCCCATTCCGTCGCCCGCCCACTCTCATCGGCCCGCACCGCGAGCGCCAGGAACCCGAGCGTGAGGAAGACCTCCAGCACCGGAGTGTGCAACTCTCCCTCGAAGAAAACCTCCGGCCCGTAGAACGCGAGGAGAGTCCCGGCCAGGAGACCGACGGGCGCATCGAAGACCCGCCGGCCCAACGAGGCGAGTAGCACGCAGCTCCCCGCACCGATCATCGCCTGGCACAGGCGCACAGCCCAGAAGCTGTGCCCGAACATGCGGTACAGACCCGCCAGGAACCAGGTATACAGGGGCGCGCGAAAGTACGCTCCCGGTTCATCCTGCCCGGCTGCCAGCGCGCGTGCGTGGACGTCGTGATAGAGAGAGTCGAGTGCGGGCGCCCAGAAGAACGAGGAACCGGAGTATTGTTGGAGGTACAGCACCCGGATCGCCAGAGCCGCCAGGAAGAGATAGACGAGCGCCTTCGGCCAGGTCTCCTCCAGGCGGGCGGCCCACTGGTTGCGTGCGTGACTCATGTCGCCGAGATTATCGGCGGCTGCGCTCCGGCGGAGAGTGCCAGTTGCCGCCTCACCGCGCCCGGAGACCACAGGTTCCGCGACAGGCGTGCTGCGCAGTCCCGGCGAGTGCCCGAAACACCCGCCTGGTGCAGCGGAACCTGTCGGGGTCGGCCCCCCGGGGCTCCAGGGAGGCCGCGCGCCCGATCGGGAGCGGAACGTGTCGCCGAGGTCCCGCCGGCCGGAAGGTAGAAAGACAGATCCGCGCGTACTGACTATCGTTCGACCGGGGCGTCCGGCCGCTTGCTGTAATCCGCCCAGGAACCGAAGTAGACCCGGGCGCGGTCGTAGCCGAGCAGGCGGAGCGTGAAGAGCGCGTGGGAGGCACGGATTCCCACGGCGCAGTAGGTGATGATCTCGCGCTCCGGGGTGAGTCCCCGGTCGCGGTAGAGTTTCAGCAACTCCGCAGCCGGGCGGAACCGAAGATGCGGGCCGGCCACCGTTTCGAGCCACTCCGCGTGGATTGCACCGGGGATGCGCCCGGACTTGTTCTCCGCAGGGGAGCGGGCATCCAGGTAGGCAACTCCTGCGCGGCGCTTCAGCACTTCGGAGGTGGGAGAGCCGAGACGTGCATCGGCCTTCACCGGGTAGGCTGTAGGGGACACCGCGGGGACTGCGGTGGAAACGGGGCGCTTCTCGGCGGACCACTGGCTCCAGCCGCCGTTGATCAGGCTCACGCGTTCGCGTCCGTACGCGCTTAGCACGTACCAGAGGCGGGCCGCGTTCACATTGCCGCGATCATCGTAGATCACCACGTGGGTATTCGGGTTGATTCCGGCGTCTCGCAGCCAGCCCGAGACGGTCGCTGCGGAAGGCAGGTAGGTCTCGGGGTCTTCTCCGCTGCGCAAGAGCCCCCCGTCCAGCCGGACCGCACCCGGCACGTGCCCCATCCCGTACGCCGCGGCGGCGCGCAGGTCCACGACACGCACGTCGGGATCGGCTGCATGCAGCTCCACCCAGGAAGGCTCGACCAGCAACTCCGGTCGGGCGTAGCGCCCGGCGCGGAAGGTATCCAGGTAGGCGAACAGTGCCTCCCCCTCTTCCCCCTCCAGCGCAACTCCGGCAAAGCCCTTCGATTTGTCCAGGGCCTCGCGCATTCGCATGCGCTGGGTGATGTCCACCAGGGTCTTGATGCCGGGATAGATCTGGGTGTCGGCACCGTCGTTTCCGTGACAACGGGCACAGTGCGTCTCGTAGATCGTCTTACCGCGTGTGCGCAGAGCGCCGCGATCGGGAGCACTTTGCCCGGACGACGCGCCGATGAACAGGACAAGGGCCCCGGCGACGACGACCCAACAGGTGAGTGACGATTTCATGGGATGGTCCTCCAGGGCCACGGCGACAGTATTCCACCGGGACGGGACAAGCCGGCCACTCGGCACACGCCGCCTGATCCCGCGGGCTCACAGTGCAATGTTGTACCACACGCGGGTGGCCCGACTGGAAAGCGAACACTTTCGTTCAGGGGGCGCGGCAGCGGCGGCGGAGCAGACGCTTCCCCTGGTAAGAGGACCCAGGCGCCACACTGGATCGGCCGGGGGCGCCGCGGGCACAGCCGGCGCGGCCGGGACTCCGGCGGAACCCGTGCATCCCGGAAGCCCGCCGGACTCGCCCGCGTGCCCCGGCCGCTTGGAACAGACAGGCAGCGCGCCTGCCGCCGCTTCCCGACCCGGCCCTTCTATGTTCCGGGGCCGAACAGGACCTCGGACTCCGGAGTGCTCCCTCCGAGCTGTCGGCCCGGTAACTGCTTCGGGCCACTGCACTTCCGGCGAAGCCGCTCCCCAAAACGGCGCGTCCGGCCCCCGATGTCTCCCGCCGAAGCCGCGAGCGGCGCGAACGCCAGCAAGAAGATCCCAAGGCTGCCTGGATAGACTTGCTCGTAGAGGGAGGCCAGGAACCAGACCAACGGCACCGCCAGCACGCCCGCCACCCGGGCCACCCACTTCTCTCCGGCAGCCAGACCGCACAGCACTGCCCAGAAAACCGCACAGATCGCAACACCCAACGGCTCGCCCGGGTGATCTCCCAGCGCACTCAATGCCCGCGGGATGAGACCGAGGGAAGCAAGGTAGACGAGGGTGATTCCTACTCGCCGGACGGCGGGGACGATGGAGGCGCGTTCGACCACCGCCGGCTCGTTGATTGGCAGAGAAGAAGCGGACTGCCCCCGCGCCTGCAACAGCAGTGCCTCGCGGATGTACTCCGGGCGAATTCCCAGTTCCTGACCGAGCTCAACCAGGTGAGCATCGGGCAGGTTCTGCTCCGATTGCGTCTGAAGTCGCAGTGCAAGAGTGAGAATCTCAGTAGCGGCGCCGGCATCCTGGGCCCCTCCCGGGGCACCGGAGCGGGTGGTTTCGTCCATAGGGTACGCCTCCCGGGTGGCCGGCCCGACCCGATCGGGTCGAGCGCCTATTGATATTCATTTGCTGCCGGGGCAGACGATCCCTCCGCGCTTTCCCTCCGCCATTTGCTCCCCAATCCGCCGGATGGTTCCGGACCGCCGTGCCGGCGCCGAAGGCCGGCGGGACGCCGGCGTTCCCGGGGCGTCACGCGTCCGCCGCCGCGAGCCAGGGGGACGTCGGGGAACTAA
>SYMT01000308.1 GCA_005805375.1 Actinomycetota bacterium
CGGCGTGCGGCTCCTCGCACCCGAGATGGCCGCCCTGGAAACGCAGATCGAGCGTCTCCCGGCACTGGGGAAGTGGTTCGTGACCATCCCGGGAGTGGTCCCCGCCTGACGGGAGGATTAATTCTGCGCGGTTCCCTCAGCACCTCCCGCGTAATCACGTTCAGATCCACCGGCTGAAACGGCCTGGCGCGAGTGCTGACCCGTGAGAAGCTGAGCAGGTCATTGATGAGCGTCTGCATTCGGCTGGTGGCCTTCATCATCCGCTCGACATAGCTCCGGGCTTCGTCGTTCAGCGCACCGGAGTGGCGGCTCACCAGACGATCGCCAAAGGCCTGGACTTTCCGCAGGGGCTCCTGAAGGTCGTGCGAGGCGACGTTGGCAAAGTCCTGGAGTTCGCGATTGCTGCGCTCGAGCTTCACCGCGTATCCCTGGAGCGCCTGCTGGGCCCGCACTCGCTCCCCGACCTCATCCAGAAGCGCTGCATTCGCCTGCGCCAGCTCCGCGGTGCGCTCTTCGACTTTCGTTTCCAGCTCCGCGTGTGCCGCGCGCAGCTTCACTTCTGCGTCCTGGAGGCGCCGCACAAAGGATTCCCGCTCGTGCTCATTCGTCTCGATTTGCACCTGGATCTTGCGCCCGTACACGACGGCGCCCGTCACCATCACCAGCACGGCGCAGGAAAGCAGGTACTCCAGGTCGCGCAGGCGAACCACGGCCGCCTGCTGCTCGCGAATGCGTCCGGCCCGCATCCGCCCCACTGCCTGGTGCAGATCGCGGAGGGCACTGGTCACTCGACCATAGTGACGATCCATCGCCGCCATGCGGACCCCGGCGGCATACCGGTCTTGTGCTCGCAGGTGCCCAAAGATCGCCTGCGCGTCGTTCGACATCGCCTCCATGGCCTTGCCGGCGCGATCGAGGCTGGAATTCAACGCGCCCTGGACCGTGGTGTCGCTGTGCTGCAGGTTGCCGGAACGGACGCGCGTGAGCTGGTTGTTGAAACGCCCTACCGCAGTCGCCAGCCGCCGGCCTTCGCCAGCCAGGTCTCCGGTGGCGAATACGTCATTGCCGGGGGCGTTGGCCGCAGTGGCGAGATAGCCCAATTCCAGGTACTCGCTGAGGCTCCGATCCCAGCGATCACTCGCGACCACCGATGCATCAAACGTATCTACAATCTGATGGTTCAACAGCAGGCCGAGCAGGACAACGGCGACGTCGAACATCGCCAGCACATAGAATACAAGATGCCACTTGGCCCGTGCCTTGTTCCGCTCCATCGGCTGGATACTCCGTTTGGTGCACCGCATAACCCGACATAGTGGCAGCCGACTTCTCGTTCCATAGGGCGTGGGCGGTGGGGGATCACGAGGCATGAAACCGTGCCGATCCCGCGGAGGCCCGGAGGCCCGCTGCGAGCAACCCCTCTGCCGCACAGACCGGTTATAATTCCCGAGCGTCCCACGCCTGCATCTACCCATCCGTCGCACTACCGAGTATGGCCAGCGAATCTACTCAGCAGCATCGAGAAACCGCCGCGGAGAAGGGCCCGGTGGCCTGCGCACTCCTCACGGTGAGCGATACGCGTACTCCGGAAACGGACACCAGCGGCGCCGCCATCCGGGAGCGATTGGAGGCGCGCGGCCATACCGTGGTGTTCTACCGGATCGTGCGTGACGAGCCGGATCAGATCGCCGCGCTGATAGATCAGATCATTGACGAAACCGAGGCCCGGGTGATCCTCACCAATGGGGGGACAGGCATCGCTCCGCGCGATACCACGTACGATGCCCTCACCCGGAAGCTCGAGAAGACGTTGCCCGGCTTCGGAGAGATCTTTCGGATGCTGAGTTTTGACGAGATCGGTCCCGCCGCCATCCTGAGTCGGGCGGTAGCGGGGGTCTACCGCCACCGGCTGATCTTCAGCATGCCGGGTAGTTCCAACGCGGTGAAACTGGCGATGGACCGGATCATCGCGCCCGAACTGTCCCATCTCGCCTGGGAGCTGACCCGCTGACATGGCCGGATTGAGCGAGAAGGTGAAGGAAACCGACGCGCGCCGCGTCGCGACTGCACTGCACATCGGCGAGTATCGGCGCCACCTGCTGCTCTGCGTGGGGCCGGACTGCTGTTCTTCCGAACAGGGTCTGGAGACGTGGGAGTATCTCAAAGCCCGCCTGAAGGAACTGGGTCTGGTAAACGGACCGGTGTATCGGTCCAAGGTCGCCTGCCTGCGTATCTGCTGCCAGGGACCGACCGCCGTCGTCTATCCCGAGGGGACCTGGTACCGCACCGTGACGCCGGCCGTGTGCGAGGAAATCATCCAGGAACACCTGATCGGCGGGCGACCGGTTCAGGAGCACTGCTTCGCCGAGAACCCGCTCTCAGTGCCCGCGCTCCCCGGTGAGGCGGAGCCGTGAGAATTCAGACGGAGGCGCTGATCCGCGGGGAGCAGATGGCGCTGGAACTGACGGAACGCGACTTTTGCCCGGAGTGCTGCGGCACTCTGCAAATCGTGGGGGCGCCGCCGCGCGCCTATCTCAAGTGTGCGAGCTGTTACCTGGTGTTCCGGCCTTCCGTGCCGGAACCACGGGAACAGGCGTAGCGCCCGAAACAGAAAGACCAACGATGACCAATCTGAAGAATGGCCAGCCGATAGACATCGTGCTGAAGGATACCGACGGCGAGGAGTGGCGATCCGCCGACTACCGCGGCAAGATGATCGTCATCCATACCTGCCGGGGCGAGTTCTGACATACCACTCGGGGCGAGTTCGCCCTGTGGTCTACGTTCATGCACATCCTCAACTCCATGAATACCGAACTGGTCTTCATGGTCCGCGGCGGGCGCGAAGAGCATCGCGCCTTCCGGGAACAGTTCAAGATTCGCCCGCGCATTCTCATTGATGAGGACGGTTCGGTCGGAGAGCTGCTGGATGTGTACGAACCGCATCACAAGCTGCGCGACGACTACATGTACTACATGGCGTCTTCGGTCTACCTGGTTGACGCCCGGGGTGAGATGTCGTGCTACTGGATCTCCAGTGGCCCGCGCGGCCGCCCGAGCCCGGAATGCGTGCTCGGCATCCTGGCCCTGGCCAAAGAGAGCAACTGGACCTATTGAGCCGCACGTCGGAGTGGGGGAGCGTTCGCACAGTATGAAACCGCGTGTATGGATCACCGGCCCCGTGGCGGAGGCGGCGCTTCCCGGCCTGCGTGAACTCGCGGATGTTACGATGCGGCCGGCGCCGGAAAAGGCCCTGCCGGACGAAATGCTTGCGGGAGTACCCGGGCTTGCCGGGCTGCTGCCGGTGAACGGCGCCCGGGTAGACGCTGAAGTGCTGGATACGGCCGGTCCTTCGCTCCGCATCGTCGCCAACTTCGGAGTCGGTTACGACAATGTGGATGTGGGGGCAGCGACCGCACGCCGCATCCCCGTTACCAACACCCCGGACGTATTGGTGGAGTCCACCGCCGATGTCGCCTTCGGACTACTCATCGCCGCCGCGCGGCGATTCGGCGAAGGGCAATCGGCAGCCCGGGAAGATCGCTGGCAGTGGGCCCAGGGGCTGATGTGGGGTCAGGAGGTCTCCGGGGCTACCCTGGGCATCCTCGGCCTGGGACGGATCGGATCTGCGGTGGCCCGACGTGGGCGGGCCTTCGGCATGCGCGTGCTGTACCACTCGCGCAGCCGCAAGCCCGAGGCGGAGTTCGCGCTCCCCTGTGAATATCGTTCTCTGGAAGACATGCTGGCGGAGGTGGATTTCCTCAGCCTGCATGTCGCCCTGAAGCCGGAAACCCGCCACATCCTGAATGGGCCGGCGCTGGCCCGGATGAAACGCACCGCCATTGTGGTCAACACCGGGCGAGGCGGACTCGTGGATCAGGCGGCGCTGCTGGCGGCAGTACGCGACGGGCGCATCGCCGGCGCCGGTCTCGACGTGACCGACCCGGAGCCTCCCTCCCCGGATGACCCGATCCTGCACGCTCCCGGCATCTACGTTACGCCGCACATCGGCAGCGCCAGCGTCGGCGCCCGCACGGCCATGACTCGCGTCGCTGCCGAGAACCTGACGGCGGTGCTTCGCGGCCGGCGTCCCCCGAACTGTGTGAACCCGGAAGTGCTGGGATAGGATCCCGTCGCCTGCGCATGAATGTTCTCTGGATCGTCGTTGACTGTCTGCGCCGTGACCGCCTGAGCTGCTACGGCGCGCGGCGCCGTCCGGCCCCGCATCTGGACCGTTTCGCTCGCGATTGCGTGGTGCTCGACCAGATGGTGAGCCCCCACATCCCCACGCAGCCCGCGCACACGACGTTTTTCTCAGGACGCGATGTCTTCGACCACCAGATCGTGGCGCAGGGTGGTCTCCAGGAACTGGATCCCGGCGTCCCGCTGCTGCCCTCCCTCCTCCGGGACGCCGGATGGTTTACCGGCGCCGTGGACAACATCGGGCGCTGGATCCAACCGGCGTTCGAGCGCTATGACCCGTATCCGCGCTGGAACCACGACGGCTCGCTGCCCTGGCGCAACGGAGAGGAGGTGACCGCGCGCGGCCTGACACTCCTGCGCGAAGCAGTGCAGGACCCGCGCCCGTTCTTCCTCTTCCTACACTATTGGGATCCGCACACTCCGTACCTGCCGCCGCCGCCCTTCGACCGGATGTACTACGCCGGAGATGAGCGCAGCCCGGGCGCGACCAGCATGGATCCGGTCTGGAATTCTCCCTGGTTCGCCAACTACTTCCGGGAGTGGCTGGACGGCGTGCGGGACATCGAGTACGTCAAGGCGCAGTACGACGCCAGCATCGCCTATGGTGATGCATGTATGGCTCGGGTTTTCCACGCGCTGGCGCAATGGAATCTGCTGGACGATACTCTGATCATCGTGCAGGCGGATCACGGCGAGGAACTGGACGACCACGGGTGCTGGTTCGACCACCACGGTCTGTACGACACGAACGTGTTGGTCCCGGCTCTCCTGCGGCTTCCGGGCGCACAGCACGCCGGCGCGCGCATTGCGCCCATGACGTCTGTCCTGGATCTCGCCCCAACGGTGCTGCAAGCCCTGGGCCTGCCCGACCGGGCAATCGGCCTGGCGGGGACCGCCCTGCAGCCCTGGTTCGGAGGTCAGACGGCGCCGCTCCGGGAGGCGCTGTACCTCACCGAGTGCACGTGGATGCGCAAGCGGGGCTGGCGTACCGGCGAATGGAAGCTCATCGAGGCACTGGAGCCCGACATTTACGGGAAGCCCGCGCTGGAGCTCTACCACCTGCCCAGCGATCCCGGGGAATGCCGGAACCGGGCCCTCGACGCGCCGGAGGTAGTGCATCGCCTGCAGGCGGCCCGCGACGCCCACATCGCCCGCCGTCTGGAAGCAACCGGGCGCCCGGACCCGATCCTGGTGCAGGCCGACGCCCTGCGGACCTGGCAGCCGCGATTCATTGCCGGGAGGCAGGGAGGAACCGAAAGGTCCTCCGTCCAACAATAATCTGGAGAAACTGGGGACACGTCAGAGCTCCTCCAGGAATCAGTGGGAACCTGAGTGTCGCCCACCTGTCTCTTTCCTGGAATGTGCGTGACGCCGGGTATCAAGACCCGACGAGGCACGCGCCACGCTGTCACCGGACAGATGCATCGCGGTCTTTCGCATGGTTTGCTCTCCCGCGACAGCGCCCTGCAAATAGGAAAGGGAACGGCTATGAACCTTCACTGGGACCGCAGGTGGTCCAGCGGCCTGGGGGCACTTGTGCTCCTGCTGGCGCTGTCAGCCATCCATCGGACCGCTGTCGCCCAGGGGTCCGACGCCCTGAAGCCGGTAGTGCGCTTCGAACCCGAAGTGGTGGCGCCCGGCAATTCCGTGACGATCACGGTGCAGTACTTCCAGCCTATGCGCGAAGTCACGGGTAAGATCCGCGGAGTGGACGCACCGCTCGACTTTTCGGTGAACACGACCCGGCGTGTGGCGACCGCGCAGGTGGAGCTGCCCGCCGGATTGAAGCCCGGCGACTACTCGGTGGACCTGGACGTGCGCACCATTGCCAATCGCCTCCAGCGGGTCCAGACCGTGCTGCGCGTCGGGACGGCGGGCGCCCGTCGCGTGGAGCCCCGCGGGTCCGATGACCTCACGGTGCGCATTGATCCGGAAGTCGCACGCCCGGCTGCCGTCATCCGCATCGAAGTCCTCTCTACCAGGCGTATTCGCGGCTTGCCCGTAGGCATGGTGGATGGTTTCGACCAGCCGCTGGCCTTCAATCGAGACGAGGACTACAAGGGGGGCAGCCGGTTCATCGCCCGCATCCGCGTGCCGAACACTACGCGGAACGGCAGCTATCGCGTCCAGATCGAGGCCCGCCAGCCGGACGGGACCGTGCTCCGGGAGCGCGCTACTCTCCAGATTGATCAAAATGCCGCCGTAGGACGCACCCAGGGATCGGGCCTTGCCGTGACGGTCAGTCCCGAAGTTGCGCGCCCCGGAGATCGGATCACGATTTCCGCCCGCGCAGACAGGGCGCTGCGCCGGGCTCCCACGGGGAGCGTGAGTGGATCGCTCGTGCCGCTCGAGTTTGAGACCGAAGCCCCTGGACGATATGTATCGCGGTTCCGCATCCCCGAGGATGCCCGGAACGGCAGCTACAGGGTCGAGGTGGAAGGCAACGATGCGAACGGCGTTGCGGTGCGGGACGAGGCCGTCCTCAAGGTGGACCGCGCCGCCGCCGCGACAAACGGCGGCGACCGCCAGTGGAACTTCACGATCGCCCTTGATCCGGACGTCGTGCGCCCCGGCGAACGGGTGACGATCATCGCACGCTCCAATCGCGCCCTGCGCCAGCCCCCGGCCGGCCGGTTCACAAACTCACCGCAGTTGCTCGAGTTCGAGGCCGTAGACGGCTCGGATCAGACCTTCCGGTCGCGCTTCCGGGTGCCGGACGACCTCCGCCCGGGTGACTTCCGCATCGTCGTTGAAGCGACCGATAAGGAGGGCGTCGAAACGCGGGCGGGCGCCACCATGCGAGTGGACCGTGATGGAGCCGGCGGCGGCGCCACTGCGGATGCCGGAAGGTTGCGGCTCACCGTCACGCCGGCCGGCGCCCGTGCCGGCGAGCGTGTGACGATCGTGATCGTCGCGGATCGCCCCCTGCGCCGCGCGCCACGGGTCACCGCCTCGAACGGCTTTCCGCTCCCGGCCACCTGGGAGGCAAGCGACGACAGTCGCCGCTTCACCGGCCGAGTGCGGCTGCCGGACACTCTCCGTGCCGGGCTGTACCGGCTCGACGCCGACGGCGTGGATGAAGATCGGAAGCCGTTGAACGGCACGCTCAACGTGACGGTGCCCCGCTAGCGGCGCTCGCGGCACACTGCACGGGAGGAGGCGCCGGAAACGAGGTCCGGCGCCTCCTCACTGTACGGCGGCACGAGCGGTCGCCGTCCAAACGTGGAAGCGTCCGGATCCGTGCCCGCCTTGCGCACGGGGAATCTCGGCGACCGGAAGAGCGTCGGACGCGGAGTGCGTGAATTGCGCCGTACCCGCCGGGGCCTGTCCCCAGTGAGGGAACCCGGCAGAATAAACTATCCTGGGAGGGACGGCCAAAAACCGGATGTTGCGGGCGCAGCCATCGGTGACGCTACCGCAGATGTGCCGGTCTCGTCGGCGAACTTCCCTGCAGGCACGCATCGCGAGGTGGGACACTCGAGCCGGAGGGGCTCCCGCGGTGCCGTCGCGGTGGGGCGCTGGGTCCGGAGGAGGTGTGGGAGCGCGACGCGCCGAGCCGCCCCAGGGATTATCGCGCCGCCTTGCAAATTTCGCCGGAGTCCGAGGCGCTAGCCTCGTCCGCCCTCTGCTACGAGCCCGTCCCAGGAGGGCATGCCACCACCCGGGTGTAATAGGGGGAAATCCGAGAACGCGTGCGGGTGAAAACACCGAGCCGCTGATAGTGTGCCGTGTTCCCCCTCCACGCCGCGCTCCCCCGCCAGCCCGCACCGGCGTAAAACCACGATGCTGCTGCCGAGGAAAACCGGTTAATACCGGTTGCCGGCAGTGGGTGAACACCAGGCCCGTGGGGGCCGCGCGCGGGGTGCGGGCGGCCTTCGGCGATTGCCCGGCGTCTACCCGACGCCCGGGAGGAGTGCCTCGGTCATCCGGCAAACTCCTTCTCGGCTGGTGCGGTTTGCGCCCGGGGACCCAGCGGCCACAGATGCGCCCCCCTCGCGCCCCCGCGGACCCAGTCCACGAAGGTGGACTTCACATCATAGCGCGTGGTTTTAACCCGTGGTCCGGGGCCGGCGGGCCCGTCCAAGAGGCAACCTGGTACCCGCCTGGGCCCGTCCTCACTGAGTAAGACTGCTACACCGTCCGCACTGCTTCCAGCCGTCCGGAAGTGAGACTGCGCTCGATGGCGTCCGAAAACTCATGCGCCCGTGTGGCGTCGGCAAACGTTGTATACCCCACCGGGCGCTCGCCGCGGATTGCTGCTATCCATTCCTCGGTCACGTTCCAACCGGTTGCTTCCTCGGGCGGGATGCGGATTTCCGTCAACGCCGCATCGCCGCGGCGGGCACCGGTCAGGATCTGCGAGGACTGGTTGAAGAGCAGTGTCCCCTCGCTGCCGGAGAGGCGTACCTCGTGGGGACCGGCGGGGCCGCTCACTGCGGTGAACAGCATGTGCCCCTGCGCGCCGCAAGCGAACCGGCAGAGGACGCCGAGATGGTCCGGCATCGTGGCAGGGGCGAGGCGCCCCGCTTCGTCCGGTCGCCAGCGCACGTAGGTCTCTCCCAGCGCCGACACGGCACGGGCCTCACCGACCCAGCGCATCAACTCCTCGTACCAGACTCCCGTGTAGAGCGCGTTCTGCCCGGAAAGCTCGCGCTGCATGCGCCGGGGCCAGGGGCGCTCCCGATCGGCAAACCCCTCGCGGACCGTGAGTTCGACCGAGTACAGGTCTCCGAGGTACCCTTCATGGAGCAGACGCCGGACTGTCCGCTCGGCCCGCACCAGGCGACCGACGGTGACCACCTGTGCCGTCAGGTCCGGACGGGCCCGTGACGCAGCCAGCATCTCTCGCGCTTCGGCCGCGGAGCTGGCCATGTGCGCTTCCACCAGCACATGCTTGCCGGCCGCCAGCGCCGCGAGCGTGACCGGGTGATGCAGATGCGGCCAGCCCCCCACGTACACCGCATCCACATCGGGCGCCTCCACCAGCGCCCGCCAGTGCGGCTCAATCCGCGGGATGCCGAATTCGCCTGCGGCGCGTTCGGAGGACGCCCGCGTGCGGTTGGTGACCGCCGTCAGGGTGACGCCCGGAATGGCCTGAAGGCGCGGGAGGATCCGGCGCCGGGTCCAGTTTCCTGAACCGGCAATCCCGACGCGGACCGGCAGAGGTGATGTGGACACTGTGTCGCTCATGGGTGGTCCTCATGACGCTCCAGCCTCGAGCGCAGCGTGAGGCGCAGGATGCCCGGCTTCTCGCCTCCTGGGCCAGGCAGGCGCCTGGAGCGCGGGTCGCGGCCAACTCGGGCCGGTGCGCCGCCGCCCCGCCTCACGTCTTCAGCACCCCGGTGAGCGGCTTCCCGAGGCCATCTCGGGTCACGTAGAACGGACGCTGCTCGATTTCGTACGCGAGACGCGGGGAGATACCGAGGGTGTGGTAGATCGTGGCGTGCAGGTCTTCGATCCCCACGGGGTTCTCCAGTGTCTTGCAGGGGCGCTCGTCGGCCGTCCGTCCATAGACGTGCCCGCGCCGGACCCCGCCGCCGAACAGGAGCACGGAACCCGCATCGGTGAAATGGCGGTGCATCCCGTAGTGCTTGGGCTCGGTCATCACATCCGGCACCTGCACCTGATCCCGGACCTTGTTCGCCGGCTTGCCCTCCGTCATCATGTCCCGGCTGAACTCGCTGGCCAGCACGATGAGCGTGCGGTCCAGCAGACCGCGCGTTTCCAGGTCGCGCACCAGGCGGGCGATGGGCGCATCAATCTGCCGCTTCATCTCGACCAGACGTTCGTGCCCGCTGTCGTGCGTGTCCCAGCCGAAGAACGGCACGTACTCCGTGGTGACCTCAATGTAGCGCGCCCCCGCTTCCACCAGGCGCCGCGCCAGCAGGCAGCCGAGGCCGAAGCGACCCGTGTTGTAGGTCTGGTAGGATTCCCGGGGCTCCAGCGCCAGATCGAATGCCTTTGCCGCGGGCGAGCTCAGCAACCGGTAGGCGTTGTCGAGCGAGCGCAGCAGGGACTGCTGCTGGTAGTCGCTCCCGTAGCGGCGGATGGGACTGCCGGCGACCAACTTTCGGTAGAAACGGTCCCGGTTCTCGAAGCGCCCGGGGCTCATCCCCTTCGGCGGACGCACCGCTTCCAGCGCCTGTTCCGGGAACGGGATGTTGAACGGCCCGTGCTCGCTGCCGAGGAACCCGGCGGTGGTGAAGGCCTTCAGCTCCTCGCCTTCGCCCACATCCAGCCGCTGCCCGATGTTGATGAACGCCGGCACCGCCGGATTGCGCGGCCCCAAGGTGCGGGCGATGACCGCCCCGAGGTGCGGGCACGCCACTGTCTGCGGCGGCGCGTAGCCCGTGTGCCAGTAGAACTGGTGCCGGGAGTGCAGGATGAACCCGAGGTCCGGACCCGTATAGGTGCGAATGAGCGTGCCCCGGTCGAGCACCGCGCCCACCTGCTCCAGTCCCTGGGACAGACGGACCCCATCCACCGCGGTCGGCACGCTCGGAAACGTGCTGAGCACCCGGTCGGAGGGAGTGCCGCCGGCATACGGCGTGAAGCGCTTGGGATCAAAGGTCTCCGTATGCGCCATCCCCCCCGCCATCCAGAGGACGATCACGGTGTCGGCCGTGGCCTCGCGGCGCACCACCGGTACATTGGGCGCCGCCGGCAGCGCCCGCGGGGCCCCGGCCGCTAGCGCCGACACGGTAGCGGCGCCCGCCGACTTGAGAAAATCGCGCCTGGGGAAGTGGGTACTCATGACTGGTACCGTTGTACTGCAACGCAGGCGCCGTCGTCAACCGCAGCGCGGCCCCTTCCGGAAGACCTCCCCGGAGCATGCCTGACGGCACTGGATTGTGCCTGTTCAGAGTATGGCGCCCGCCGCGGCCGGCGACCTCCGGGTCGGGAACCCGGCATTTCGCAAGCGTGGCTCTCAGGGAAGCGGAATGGAGATTCTCTCAGCCACGACCGGGCTGTCCCCTACCTGAACGGCGTATTGCGTGCGGAATCGATCGGGATGGCGCAGGGAGAACTCCAGCGCCCCCGCAGGGTAGGCTTGCGGCTCTGTGCCGAGTGGCTGCCCAATCCTGAAGCGCAATTGTGCCTGATCGTTCGGATCCACTGCCCCGGCCCAACTCAGTAGTGTGGGGCTAAGCACAGTGTGCAGGAGGCGGGGATTGATCGCTTGCAGGGGTAGACCGGCAGCGGACTGCACCTGCTGTCGCTGCAGAGGCGGCAACTCCGCAAACAGACGGAGCAGACTGATCGCCCCGCCGCCGTCATAGAGTCCATCGTACAGGAGACCCGAGGCAGCAGGGCAGGCGCCGCTCTCGATGAGCTTCCAGACCTGTGCGTCGCGCAGGCGAGCCAGCAGCGTCAGATTGTCCAGTGTAGGCATGAGTCCGGGCCCGAGGCGCTCGCGCACCACTTGCACGGTCGCTTCCGGGACATCTGCCGCATCCTCCAGCCACCAATGGTCCGCTCGAATGAGCACTACATCTTTCTTGTTGTCCAGGAAGCGCCACTGACAGCGCCACGGTCGAGTGATGGCGTCCAGCACTTGATCCAGCGGTTGTTGTTTCCAGGTGAAGCCCCGGTCACAGCGGACCGGCGGTCGCAGGTAGCCGTCCGCGATCACCGTCAACTGACCCTGCTGCGCCACCTGTTCGAGCAGGTCCGCAAAGGGCAGGCGCATTCGCTCACCCGGCTTCCCTCCAGGGCCATCCAGCCGTACTGTGACCTTGCGTTCGATCCCCAGGGAGGGGGCACGAGCCGGCGAGCTTCCACGTCCGATACCCCGCAGGATGGTGGTTCGACGCCGAACAGAGTTTTCCGGAGACACGATACTCAGCACAGCCCCACTGCTCGTGCTGGACGGATGTCGTTCCCGCACCACCACGAAGCTGGACTGGTGCAGGCGATCACGGCCCGCGGCCCGTCCCCACCCGCTGCTCAACTCCAGCCACTCGAACGCATGGCTGCGCACTGGCTCAGGAAGCGCCCCAATGCGCCACACAATGGGGTCTCCGATCAGAAAGCGCTCAAGCCGGGACTCGCTCAGCGTAGAAACCAAACCAGCCGACAACATGCGAAACAGGATGCTGATGCGGCGGCGTGCGTCCGTGGTGGCGGCGAGGGTTCCCGACGCGTGATCCTTCAGCCAGCCCAACTCCCTGGCGATGCCCTCCCGAAATCGCTGGTCCGCTTCGTCCGCAAGTGCGGCCCGGATCCGGCGCCGTCGCAGGTTTTCTTCCAGACGCCAGGCGTGCTCACCAGCCGTCCGTACCCACAGTACTGCGCCATCCGGTGGGGCGTGCAGAAGCTCTACCATCGCCTGGGCGAAGCGGCTGAGGGAAATGGGTGCTCCGCACACGATCACCCGCTGGCTTTCCACCGCGCGCGCCGCGCCAAGCTGGCTTCCGTAGGTCCCTCCGGCACGCGACAGGTACGTTCCCAACGCTTCCCCCCGCGCCGGTACGATACTGAGGGCGCCGCCCGTGGGATAGCGCGCAGCCGGGGCTGGCAAATCCCCGACCGCAGGCTGACACACCGCCAGTAGGCAGAACAGATGCCACATGAGCGAGCCAGCGCTCACCTGCATCTTACACGTTCCCATGGATAGAACCCTCCCATCGCTGTTACCGCCACCACGCGTCCGGAGGCGAGACATCCATTAGACGGGACCGAGCCGCAAACGTGTTACGGCTCGGTCACAGCGACGGGGCTACGGTCCGCTTTGGCGGGTGATCGTGTGGCAATCCGTCTTGTCCGTGATCAACCTCTCCGCCCGGACACCGG
Organism: Actinomycetota bacterium; assembly: GCA_005805375.1. Classification (GTDB taxonomy): domain Bacteria; phylum Armatimonadota; class SYMT01; order SYMT01; family SYMT01; genus SYMT01. The sequence goes on from SYMT01000308.1 coordinate 12,997, forward strand.
GCAGTAAGTCCGCCGGAGTTGCCGCCCCTCCCATTGAAGAGACACCCCGAGGTCGCCACCCCTACTCTCGTCCAGGAGGACGCGAGTCACGACCGGCTCGCGTCCTGGACCGGCAGGTGGCTCCCCGGGAGGCGCATTCCTCGCTATTGCTCCCGTGCGGCTTGCTCCTTCGCCCGTTCGTCCCACCATTTCGTGAGGCGGCCCGGTTCGTCCCCTTCCAACCGCACGCCGTGCCAGCCGTCGGCGCCGTTCTGCCACGCCAGCAACTTCCCCGGCTCGTCCCACACAAACGGGATCGCGGCCGGACCCACAGTCTCGGTGCGCCGCCGGCCGCCGGCGGGGGCCCCGGTGAGCTTCGTCTCTCGCCCGGCCGCCACGGCGCGGCCCAGTCCGGCCGTCTCGGGCCGTTGCAGCAGCAGGCCGCAGGTATGGATGCACACGCTGGGTTGGTACTGCGGCGCCCCGGACCCGGGTCCGCCCACGCTGCCGATCAGTTCCACGCGCCAGACCTCGCCGGTGATGGCATCCAGCACCACCTCGCCGCCCAGTTTCCTTCCCGGCTCCTCCGCCCTCTCGAACAGCACGCCGTACCTGTAGGCGCGCCGGCACACCGTTACTTGCCGGCTGACCGGAGCCCACCACAGGGGGCTGTACAGGGTCCGGACCTCCAGGGCCTGTACCGTTTTCCCCTGCGTCCACACCTGCACCGCAGCCGCCCGCGCCTCTGCCTCCGGGATCGCTACCTCCCCCGGAGCCTGGAGTAGCTCGGCGAGCGGCGCATCGTCGGCCAAATAGGCGATGAGCCCCCCCGAATAGGGATCAATGCTCGCATACATGCGATCGGGTTCCACCGGAAGACCGTGAGTGTAGTGGTTCATCCATATAGCCCAATCCGGATCCTCCCGAGTCTCGCGCAGTTCCGCACGCGAGATCCTCCAATCGCCCGGCCGCACGCCCGCGTGTCGCACGACGCTGCGCATTGTCGCTTCCGCCTGGGACCGTGTTACACGAATCGCCTGACCCTCCTTCCGCTTCTTCCGCACATTCACATAGCCTCCGTAGTCGGTAAAGCGGACCACCCATCCAGTCCTTGGGCCCACGCCCACGGTGCGAGTCTGGTGAGTGGAATTTGCACCGGATGCATCAGGGATATCCCAGCCGAACTCACATTGATCCTCGAGTGTTCTGCGCGACCGAGGATCGCGTGGTGCAGGAGGCCCTTCCACCGGCTTGCCGATGGCGCGGGCGAAGACCTGCGCGCGCCGCACAGCGCGCGCTATCACCAGCGGCGGAAGCACTTCCCTCGTGGCGTTCGGGTCCGCCTGCTGCGCGGCACACGAAACCGCCAGCGACAGAAGAAGCGCGACGGGTCGGTAGAGTCGTTTCATGTCCAGCCTACCTTTCGACATCCGAGTACCAATCGGCCCCCGCCGGTCGCTGGTACAGCCGGTGCAGCGTTGCTGCGGGGTCCCCCCGCAGCACTACGTTGCTTGGGAACATTCCCTGGTTGTTGATGTATACAGCGTGCGCCGCACCTCTCGCGTCCTCAGCAGGTTCGCCAACGGCAAGCTTGGACCAGAACGCGCTGGCTGCCCGCTGAATTCCGTGAATTGCGGCTACCTGGTCAAACCCCACATACGCCTGATTGCCGCCTGCAACGTCGAATGCTCCAGGGATCGTCCCCCCGATCGCACAGGTGAGGCAGGATCCGCCAAATACGATGTTCATCTGGGGGACCCACGACAGACGCCCGCGGTGGGCTGAAATGTCCCCGGCGGCGATCTCCGCACCCACATTACTGGTGCCCCCAATCCGATGGGCAGACCATGCAGTCGCCTGCCGTACTTCCCAGGGCGATGCCCCGGGCTGGACTGGACTGCCCTTTCAGGGCGGGGTTCGTGCGGCTCGCCTGCCGTACCTTCATCCCCCAGACGGCGGCAGGAAATCTCACCCCGCCTCCTGAACGAAGCAGCAATAGCCACAACCGCTGCGACGCCCCTCGTGAGGGAACCGGGATGACCCCATCGCTTTTCTCCGTCTCCTACGCCGGCTTCTGGGGCCAGTCCTCCATCGAGTTGCTGGAGTTCATCGCGCGCGCAGGGCAACTCGGGTATGGCTCGGTGATGATTGCGGGCAAGCGTCCGCATCTCTCGCCGCTGGACGCCACGCCGGAGCGGCTCGCGGCGGTCAACTCGGCGCTGGCAGCGGCCGCTGTGCGCGTGGATGTGCTGGCGGCGTACACGCACCTGGCGCCGTGGCCCACCGTGGCGTGCGAGGTGCCGGCGGTCGAGTTCCAGATCGCCTATGTCGAGGGACTCGCCCGGATTGCGGCCGCGGTAGGCGCGCGCATCATCCGGATCTTCACCGCCTACGAGGTGGAGGGGCTGGACCTGCAGGCACAATGGCTGCGGGTGGTCGGCACGGTGCGCGAGATGGCCGATCGCGCCGCCCCGCACGGCGTGACGATCGCCATCCAGAACCACCATGATGTGGGCCTGCACACCGAAGCGCTGCTGGATCTGCTGTCGGAGATTGACCGCCCGAACTGCAAGCTGGGCTTTGACGCCTGGTCCCCGGCGCTGCGCGGCGAGGAACTCTACCAGGCGGCCCGCGCCGCCGCGCCGCACACCGTGCTGACCACCAACGCCGACTACATCCGCGTGCCCCGACACCGCTACCGCCCGGAGTTGGTGAACTACGAGCGCGTCCTGCCGGACTGGGTGCGGGCCGTTCCGTTCGGCGCCGGGTTCATTGACTACGCCGCGTTCTTCCTGGGTCTCCGCGACGGCGGCTTCGACGGCATCGCCACCTACGAAATCTGCTCTCCCGTGCGCGGCGGCGGGGAACTGGCGAACCTGGACGCCTGCGCGAGAACCTATCTGGAATGGATGCGCACCCACGGCCTCATTCCGTAGTCGAAGCGGAGGGCGCCGCACGGGCCCGGAACAGACCGAACGCCGCGCGCCTCCCACGCAGTCCGGTGCTACGACGGCTGTTCGGAGCGCACTGTCCCCGACAGCCTATGACGCCGCCAGCAAGTCGTCCCAGGCATTCGCGGTGAGCAGGCGTGTGGTGAGCCGTCGGA
>SYMT01000309.1 GCA_005805375.1 Actinomycetota bacterium
ATACAGCTTCAAAATCTTTGGGTCCTCACCGAGGATTGCGAAGCGCTGCGCCATTGTCAGACGGCGTCGCGGCTTCGGCGGATCCCGATGACCGAGCGCGAGAGGCGGTTCCTCATTCGGGCGCAGCAGGATGCGCTGTCCCAATACCTGAGCGCGGGTGACGTCGAGAGCGTCGAAAGGATGCTTGCAGCCCCACAGGTCTTTTTTCACCGCGACTCCGTTTTGAGTCGCTTGGGTGACTGTCTGCGGCGCCAGGGACGGCATGCCGAGGCCGAAGCTCGCTATCGGGAAGCACTCAGCCAATCCCCTCGTGAGTGGTTCCAGAGTGAGCAGTGCCAACTGGGGTTGGCCGCGGTGCTGCGGCGGCAGGAGCGGAGTGCGGAGGCTGACACGATACGCCAACAGGCGATGCCCGGCATCCTCCACTGGTGCCGGACATTCACACGTACGCGTGGATTCGGCGACGTGCTGGCCGGTGAAGATCTGGTTGACGAATTGCTGGAGGATCCCCTGCTGCCCGGTACAGTACTGGGATGTGGGCTCCTGGGTTGGGGCCTCCTGAGGAGAAGACAATATGCGCAAGCGGCGACGCTGTTCGCGGCGGGACTGGTCGCTGCGCCGGCGGACTTTTGCTGTCTCTATGGTCTCGCATTAGCCCACGAGGAGTTGGACGACCCTACCGCCTGCCGCAACCGGCTGCGGCAGGCAGTCACCCAGATGCCGGAAGATCCCGACCTGTGGGAGGAGCTCGTCTGGGTCCTGCTGCGGGTGCATCTCCCGGAGTTGGCCGTGACCTGTGCGCAGCGGTTGGTTGCCGACGAACCGGAATCTTCCAGGGTGTGGGAACTCCTGGGGGAGGCCTGCACTGCAGCGAAAGACGTGCCGGGAGCCATCGCAGCATACCGCCAGGCACTGGCACATCAACCGGGCACGCTCACTCCATACCTCAAGTTGGGAAAACTGCTCCAAGAGTTGGACCAGTGCAACGAAGCGCTGGAGGTCTACGCTGCGGCCATACGCGACCCGGGTGCCCACCACTCGCGCAACCAGTGGCGCCTATTCCAGGTCTACCTGGGACTTTGCTTGTTGCTTCGTCAGCTGGGGCGCAAGACAGAAGCGGAAGCGGCTCTGCAAACGGGGATGGAACTGGACCTGTAGGAATGGCCCCACGCCCGTGGATTGGTGCTCTTGCTGTCCTTACCCACGACGCCGAGCGGGGGCCAGACGCTGACGGTGCATGTGCAGACGCACGACCCGGTGAGTGGGTGGGGCACCTTCGCGGCGTTCTCGTCATTCACGGCGGGGGACGCTACCAGTACGTGATCTACCCCGGGGCAGTGGAGACGCAGGCGGCGGCGAACTACGAAGTGCAGGGGACACCGCTGCCACGCACCTGGCGAGTGAACCTCGTCGACTCCGGCGGCGGCAGTTGGACGTACTCGCTGGGCTACACATTGGTGGTGTAGCCCAAACTGACGCAGTTACTTCCACACAAACGACGACTGACTGAGGAGAAACTGAGGGAAGCGCGATGAGACAGGCACTGCGAAGGCATTACCGGCCTCGCTCTGGAACCCCAGGGTCTGCTCCTCTCTAGTCCGCCACGCAGGCTATCATGCATGCAGAGCGAAAGCACCGGCGGGCACCCACCTCAGAGTCCGCCCCGGAGGTCACTGACCCGAAAGGCGACGAAGATGGCCTATCCAGAATTCACTCTTCCCCAGCTCAGGGAACAGTTTGGCCTGGTCGTGCGCCATCAGGCAGGGCTCGTGGCAAACCTGCCGGCGGCTCCGGTCAGCGACTGGCTCCGTGAGGGCCTGCGCCGGATGGGTTCATCGGCGCTGAACACGAACACAGCAAAGTCTCGCTCCGAGTTTGTGATCGCGCCGATCCTGGTCGAAGTGCGGGAACATCCGGATGAACAGGTCACCATCTTCAGCGGCGTGGATCTGACGGTGGACCCGAGCCGTGGCCTGCGGGGCGCCTGTGACTTCCTGGTAAGCCTCACCGCACAGGAATTCACACTGGAAGCTCCGCTTGCTGCGGTGGTGGAGGCGAAGAATGAGAACATCCCCCGCGCAGTCGTGCAATGCCTGGCGGAACTGGTGGCGGTCCGGGAGTTCAACGCGGCAGCAGGCACGCCGCTGGAGCCCCTCCTGGGGGTAGCAACCAGCGGCAGCATCTGGAAGTTCCTCCCCCTGGAGGGCGCCACCGCGGTCGTGGACCGCGATGAGTACCACGTCCGGGAGGTGGACCGGATCGTCGGCATTCTGGTGGCGGAATTGCGGACGGCGCCGGCACAGTTGGCGGCACTCAAAGCAAGAGCGCAAACGTAGGCACAGCGAGATCGGGACGCACCGCGGCGGCCGGGATCGTCTCGTCCCGCCGCGTACAGGATACAGATTCCATGAGGTCCGTGGTTTTCGCGCGGGTGCTGCTCGGGCTGCTGTTCGTGGCAGCCGGGGTGCTCCACTTCGTGTTCACACCCGCCTACTTGCGCGTGATGCCGTCGTTCTTGCCGTATCCGCGCGAACTCGTCTACCTCAGCGGCGCGGCGGAGATCGCCGGGGGGCTCGGGGTGCTGCTCCCCGGCGTGCGCCGGTCCGCCGGCTGGGGTTTGATTCTGCTCCTCATCGCCGTCTTCCCGGCGAACATCCAGATGGCATCCGCCTCGCTGCAGAAACACGGCCTCTCCACCGCGAGTATCCTGCTGCTCCTGCGCCTGCCCCTCCAGTTCGCGCTGATCGCCTGGGTAGATCACGTGACCCGGCCGCCAAAACCCGGATAGACCGCGTCACCCGGCTGCCGGCATGAACCGAACCAATCCAGGAGCAACAATGAGCCCCGACTGGTGTCGCAGCATGGAAGGTCATTGGAGAACCACCGGGACTTCCGCTATGCTCGACATCTACCAGCCATCCCGCCGCCTGTGTGATGGGCTCCCTCGCCGGGACTTTCTCAAAATCGGCGCCCTCGGGGCGTTCGGGCTTTCGCTAGCGGATCTCTGGCGGGCGGAGGCTTCCGTCTCCCGGCCGGTTGCCGGGCCGGAGAAGTCCTGCATCCTCCTCTGGCTGCAGGGCGGGCCGAGCCAGATAGACACCTTCGATCCCAAACCGGAGCAGCCCGCCGAGATCCGCGGTCCGTTCGAGGCGATCGAAACCAACGTGTCCGGGATTCGAGTGACGGAGCCGTTCCCGAAGCTGGCACGATGTGCGCACCACTACGCGCTGATCCGCTCCGTCCATCACCCCCTGGCGGACCACGGCCGGAACGGCCATCAGTGGATGCTCTGCGGACGAAGCGCGGCGGGTGTCGCGTACCCGTCCATCGCCGCGGTGATTTCTCGGCTGCGCGGGGGAAAGTCGCTGCTGCCCCGGCACGTGGCAGTCCCCAATCTGGCCTATTTCGACCAGGTGCCCGCGGTGGGGCTGGCGCAAACCGGCGGATTGCTGGGTGAGGAATACGCCCCGGTGGTACCCGAGGGGACGCTGGGCAGCCCGGACCTTCGGCTCCCCAATGTCACACGGCCCGCCGGCGTCACTACCGGTCGTGACCAGCGCCGTCGCACACTCCTCGCCGGAGCCGGCGAGCCGGCCCTTTCCGGCACCGCTCCTGGGCACGCGCTGGACAGGATTCAGGAGAAGGCGTTTCATCTGATCGACTCCGGCGGGATGCGGCAGGCATTTGACCTGACCCGGGAGCCCGAGCGTCTGCGGGATCGCTACGGCCGCAACCCGGTGGGCGCTTCGGTACTCCTGGCGCGCCGCCTCGTCGAGCAGGACGTGCGCTTCGTGACGGTCAACTGGCCGAACTACTACGAGTGGGACAACCACGCCGACATTGAAGGCGCGATCGGACAGCACCTGGGCCCGACCCTGGACCGGGCGCTCTCGGCCCTGCTGGACGACCTGCATCAGCGCGGCCGGCTGGAATCTACGCTCGTGGTGGCGATGGGCGAGATGGGCCGCACCCCGAAGATGGGGGCCGAAGCCGGGATCTATACGAACGGACGCGGCCACTGGGGCGGCGTGCTGACCGTGCTGATGGCCGGCGGCGGAGTGCAGGGAGGCCAGGTGATCGGCGCGAGCGACGATCAGGGCGCCTACCCCGCCTCTCACGCCGTCTCGCCGAGCGATATCGCCGCATCGGTCTACCACGTTTTCGGCATTCGCCCGACCGACTCGCTGCCGGTCCCCGGGGGCCGGGTGCTGGATCAGGGCGAACCGATCGCGGCGTTGTTCTGAGCCCGATGGCCCCGGAAGTCTTTGTCGAGCCGAAGAGCGGCCTGGAGTTCGTGCCAATCCCCGCCGGAGAGTTCCGCATGGGAACCACCGCGCGTTCGCCCGACATCGAACCGGATGCGCGCCCGGCACATCAAGTCCGACTCTCCGCGTTCCGCATGGCGCGTACCGAAGTCACGCGCGCCCAGTACGCCCGCTTCCTGGAGGCGACGAGACGCGAGAAGCCCCAATTCTGGGAGTCGCCGCTCTTCAAGTGCTCCGAGCGCCAACCGGTTGTCGGGGTTTCCTGGGATGATGCCGCCGCCTTCTGCGCCTGGATCGGTGGCCGCCTCCCGACCGAAGCGGAGTGGGAGTATGCCGCCCGTGGCGCCGACGGCCGCCGCTATCCCTGGGGCGAGGACGAGCCGGTCTGGCCACTGGCGCTGCGCTACATCCTCATGATGCAGGACTACCCCACCACACCCCAAACCCGTGCCATCTTCAACCTTCGCCTGAATGACGACAAGCCGAACAGCGTCGGGACCTGCCCGGGCGGCGGGAGCCCCTTCGGCCTCCTGGACATGGCCGGAAACGTGTCCGAATGGTGCGCCGATTGGTACTCGCCCCACTACTACGCGGAGAGCCCGCGCGAAAACCCGACCGGACCCGCCTCCGGCCGGACTCGTGTGATCCGCGGCGGCTCGTGGGCCGGCCACGCCGACGCCCTCACCGCCACGCTCCGCTCCCACGCCCGCCCGACGGCACGCACGTCACTCACGGGCATCCGGTGTGTGGTTGGGGTGTCGGGTGTGGGGTGTCGGGTGTTGTGTTCGGCCTAAGGATCACCGAGGGAACAACTTCCCGATCTGGCGTAGGGTTGAGTAGTACTGCGGGGTCGTGGAAGTGACTGTGTGCAGGCAGCCGCTGATGACCTACCCCCCCCGCACTCGAAGCAGAGATGCGCCGGTTCTACGCGTCCCTCTCCGAAAAAGACCGTCGCCGCAATGCCGCCACCGCGGCGGCCAACTGGGTCACGGGGGCCGCGCCTCCGTGGCCGCGGTCCGCGGCGGCGACCCCAAACCATCAGATCGTCGGCGATGCGACCCTCCCCCGGTGGAGCTACCGCGCCTGCCCCAGCGGCTCCTGAAAGCGGGAAGTGATTCAGTTGACGATCCCAAACAGGGATCCGCACCGTGGGGTGCGGATCCTGCGTCATCCAGTGCGAGCGCACAGTCCGCTGCCAGGCCGAGGAGGCGCACGGCCGGCGCCGGTCGCTGCCCGGGTACACGCCGGGGGACCGGGCGGGCAGGGTCCCACTCGGATCGGCCTGCCCGAAAATGGCAAAGTGACGCCCCGTCTGTGCCAGCGAGAGGGTGCGTCGGCGGGAAATCGCAGGCGCGAGGGTGGGGACGTACCGTGTCCGCCGGACCTTACCTCCCGACGGGCCACACGCTACCCCGCCGCGGTGGCCCCCCCGTTTTGTCCCGCCGCCAGCCGCGCCAGGAACTCCTCTGCACTGGCAGACGCCACCAGCGCCCGTTGAGCCTGCTGCAACGTCTCTAGGGTGCGCATCTCCCGCACCCGGGCCTCAGCGAGGGGCGCGGCATCGTGGAACCGCGCTCGCACCCCGTCCAGCACCAGGTCCTGCATCCACGGGATCCCCTCCTGCCTGCCGACCTGGATCCCGCGCTGC
>SYMT01000310.1 GCA_005805375.1 Actinomycetota bacterium
CCCGGCACGATAAAACCGGCATAGTATACTAACACAGCGTTTCCCCCGTTGCAATGGTCAGCGCCCGTCGGGCCAACCGCCAGGAACCACCCACAGCCCGCATGCACACGCTTCGCGACTACCTGATCCGCGTTCGGACGCTCTGCCCGGAAGACAGCCTTGCCACCGCGGCGGAAGCTGTCCGAAATTCGCGTGTCGGCGCCACTCCGGTGATCGAGTTCGGGCGCCCGGTAGGCCTGATTACTTCACAAGTAGTCGCCCGCTTCCTGGCCGGCCGGGATCCGCAGGCTGCATCCCGCGCCCAGGTGGCGGATGTGGTGCCGGAAAACTGGGTGGCGCTGCCCGAGGATTTGTCCCCCGCCAAAGCGCTGCTTTTCATTCAGGCAAATCGCCTGGAACGGGCGCCGGTGGTGGATCCGGACGGACGCTTCCTCGGGATGGTCTCGGCCGCCGATCTGACGTGTGTGGCGTGCGGACGGGAGCGGCCGGGCCTCATCGGGGGCATGGCCACTCCGTTTGGAGTGTACCTGACCGGGGGCGGCGTGCGCGGGGGCGTGGGCGATCTGGCGCTGATGACCACGGGCCTGATGATGGCCGGGATCATGATGGTGTCGTTCCGCCTGACGGAGTGGGTTCTCGTCCACCCCATCTGGATGCAGGTACTGCCCTTGCTCGCAGGCTGGCTGCAGCACCCATCGGCTGCCGAGTTGCTGTCAATGGTGCTGTTCGGGGGCCTGTTCCGGCTGACCTGGGTCACCGGGTATCACGCCGCCGAGCACCAGGTGGTGCATGCCATTGAGGCGGGCGATGACCTTGATCCGGACGCGGTGCGCCGACAACCGCGCGTGCATCCCCGGTGCGGCACAAACCTGGTGGCGGCAGTCCTCATCATGTCGCTGTTCTGGCGCAATCGCGTGCTCGATGACGCCCAGCCGCTGATTGCCATGCTGACCACGTTGTTTCTCTGGCGGCGCGTGGGCGCCTGGATACAGCAGCACGTAACCACCCGGCCAGCCACAGCCACCCAGATAGACAGTGGAATCCGGGCGGCACGCGAGCTCTTGACCCGGTACCAGCAGGGTCCGCGTCCGTCGCAGACGGTTGCCCGCAGGATCTGGAACATGGGGATGTTGCAGGTGTTTGCCGGGTCGCTGCTGCTGTTCGGCGCCCTCGCGCTGATGCAGGCCATCGCGCCGGTCCCCGAGTTCCTCAAAGTCTACTGATCTGCCGGCACGGCGGAGCCGCCCGGCGCCAACCATCGAGTCCTACCATGAACGTTCAGGAGACCCTTGTTTCTGCTCTCTCGCGCGCGGCATCCGCCGTCCGCGACGCCACCCGGGAGTTCACTCTGCCCGCGGTCCGGCTGCATGTCCCGCCATCTTCCGACCAGGGCGACCTCTCCACGGACCTTCCCGCCTATCTGGCACGCGCCGCCGCTCGACCGGTCGCGGAAGTCACCCAACTCTTCCTGACCCATCTGGATCTGCCGGCCGGTCTCTCCATCGCCGCCACCGCAAATCCGGGGTTCGTTGGTTTCACCCTCACCGACGCGCTCTGGGAGGAGTTGCTGCGCGCAATCCTTACCGCGGGGTCCGGCTACGGCGCGGCTCAGGATAGCACCCGGCAACGGGTGCTTCTGGAATTCGTCAGCGCGCAGCCCACCGGAGACCTCACTTTGACCCACGGGCGTGCAGCGGTGCAGGGCGAGGCAATCGCGCGGTTGCTCACCCTACAGGGACATCAGGTCAGCCGGGAATTCTACGTGAACGATGCGGACATCCACGTCGAACGCTTCGTCCGATCGGTGGAAGCGGTGCTCGCCGCACGGCGCGGCGAGCGATCTCGTCGTCCGGTGGATGGCTACGAGGGGCCGCTTGTGGAGTGGGCAGCCGATGCCGCCATCACCTCCAACGGCGCCGGTACAAACGGCGGTGGACACGACAGTTCGCTGCGTGATGTGGTCACCGCCGCCATCGTGGGCCGGCAGCGCGCCTTGCTGCAGTCCCTCGGCATTCAGTTCGAGGCGTGGGTTTCCGAGAGAACCGTAGTCGGTGAGGGCCTCTTCGAGGAAGCCCTGCACCGCCTGAGGGACGGCGGGCATGTGCGCGAGCAGGATGGCGCAGTGTGGCTGGCCACTCCGACGCTGGGCGACTCGCAGGACCGGGCGCTCATCCGCAGCAACGGGCAGCCGACGTACCTGGCAGGAGATCTCGCCTATCATTTCGGCAAGCGCCGGCGCGGGTACGATCTGCTGCTGGACCTGTGGGCGGCCGACCACGCCCCCTACGCACAGCGGACCCGGTCCGGGATGCGCGCACTCGGCGTCCCCGAGGAGGCGCTGGAGATTCGCGTCTTTCAGCCGGTGATACTCAAACGTGATGGAGTAGCCCTCGATACCGGGAACCGTGCTGGGAACATCCCGCTGCTTGAGGACGTCCTGGAAGAGATCGGTTCGGATGCGTTCCGCTACCAGTGCCTCGCCACCCCATCGAATACTCTCGTCGAGCTCGACCTCGACGCGGCGCCGGAGGCGACCGGGTTATCGGCACTCGCGTCCATCCTGGCAGCCCGAACGCGCGCCGCCGACGCGGGGGCGCACGGGGAACGGGAAGTGGATCACCCCGCCCAAACGCCGGGAGCGCGTGCGCTCCTTGCCCGTCTTGCCGCCTGGCCGGCCGATGCGGCCCAGGCAGCCCGCGAGCGAGAGCCGCATCGGGTGGTGCGATACCTCAGCGGACTGGCACACGCCTACACAGTGATCGAAGCGGAGCGCCGGAGGGCCGACTCGGCCGCGCCGTGTCCGCGGGGCCTCGACGCGGCAACGGCCGCCGTGATGGACGCCGGACTTCACGTGCTGGGAATCGCCGGCCGCTAGCGCCGGGCACATCTTGCTACGCCTCTGGAGACAGACATGAAGCGCCACTCGTCACTGCGACCCGGTAGTCTGACCTGGAGTCTGCTGGTTATCCTGGCCGCGGTCACCGCATCGCGGGCGGAGAAGGGCCAGAACGGGGGGATTTACCGCGAGCACTCCGGTGCGCCTCACGCCTGGACAGTCCATCGCAGTCACTTGCTCGAATGGGACGAGAAACCGTACGTGCCGGCCGGAGTGGTGTTCCATTCGGCGTTTCTGCGCGCGCCTTCAGCCGAGACACTCCAGCAAGATGTCGCCGAATTGGATCGGCTGAAGAGCGCCGGCATTGAAGACGTCTGGGTAGAACCGGACCGCGGGCTGCTGGAAAACAGCACCGAGCAGATTCAGTCGCTGCTCGATGCGCTCGAGCAGCGTGGGTTCCGCTATGGGCTGCGGGTTGGTGACCGCCACACCGAGCCACTGGTCGGTTTTTCGCCCACGCTCCCGGCGGTCCATGTGCCGGCGTCCCGCCTGCAGCCCGGGACGCGCCAGAACTGGACCGTGGAGACGCCACAGGCCCGCCGCGCCGCCTACCTGCTGACCGACAACAGCCCGAACGGGAAGAGCCAATCCTGGGCGATTGCGGCGGGAGAAGTGGCGGCGGAGAGCAACACGGCCCGGATCGAAATTCAGTTTCGCAATTCTCGTCTACTGGGTCAGACCCGGGGGCTGCTGCACGTCGTTCCCGAAGTGCAGATTCCTCCCGACCAGCTCGGCAGTTTCGGGGACCTGTGGGGCGGGATGCAGGCATACGCAGTCCGGCTCAAGCAGCGCCTGCAGGCGTTGAAGTTTGGTCCGGGGCTCCGCTTCCTGCTCGACCCGTTCGCCGCGGGCGACGGGAGCGTCGGACAGGAAGACGAGGTGTTCCCCTCGTCGCCGGAATTTCGGAAAGCGTTCGGCGAGTGGATCGAGCGGCGCTACGGAGTCGGCACGATCAACCTCAACTGGCGGACCGCGGAACGACAGATTCGGACCCGCGAAGAAGCTGGACGACTTGTCCCGCTCTGGCCCCGCAACGATCCACCCGAAGGGGATGGATGGCTCTTCGATCCGGAAGACAAGGTCGCCTACCGCTGCCAACCCCGAGCCAGCTCCATCTGGCGCGACCTGGATGCGTTCCGCACCGTTACGCTGAAGCGCTGGATGAACATGATCACCGGGTCGCTGGAGAGCGAGGGGCTGAACGTCCCGATGCTCTTCACCTGGAGCGCCTACCACCCGGTCTTCAACAACACCCCGTCCCCCACCGGGTACGACGGGTTGGGGGCCCAACTCTACGGCGCGCCCGACAAGATCGCGCAGAACTCCGCGGCCTACGCGATGGCGCAGGCGGAAGAGGGAGACCGCAACACCTGGCTCATCGCCGCCCGCCTCGGCGCGGGGATGGACCCCAACGGGAAGCCCACCCCTATCGTGGACAGCAATCAACTGCGGCTTACGTGGAATGCGATGCGGGAAACGGGCTTCCGTGGTGTGTACCTCGATCCACGGGACACGCCGAATGCGGTCAGCATGGCCAAAGAACTCGGAACCGTGCTGCAGAGTGAGGCCGCTCGCCTGACCGGCGAAGTGCCCCGAGTCTGCTTCTTTCCGTTGTCGCTGGCCACCGCGGACCGGGTCACGCGGTTGTCCAACGGCGTCTGGTGGGTGCCCGCTGGGGGCGCGGCGAAACTCCTGGGGTTGGGCGACACGATGCGGGGCTACGAGATCACGCACCCACTCGGTGACACACACCCGGTGCAGACCGGAGTCGTGGTGTGGTCCACTACCGGGACGCGTGAAGTGACCGTCTTCGTGCCGGACTCCTCCATTGTCTCACTGCATGACAGTGGAGGGAAACCGCTGAAGCTGGACAAACGGAAGCGCGAGATCCGATTCAAGTTCGGCGAGGAGCCGGTGGTGGTTTCCGGCATCTCGGCTGCGGCACTCTTCCCGGTGGAACTGGCCACCGAGGCGCTACGGGAGTTCGAAGCGCTCTTACGCGCGGCCGACGCCCAGAAACTGGATGGCGCCGGGCTGCGCGGTATCTACGACCAGATGCGAAAGAATCTCGATGCGGGAAACGCCGGCATTGTGTACCAGACGATGCAGCCGTACGTCCAGCAACTCCGCTACCAGTTGTACCCCTACGTCTGGCTGGAAGGGGAGCGGTGCGGCAGCCACAACTTCACGAGCGTCACCTTCCAGGCGGGATGCAGTACCGGCACCTACCTTCGTCTGGACCGGGCCGAGTTGCCGGTTTCGCGCTTCTACCACGCCTCCTATTTCGCTGATCTTGCCCGCGACGGGACGTACGAAATCTGGATGGCCGGGAAAGCGCCCGGGAGTCCGGGTGTGTCTCCGCTGGTCTGGCAGGTAGACGACGAACTTCCGGTGACACAGAGCACCGTCACACCCGTAGGTGGCGAATATGCCGCCGGGATGACGTGGTTCCGGCTGGGGCAACTGACGCTGAAAGCAGGTCGCCACGAGTTGAGTCTCGCCATAACCCAGAAGGCAGAGGGAGCCGGAGGCCGATACGTCGCCGGTGTGGACACAGTCGTCTTCACCCGGCCGGGCTTTCAACCCCGTGGCATCGAAAAGCCCGCTCCCGTAGCGGAAGGACCGGCGCCCGCCGCTGAAAAGTCCCGAGACAGGGAGAGAGACCAGAAGCGAGGTCGCGACCGCGATAGAGACCGCGGCTCGGACAAG
>SYMT01000311.1 GCA_005805375.1 Actinomycetota bacterium
ATCGGCTCACCCACGCTGCCCAGCAATCGCAGCGAGGAGAGATCATGGCGTGCGGGAAACTCCTCACCCCATTTCATGAAGGCCCGAATGGCCGTCGGGGCGGTATAGAAGATCGTGACCCCGTATTTCTCGCAGATGGCCCAGAAGCGGTCCTTGTCCGGCCAATCGGGTGCTCCCTCGTACATCACCTGTGTGGCCCCGTTCGAGAGCGGGCCGTAGACGATGTACGTGTGCCCCGTGACCCAGCCGATGTCCGCTGTACACCAGTAGACGTCCTGCGGCTTCAGGTCGAACACCCACTTCGTGGTGGCATACGCGCCCGTGAGGTAGCCGCCGGTGGTGTGGGCGATGCCCTTGGGCTTGCCGGTGCTGCCACTCGTGTAGAGGATGAAGAGGAGGTCTTCAGCATCCATCTCCTCAGCCGGGCAAGTGGGAGACGCAGCGGCCATCGCCTCGTGCCACCAGTGGTCGCGCCCGTCCTGCATCGTGATCGGGCACTGTTCTTCCCCGACTCGGTGCACTACCACCACGTCCCGGATGGAAGGACACTGGGCCACAGCCTCATCGGCTGCGACCTTCAGATGGACCACCCCGCCCCGGCGGTAGCCGCCGTCTGCGGTGACCAGCACCTTCGACTCCGAGTCCTGAATGCGACCCGACAGCGAGTCGGCACTGAAGCCGCCAAATACTACCGAGTGCGGCGCCCCGATGCGCGCGCACGCCAGGCAGGCGATGGCGAGTTCGGGGATCATGGGGAGATACAGCGTGACCCGATCTCCCTTCTCCACGCCGAGGTCCTTCAGCACGTTTGCGAAGCGACAGACCTCCTGCCAGAGCTGACGGTATGTCAGGGTACGCTCGTCGCCGGGCTCACCCTCCCAGTGAATGGCCACCTTGTTCTGCGTCGGTGTCCCGAGATGCCGGTCCAGGCAGTTGTAGCTGGCGTTCAACCGGCCCCCCAGAAACCACTTTGCAAACGGCGGGTTCCATTCGAGCACCTGACTCCATCCCTGAAACCAGTGCAGGTCTCCGGCCACACTCGCCCAAAAGGCCTCCGGATCTGCATCGGCGCGTGCGTAGATGTCCGGATCATTCAGATTCGCCTGTGCGGTGAACTCCGGCGTGGGAGGGAACAGGCGGGACTCTTCGAGGAGGGCCTCAATCGCCCTGTCTTGACTCATCGTGCGCGCTCTCCGTCGAGGAAATGAGATTCCTTGGGGGGGCACGCACACCGACGGTGCGATTCGCGCCCAACCCGGTGCAGGGTTCACCGCACGAGGTCAAGTTGCCTGCTCCGTTAGTCCGCCTCGCTCACGGTCCATACGTTGCCGGGGCGGCGGATGGACTGGGCGAGGCCGATGAACTTCGCATGCCCGTCCATGAACATTGCGCTGCAGCCGCCGTTCACGCTCGAACGGCCTTCCGAATGCCGCCGGCTGTCCACCTGCCCGTCAATCGAAGGCCAGTCCCATGGACCGTCTCCACCCCCCAGAGACCACGGAGAAGCACCCCGCCCGTCGGCAATACCGACAACGTTCGCCGGAGCGGGAATGGCAGGCAGAAACCCGATGTTTCCGGAAAACGGGCCGGACACGTCCGCCGGCTGGCCCGCCGGAGGACCGAACGCATTGACGCCGTAATTGTAGTTGACGTTGGCGGGGATCGGCTGGCCGGTCACGCACTCGTTGGTGACTCCGGCGCCTGTGCCGCCGCGGTCTCGCATGAACCGCGGCGGGTTCACCGCGGGGTTCTGCACCATCCGCCAGGTGGACGTGGGGCAATCGAACACCTTGACGTTCTTGACGTACGGGAAGATCAGATCGGCCCAGCCGAACGCGTTCGGACCCGGGCAAACGCCGGTCGCGACCGGAACAAGGCGTTCGTCATAGTCCTGCGAGTACATCAGGATAGCAGTACCGATCTGCTTCAGATTGGAAATGCAATTCGACTTGCGTGCCTGCTCCCGCGCCCGGGCGAACACCGGGAAGAGGATTGCCGCCAAAATGGCTATGATGGCGATCACAACAAGAAGTTCGATGAGCGTGAAACCACGACGGGCCATGCGGTGCATTTGTTGTTTTCTCCCCATCCTGGAGCCTACCATGGAGCACATCTATTCGATGAGTAGGAGACTTTCTCCTCCTAACACCACAATGAGGATCGTGACGACCCTGTCCACACTTCGGCCGCCTTCGGCGCGGGCATGTAAGGTCGGGGTTTCCCTTTCGCGGAACCCAGAACAGGGACAGGAACAATGACTTCGCGCGAGGTGGTGGACCGGTTCGCGGCGATCGCGGCTTCGGCCGGCGATCTGCGCCACCTTCCGCTCCAGGTGCGCCATGTCGGCCCGAGTATTCTGATAGAGGGCAGCGCGCGCGCTGCGCTGCGCACTCGCCTCCAGGTTCGCCTGGTGGGAGCGGCAATCGCCATCCTCGGCCTCACCCTCACGCCGGAGTTCCCGGCCGCGTTGGCCCTGGCAGTCGGCGGGGTGGGACTGCTGGCGTCCGCCCCGCGATGGGGCAAGACGCGCCGCCTGCTCGAACTTGATCTGGACGCCCGCCTGCTTCGGCTGATGGATCAGAGCGCGGCGCCCGGAACGGAGGTTCCACTGGCGGAGATCACGGCCATTGAGGGTCGCTACGAAACGTCCGGATGGGAGGGCCACAGCCTGGT
This sequence comes from Actinomycetota bacterium, assembly GCA_005805375.1. GTDB lineage: Bacteria > Armatimonadota > SYMT01 > SYMT01 > SYMT01 > SYMT01. Next base: position 2,674 of record SYMT01000311.1, read on the forward strand.
CAGCGCATCCAACACCCTGCACGCGAGACCCACCGCCGGCACGCAGAGCCCGATCTGAACCCGCGGGCGCGGGCGAACGCCGCCGGCGGTTCGGCGTCCGCGTAACTCTCGTCGGGTCCGGTCCGTCCAATCTCCGCAGGCAGACGATTCCGCTGCCCGCACAGGGGGGTGCAGTGCGAACCAGAAACAGGACCGGGCTCTGGCTCGGCGCGGTGGGGATTCTCATCGCGGGGGCGGTGGGTGTGACTCGCCA
>SYMT01000312.1 GCA_005805375.1 Actinomycetota bacterium
CGGCGCGCGAGCCGGCGCGCGAGCCGGTGCGCGAGGGATTGAAATCGCCTCGCTGGGGAGGGCGTCCTACCGGACGACAGTCGCGCGCCCAGTGGACCGGCCGTGCCCGCGCCCGCGTACGCGAGCCACGCACGTCAGTAAGTGGTCCACCTGACAGTCGCACCTCCCCCGTGGACCAGCGATGCCGGCGCGCGAGCCGGCGCGCGAGCCGGCGCGTGAGGGATTGAAATCACCTCGCTGGGGAGGGCGTCCTACCGGACGACAGTCGCGCGCCCTGGCGCGGAGCGTGAAAAGATCATTCAGCAAATAGAGTCCGCCGCGCACTCGCCGCGCTCCTCTTCGGCGCCGGATGATACCCGGCCCCAAAGAGTGCAACCCTGGACCCGGGCCGAAAAGGGGCAACTGTCGCCCCAGGCGCCGGAGGGGGGCTTCTTGAGAGCGCCGGTGAGTGCGCGGGAAGCGCGAGAGCGGCGTGTTCCCGCACAGCCTCCGGCGAGTGGACCCCGCGACGTCCGAGGTCAGGCGGCGGCCCGAGGAGCAGCATAGCACACGGACGCGCAAGGGATGCGGGCCTGTGGTCCCAGCCCTCGCGGGAAAACCTGCCTGACTCTGTGGTGTCTCCGGCGAGACTCGCAAGGTGAGACGCTCGCTCTGGCGGTGCTTCGACGGCATCGTGGGGTGGGGCGCTTGAACGAGGGGTTCTCCGGTGGACTTGTGCGGTGGGGCGCCCGCTCTGTGGGTTGTTCGGGAATCAGGCGGCAGAAACTATCCCGACAGGGCCGGCCGAAAAGCCGGGTGCTCCGGGCGCAGCCATCCGTGGCGCTGCCGCAGATGGCATCGTTGTTTCGGCGAGCTTCCCTTACCGGCCGGCTCTTCCCGGTCCCCGGTAGCGTCGGCCGAACGGGAGCGAGAACGGCTCCTCGAACGGGCGGAAGGGCACTCGATCGGCAATTTCCTGGAGGCGTGCGAGCAAGGCTTCCGGGAGCGCCCCCTTGCCCGCCGTCGCCACATTCGCCTCCACTTCCGCCACGCTGCGCGCGCCCATCAGCGTAGTGGAAATGCGCCGGTCTCCCAGTGCAAAGCGCAATCCCAGCTCCGGCAGCGGAATGCCGCACTCGTCCACCAGCGCATAGAGCGCCTGGTACTGTGCCCGGCGCGGCGGGCTGAGCCAGGGCGCGCCGTGTGCCACCTCGTCGTCGTAGCGGCGGGCCAGGGCGCCTTGCTGGAGCGGCGAGCCGAGAAAAACGCCCATTCCCTGCCGCTCCGCCTCCGGGAGCACCGCTATCGCCGCTTCTCGCCAGAGCAGGCTGTAGTTGAAGGCGGTCAGCACGACATCGAACGCGCCTGTGGCCATCATGCGGGGGAGTTCGTAGGCGGTGGTGCCTCCCAGACCGATCCAGCGCACGCGACCCGCGCGCTTCAGCTCCGCAAGCACCTCCCGGACCGGACCCTCCAAGGTCTCCTCGTTATCCCACCAGTCATACTGCCCGGGCCGCTCCGGCTCGTGAATGAAGAGGAAGTCCACGTGATCTCGCCCCAGCAGCCGGAGGCTCTCCTCAAACGACTGCCGAAGTGCCGCGGAGTCCTTCGGGTCAAACGGCTGCGGTCGTCCCCCCAGCTTGGTCGAAACCAGCACCTCGCCGGACCACTGCCGGAGGGCTTCCCCGATCACTTCCTCGCTGTCGTGATAGGTCGGCGCTGTATCCACCAGGTTCACGCCCAGATCCAGCGCCTGGTGGATGGCCCGGATCGCCTCGGTGCGGTCCCCTCCCCCCCGGGAGACAAAGAGCCCACCCAGCGCCAGTTCCGAAACCTCTACCCCCGTCTTGCCGAGCACCCGCCGCCGCATGGCCGCCTCCCCGGCAGAGCGCCGTGCTGCCCCGCCGAGGGTTCGGTTCCGCATCTCCGGTCCGGACTCCTACCGGAAGACACGGAGGGGCGATGCGGACCGTTTCCGACCGGTAGCCTGTCCCCTTGCCCAGGGCCTGTTCGCCTCGGCGACCCTGTGCCGGGCCGTGCGCGCGCAGATACAATCGTACCATGTCGAATCGGACCTCGACGTGGTCGGGCCGCGCCGTGTGACTCCGATCTGCGCTGGCAGGCCCGGGCGATGACGGGCGCAGGCGCTGCGCCGGGAGCGATTGCTATGACCGACTACGATACCGCTTTCCAGATCTCCGCTGCCAACGTCCGCTTCGGGACGGGGATCACCCACGAAATCGGCAGCGATCTGGTAGACCTGCGCGCCCGCCGCACGCTGGTGCTCCTGGATCCGAACCTGCGCGGTCTGGCCCCAGGTGAGGTGGTGGTTGCCAGCCTGCGCGCGGCCGGCATCGAGTTCGAGGTGTTTGACCGCATTGCGGTGGAGCCGACCGATCGCAGCTTTCAGGACGCCATTCAGGTTGCGGCGGAGGGGGAGTTCGACTCCTTTGTTGCGGTGGGGGGCGGCAGCACGATGGATACCGCGAAGGCGGCGAACCTCTACTCGACCTATCCGGCCGACTTCCTCGACTACGTCAACGCACCCATTGGGAAGGGCCTGCCGGTTCCCGGCCCGGTAAAACCGCTGATTGCCGTCCCTACCACGGCCGGCACGGGGTCTGAAACGACCGGGGTGGCGATCTTTGACCTGGTGGAACGGAAGGTGAAGACCGGCATCGCCCACCGGGCGCTCCGGCCGACCCTCGGCCTCGTAGATCCGGAGAACACGCGCACGCTTCCGCCCGCGGTGGCGGCCTCAGCCGGTCTGGATGTACTGAGCCACGCACTGGAATCCTACACCGCGCTGCCCTTCGACCGTCGCCCCCGCCCTGCCCGCCCCCTGGAACGGCCCGCCTACCAGGGCTCCAATCCGGTGAGTGACATCTGGGCTTTGCGGGCCCTGGAACTGGTAGCCGCCTACCTGTTCCGCGCGGTGGAGGATCCATCCGACGACGAAGCGCGCGGGCAGATGCTGCTGGCGGCGGCGATGGCGGGGATCGGGTTCGGGAACGCCGGAGTCCACCTGCCGCACGGGATGTCCTATCCGGTGGCCGGCATGGTGCGGGACTACTACCCCTCAGGCTATGTGGTGGATCATCCGATGGTGCCGCATGGCATCTCCGTGATCCTGCATACGCCGGCCGTGGTGCGTTTCACGGCGCCGGCGTGTCCGGAACGCCATCTGCGGGCGGCGGCGGCGCTGGGAGCAGACCTTGCCGGCGCTGGACCGGACGACGCCGGGGAGGTGCTGGCCCGTCGCGTGATCGAGTTCATGCAGCGCCTGCGCGTGCCGGACGGCCTGTCTGCGCTGGGCTATTCCGCTGCGGATATCCCGGCGCTGGTGGAGGGCACCCTCCCCCAGCACCGGGTGACGAAGCTTTCGCCGATCCCTGCCGGCCGCGAGGAACTGGCGGTACTGTTCCGCGCGTCGCTGCAAATCTACAGCGTGTGATCGTCGGTCGTCTCGGCCGTTCCGTTCGTCCCGATCGAGCACGAGGGGTTGGTCGTGGCGTTCCCCAGCGTGTAGGTCCCGCCGCTCGGACACTCAGGCGTCGCCTTGATGTAGATCGGTGCGAGGTCCGAGAAGGAGGTCGGCGCCACCGTGGTGCGGTGATCCATCATGTACTGCTCCTTGGCTGAGTCCAACTGGCGGAGGTTGGCGGTGCAGGACTTGCCGCGCGACGTGTTCCGCGCCTTCACAAAGTTCGGCACTGCGACCGAAAGCAGGATGCCGATGATCAGGGTCCAGCTGCCCAGCATCCACAAACCGGGGCCCCGGTA
>SYMT01000313.1 GCA_005805375.1 Actinomycetota bacterium
GGGCGGTAACTTGGAGGAGGGCAGTGGCGGCGGCAGTGAGTTCCATAACACCATGACGTACATGATTCCGTCCAGTTGTGTCCTCTCAGATGCCGCCGTGTCTCCTCACGGGTGGGAGGATTAATTCTGCTCGGTTCCCTCAGCATGATCGCGTTGTCGAAGAAGACCCGCGCGGCGTGTGTCGTGACCGCACGCACGGCGTAGGGCTGCCCGCCCTCTCCAAACGACTCAGAGAGTGCGAAGAAGCTGTCCCAGAATAGCCCGGCCAGAAACACCGTCTTCCCGTGATTCGGATAGCCGATGATGACCACCGAGCGTTCCCGGCGCCGGCGTGGCCACCTCACATCAGCACCCTGCTCTGCTGGCCGGCAATGCCCCCCGCCTCCATCCCATCATAGCGCGGGGGACGCAGCGAGTATTCGGAACCTTCGACAGCCCGACGGACCGCCTCGTTCGGGTCTCGTTTCATGCGCTCCATCGCGGCGCTGATCCGGGCGTAGTCCACCGGCGTGGAATCGTAGATTGGGTCGGACAGATCGACGGTGACGCCGCCCGAGGACGAGGTGCGGTTGACCGCACCGGCTAGTGCCCGCACGGCTGCAGCCCGCACCTTGACCTCTGAGTCAGAGAAACGCTCCAGGAGTGCTTCCACCACGGCGGGGAGATCCAGTACCGGCACTTCTGCCCCGGAATCATAAGTGACCGCTTCGCCACCGAACAGGCTGGAGATACGGTTTCCTTCGCTCATCCGCACCCGTTGGGCGACCCCGCCGATCGCCTCGGTGGCCTTCTCCCGCATCACCGGGTCGCGATCCCGAAGCCGGTCCAGCAGGGCGGCCACCAGTTCTGGCGTGGGGTTCTGCAGTGCGGCCTGGATGGCGCCCTCGACCAGGGCGCGGTCGGTTCCCCGCAGATGCCGGGCGATCTCCGGGCGGACCTCTGCGCCCATTGAGGAGATCGCGTTCAGGTAGTTGTTCCCGGTTCCAACTTTCTTGGGGTCGGAGACCGCGCGCAGCAGCGCCGGCAACCCGGCCGGGTCCTTCAGCTTGCCCAGCCCATCGGCGCAGATTGTGCGCACCACGCTGGACGGATCTTCCATTCCTCGGATCAGCACCGGCAGCAGATCCCGGTCTACCTTGCGGGAAAGGAAGCTGTAGGCGCTCTCCCGCACCCGATCTGCCCGAGAATAGGTCAACGGCAGCACCTCCCGACGGACCGAGGAACTGACAGAACCGAGGAGCTGGAAGGCCTGCAACTGGGCCTCCATGTTGCCGCTGCGGAGACTCCCCAACAGCGCAGGGGTGGCTCGCTCCCCGCCCAGCCAGGCACAGAACTCCGGGGCCTGAGCCGGGGGTAGGCCCACCGCTGCCAGGCCCAGGAGCGTCTCGGCGAGAATGACGGCGCCGACGAGCACTCCCGTTGCGCCCTGGGCTACCTGGATGTGAGTGACGGCAACCCGCCGGCGCTCCACCGCCAGGTAACCTCCCAGGAGCAGCGCCAGAGCGATTCCCGCCGCTCCGGCCGCATAGGGGTAGGGATAGGAACGGAACATCGCCAGCGCGGTCACCATCACCAGCACGATGGCGACGGCGGCGGTGCGCGAGACCGCCGCCGTCGGCGGTGTGGCAGTCAAGACCGCCTTTCCCCCCGAGTCGGCGCCCAGCACGAGCAGACGGCTGAGGCCCCACCCCACCGCCGCGCCCCCGATCAACGCCAGAGGTAGCATACCTTCTTCTCCTCGTCCAAAGTCCCTACTTCGTTCCGGCTGTCAAAAAGCACCCCGGCGTGACCCCGGTCTCCACTTCCCGAAACCGATGCTCCAGCAGGCGGCGGAGCTCCGGCGGCAACTCGGGCGACTGCACGCAGGCCGGAACTCCCCGCAGCAACTCCGGCCCCCGACCTGCCGTCACCGTGAAAGTGTCCAGGATCTGCCCCAGGCGCAGCGCGTCGCTCCCCGCAATCCAGAGTGCGGTCAAATGATGCCCGGCGTGTGGGGCAGCCAGGGTCTCCGGAGCCAGTTCCGCCAGCGACAGCAGCACCACCCGCCCGGCCGGCGTCTCCCACTGCGCGCTGGCGGGAGGCGCCGGCCGGGCCTCCGGCCCCGCTTGTGCCAGGAGTACCTGAAACGCCTCCGGCGTAGCCGCTGCCAGCACCGCCACCCGGCGTTCGTGCAACTCCGCCCGCGGCGCCGCATACCTGCAGCCGGGACAGTGGGCGGCCACCTCCAGCCGAGCGCCGGCCGCCGCGCGCAGCGCCTTCCCGCACCCACCACAACTGTTCACCCACCGCGCCTCGGTGTGGACTACGTCTTCCTCTACCGGCGCCCCACACGCTTCGCACACAAAGTGGAGGCCCGGCGCCGCCAGGCAGCGCGGGCAAACGCAGAGGTAGCCCGCCTCGGCGTGACGGCGGAGGGCCGCCTGGCGGGCGCGCTTTGCCTGCAATCCGATGGCGCCGGCTGCCCCCGCCGTCGCTCCCGCGCCGAACAGCACGGCCCCCGCCGCGAGAGTCGGGCCGAGCAGTCCTCCCACCCCCAGCCCCGTCCCGACGAGCACGAGGGACGGCGCCCACCAATAGGTCGCCGCGGCACGCACGATGCGGTTGCGGAGGAGGGCGCGCATCGAACTGCTCTCACTCGCTCTGATCCGCCGAGCGAATGATTTCGTCGGCGGCGCTCCACGCCTTCTCCAGCGCGGCGATCTGGGGCTCGCCGGAGCGCCGCCGCCCGGAGGGCTTCGGCCGCCGGGCCAGCGCCTCATCCAGCGCCTTCCGGGCGGCGCGGGCGGCGGACACCGCGTCGGTCAGCTCCCCTTTTTGCCAGAGCAACTCCCCGGTGCGGGCGAGCCAGATGGCGCGTTGCTCCGGGGTGCGGGCATACTGTGCGGCCAGGAGCGCTCCGGCGATGACTTCCTCCCCGGTCGGCCTCTCTTGCCCGGAATAGTGCGAGTACATCGGCCCTTGATAGAGTTGCTCCATCGCCTCCGGCAGGCGGGAAGAACGCGGATGTTTTTCCACCAGCAGCCGGGTCGCCTCGCGCACGAGCTCATCTTCGTAACCCCCTCGGCCTTTCTGGATCACCATCGCCAGGGCGAGGGGGGCCAACGGGCTACGTGAGAAGCGGGTGGCGAAGGCAAAGGTGTCGTCCAGCGGGGAGGGTGGGCGCTGCCCGGGTCGGGCCGGCATGGTTCTGCCCCTCCCCAACCACCTCTGCTGGCTGTCCCCGGATTTGTGCAGCAACTCGAATGCGGCGCTGTCGGCCCAGGGATCGCGCGGCCAACGGCGCGCCGTCCGGTCCAGGGCATTCCGCAGGTCTCCCTCGTTGGGAAATGTCGTCCGGCTCCCTCCAGTCTGCGCCAGCAACGGCAGGACCGGCCCGAAGAGGCCTACCGGCGCCACGGCGCTGTAGCGGTTGAGCCCCGTGCGCAGCGCCGTCAGTCCGCCGTCCGCGGTATCACCGCGGCGGGCGGCCGCTGCCAGCACCGTGGTCGTGGCGCCGCACAGCACATACGTTACCGCCACCGCTGCCGCCAGCGCCGCGCCGGTCACAAACGACGGCCGCGGGAAAGGGAACGGCATCCGGTCCGAGCGGTCGGCGGCGCTCTGCACGAACCGCGGCAGGAGCGCCCAGAGCCCGCCCGCCAGCGCCAGCAGCTCCCCCTTGGCGACGAGCCATTGCGCCGTGTGCGTCGGCGTCCAGGCAACGGTGGTGAAAGAACCGAGCCGGAGCCAGGGGTTCACCTCCGCCGTCATGAACATGGCGGGCACCCACAGCGCGGCCCCGAGCAGCACGCCGACCCAGGGGCTGCCGAACCAAACGGTTCCCGCGGCGGCCAGGAGAAACAGAAACAGCGTGTCGGGCAAACCCATGAAGAACGCCGTCTGCTCCAACGGGATGCCGTTTACCATGAGCAGCAAGCCGATGGTTTGCACCAGCCCGAAGGCGGCCATCCCCGTGGCGAGCAGGCCGGGCGCCAGCATGCGCCGGGCGAGGTGCGGGTGAGCCTGGAGGTATCCCGCCCGCCGATCCGACTCCAGGGCGAACGCGCCGGCGAACAGCGCGATCCAGCCGGGGCCGAGTTCTGCCAGCCGCGAGCCGGCCGTGCCGTCCAGTTCCCCGGCCATCGCCTGCCGCCCAAACCACACGACCAGCGCCAATCCGGACAGGAAGGACGCCGGCACCAGACGCAGTGGCCGCAGGATCCAGGAGAAACGCTGGAATGGGCCGAAGGAAGCAGCGGCGGAGTGCGACAGACGCGGCAGGGCGGTCGTCTCCGCATCGCTGTGCGGGCGGGCGTCGTTTCCGCTTGCGCCACCCAGGGGCGCCCGGCGCGGCCCTGCGTGGCGCAGCATTTCCCACCCGACGGTCCCGGCAAGACAGACGAGCGTGACCAGTACATCCGTTACCACGCCCGGTTGGATCCCCAGTGTCAGCCACAGGCCGATGGCGACCACAGTGGCGGCTACCCCCTGCCCCGGTCGCCCATCCCGGGTGATGAAAGCGGCAACATACGCGGGGGTGGCGCAGCCCGCAACCTGCAGCAGGCGCGGGACCATGTCGAACACCCCCACGCGCCCGAAGCCACGCAGCGGTCCGTCCACCAGGGCGGCCACCAGGCTGCCGGCGAGCAGGAGCGCCCCGTACGGCGCCAACCCGGCGAGCCAGGGGCTCAGTACCGTCGGAATTGGCCCCCCGCCCCCGGACCAACCGGTGGCCCAGGCACTGTCGTGGCGCCCGCGGCGGCCGGCCTGGAGCAGTGCCAGTGTGGCCCCCACTGTGCAGCCGATCATCAGCAATCCCTGCGCGTACGCCCCGTCCAGGACCGAGCAGAGCCCCAGCGCGATGGCGACGGCGATCAGGCCCTGCCGCAACCGGGGCAGGCGCAGGAGACTCCGGCATTCCAGCCGGGTGAGAGTCCAGAGCGCGCGCGCCTCAGCGCGCACGTCAAGCGGGAGGGTGGGCGAGAAGGACTGCATATGCATCTTCCAGCAGCGGCATGATCGAACGAGCATCCGGATGCGGCGGGGCGCCGGCCACACAGCGGGTGAGTCGGCCGGACGGTGTGGACCAGAGGCCGGTACGGACGGCGCCGTTCAAAGACGGCAGTGATTGCTCCCAGGCGGTGAGGATCCCCCAGGTGCGGCCATCGAACGAACTGAGGAGATGACTGATGCTGCCCGCGTAGAGCGGACGCCCCCGGTCCAGCACCAGAAGTCCCCCAGCGAGCATTCCGGTCTCCTCCACCGAGGCAGTGGTGACGAGAACCGGCGTCTCCTCCGCCAGGCGCCCGAGCAGGTCGCGCAGCACCCACGCCTCCGTCGGATGGAGATCCGCTGTGGGCTCATCCGCCAGTACCAGCACCGGTGCGATCACCAGCGCCTGGGCGATGGCCACCTGCCGCTGCGTCCCCAGCGGCAGCGACTCCACCGGCGAATCCAGCACATCGGCCAACCGCATGCGTTCGGCGGCCCGGTGGGTGCGGACATTGCGGGCGGCTTCCTGGGTGAGCCCGTGCAGGACAGCGGAGTAGTCCAGCGCCTCCTTCACGGTGAAGCGCCCCGGCGCCGTGGCTCCAGCGGGCACGTAGGCAATGCGGTCACGGAGTTGGCGTCGCTCGGCCACCAGGTCCTGGCCCCCCACGAGCACGGTACCCTCTGTAGGCGCGGCGTGAGTAGCCAACACGGACACGAGCGTGGTCTTGCCGCCGCCGGGAGGCGCCAGCACGGCAAACAGGCCGTTCGGGAAGGCGAACGAAACGCCGTCCAGGTGCTTCTGCCCCCGAACTATCCGCGAGAGACTCTGTACTTCTACGCTCATGGGTGGCACGACCGGACACGCGCCGGTGCAACGGTTTCAACACCGGCGCCTGAGTGCTTTCCCGCATGGACGGACCAGAGGATCAGAAAGTCACTTTCGCTTCTCTACCCCTGACCCGCTCGGATCTGCGAAGACAATGCCCGCAATTCCGCATCGGCGCCGAAGGCTCCGGCACCGAATTCCCACGGTCTTA
>SYMT01000314.1 GCA_005805375.1 Actinomycetota bacterium
CGAAGAGCTGCTTGAAATAGCTGTAGAGGACCTGCGGCTGGTCGGACAGGACAGCCAGCGGAGTATCGGTGCCCATCGAGCCGATCGCCCACAGGCCCTCGCGCGCCATCGGCCCCAGAATGTACTTCTGGTCTTCGAGGGTGTAGCCAAAAGCCTGCTGGCGCGCCAGGAGCGGCGCGGTCTCAGCCGGGAGCGGAACCGCGGGCGCCGGTATCTCTTCCAGGTGGACTTCGTGTGTACTGAGCCACTCGCCGTAGGGATGGGCGCTCGCCAGAGAGTGCTTCAGTTCCTCGTCACCGACAATCCGGCCCTCTTCCATGTTCACCAGGAACATGCGGCCCGGTTCGAGACGCCCCTTGAACAGCACTTCCTCCGGCGGAACATCAAGGACTCCCGCCTCGGAAGCCATGATCACGCGATCGTCACGGGTGACCCAGTAGCGAGAGGGGCGGAGCCCATTGCGGTCCAGCGTGGCGCCGATGGTCTTCCCGTCAGTGAAGGCGATGGATGCCGGACCGTCCCACGGTTCCATCAGGCAGGAGTGGAATTTATAGAAGTCCTTCTTCTCCTGCGACATGCTTTCGTGGTGGTCCCACGCTTCGGGGATGAGCAGCATCATGGCGTGGGCCGGGCTGCGCCCCGCTTTGATCAGCAATTCGACCGCGTTGTCGAGTACGGCAGTATCGGAGAGTTCCTCGTCCCGGATGATCGGGAGCAACTTGCGCACGTCTTCCGGCTCGAAGAGTGACGAGGCGAGCAGCGACTGCCGGGCGCGCATCCAGTTGATGTTCCCGCGCTTGGTATTGATCTCGCCGTTGTGCGAGATCATGCGGTAGGGATGGGCCAGTTCCCAGCTTGGGAACGTGTTGGTGCTGAACCGGGAGTGGAACATGCAGAGTGCGCTGACGAGGTCCGGATCGCGCAGATCCAGGAAATACTCGTCCACCTGCTCCGGGGTCAGCATCCCCTTGTAAATCAGGGTGTAGCAGGAGAGGCTCGGCAGGTACAGGTAGCCCCGCTGCGGAATGGCGGAACGTGCGGCCTCGTTCTCGAAGCGGCGGCGAATGACGTAGAGCTTGCGCTCAAACTGATCGGCATCCCGGATCCCCGGCCCCCAGCCGATGAAGACGTGCTCCATCTCCGGTTCGACCGCCGCCGCGGTGGGACCCAGCGTATGGTTGTCTCGGGGCACCGGACGCCAGCCCAGACACACCTGCCCCTCTTCGGCTACGATCTGCTCGAAAAGTTGCTTCCCGAGGGGGCGACCGTCCCCCGTCGGCGGCAGGAACAGGGTGCCCACTCCATAGTGGCCGCGCTCTGGGGGCGTGAAGCCGAGCGGCGCGCAGACCTTGAGGAAAAACTCGTGGGGGATCTGAATCAGGACCCCCGCGCCGTCGCCTGTGGTCGGCTCGCAACCGCAGGCCCCTCGGTGGTTCAGATTGTTGAGGGCCACGAGGCCGTCCCGGACCATTTGGTGGGAGCGCTTCCCCTTCAAATGCACGAGGAATCCGACCCCACACGAGTCATGCTCGTGCGCGGGGTCGTACAATCCTTCCTTGGCGGGAAGACCGACTGCCATCCGGGTTCACCTTTCCGCAGAAAACACGTGGTTTGGGCCGTGACGACGACCCGCGCTCGAAAGCCGCGCGGGAGCCAGCGCCGTCTATGCCCAGGCCCTGCCTCCGCGCAGACGCGCGTTCTCCCGTACCGTCCCACGCCCAGGGCATGGTTGGCGGGCCGGGCTGTTGACTGCTGAACCCCGTTGGTCATTCCAGACGGCGCGACACTGCGCCTTCCGGCCTAGTGTTATATCACAGGCAGGCAGCGGTGCGAGGAGCGAATGGAGTCAGGACGTGGGAAAACGAACCGGGGCGTTCCGGAGGGAGTGAGACCGGACAAGCAGACGCATCTTCCACGATACTCCGGCCGTTTCGGTCCGTTCGAGATCCGGCGCGATACCATGACCCTGGCCCGGTGGCGACCGGTTGTCGCGGCGGTCCGGCCGCGTCCGGGTACTCCTCTCTCCGATGTCCATTCGACCTACCATCTTCGGTCCGTTCGAAATCCGCCGCGAGTTGGGGCGGGGGGCGATGGGCATCGTGTATGAAGCGCACGACTCGGGCCGGGGCGCCGATGTCGCTCTGAAGGTGCTCGCCGGCAAGGGCGCCGCGACTCCGGATGGCCGACGCCGCCAGGTCGAACGCTTCTATCGCGAGGCGCGCGCGCTCTCCAATCTGAACCACCCGCACATCGTGCGGGTCTACGACCGGGGCGAACTGGGTGGTCGTCCGTATTTTTCTATGGAGTTGGTGCGTGGCACCACCCTCCGTGACCGCCTGCGCTACTCCGGCCCACTGTCGGTGCCCGACCTGGTGCGGCTCGCTCTGGAGCTCTGCGGCGCCCTGGAATACCTGCACTGCAGGGATGTGATCCACCGCGACATCAAGCCGGAAAACATCATGCTCCTGCCGGAGGGGTCGAGCAAACTGATGGACTTCGGAGTGGCGCAGGTACTTGCTGAAAACGCAGATGCGGGCGGGTTCCACGGCTCTCCCGCATACATGTCGCCCGAGCAGGTGTCGGGCCGGCCCGTGGACGGACGCTCCGACCTGTACGCGCTCGCCGTCACCCTCTACGAAGCGGCGACCGGCCGCCGTGCCGTTGAGGGGAAGAGCATCCCCGAAATCGTCCATCGAGTGTCGGCGGAGTATCCGCCTCCGCCGACCGGTCTCCCGTTCTACATCCAGGGAATTCTGCTGCGGGCCATGGCGAAGGACCCCGCGCTTCGCTACTCCCACGCTGCGGAGATGGCGAGTGATCTGCGCGCCGGCCGCCTGCCGGCGCCTCCCGGGCGAGTCCCGCTTCCCGCTGGGCCGGGGCGCACCCTGCAGGCGCCCGTGGCGTCCGCTCCCGGTGGGCCGATGCCCGGTTTCCCCGGGCCGACCCCCGCCTCATTGCGAACTGTGCCCCGGCCCACTGTGCCTCCGCAGCCGTCTCCAGCGCCTTCGCTGCCCGCCACCGGCTCCACCGAGTGGCCCCCGCCTGCCCCGTGGGCAGCGGACGCCCCCACTCGGGGTGCTGCCCCCTCCATGCGGCCCCCGCCGCCTCTCGTCTCTGCCGGCGGTAGTGTACCCGGGAGCGCCTCGTCTCTGGCCGAGAGCACTGCCGCGGACGCTCCCACACTTCTGCCCGGCGCCGCCGCATTCGAGTTTGACCTCGGAATCCCTGCGGCGCAGGAGCCGGTGGGGGCGCCGTGCGATGTCCATCCTGCCATGCGGGGGATTGCGGTCTGCAGCGAGTGCCGTCGGCGGCTGTGTTACGGTTGCTATCTGGAGACCCCGCATCGCGGAGTGCTTTGCCGCGGCTGCGCCGTCGCGGTCCCCGTCGCCGCATCGTAGGCCCGGAGTTCGGGCGCAAGCGCCGGCAGTAGGGGAAACCCCCCGTGGTTGCCCCTGAAGAGAACCCCCCGTGGTTGCCCCTGAAGAGATCCCCCCTGGTTGCCCCTGCAGAGAACCCCCCGTGGTTGTTCCCTGGGAGGAATCTCACCTTACGGGTGTGACTCGGAATTGTGGGTAAGGAATCATGCTGTTCTTAGAAGTGAATTAGGCCGCCCGAGCCGCCCAAGCCAACTGTGCCTCCTCGTGGCCCAGCACCGCCGTCCGCACCGCGAGGATGGCGTCTGCCCCGTC
>SYMT01000315.1 GCA_005805375.1 Actinomycetota bacterium
GCCGCCCGTCCGCCGAGAACGGTAGGCGGGGGCCGCCGCCCGTACGCGCCCCGCATCTTTCAGCAGCCCCACGATCTCCTTGAAGTCATCGCCGATCGTCTTGCCGAAGAATCCCCCATTCACACCCGCCACCGCGCCCGTGGCCCGCAGCCACTCTTCCACCGTGCGAGCTCGGCCGGAGACCACCCCGGCCCGCACACGGATGTCCGATGCGGCCACTTCGACGCGCACACCCCGCGCTCGCAGATCCACATCAATCACGGCAACACGCGCCTGGCCGTGTGGCACGACGTGTGTGCGTACTCCGCGTGCTGGTTCATCCGACCGGGTTTGTCCCGCAACTGTGCAGCCACCCAGAATTGGGAGCAGCACCACCGCGGAAAGCAGCGGGGAGAAGCGAAGAATGATGGGCGTGCGGAGCGGGATGAGGCGTGACATGGGTGGTGAGACGTGAGAGCCGCACTGAGATTGTCAGCATAAAGAACGCACCGGAACGAGCCCGGTTTCGGCTCACCTCCCGACGCGTTCGGCGGCGCCCAGAGTGAGGCGCGGTGGGTGGGCGAAGTCGTGCCACGCTGCCTCCGTGTTCGCCTCCAGGGCATCCCCGGCGTGAAGAAAGAAGCGGTAGTACAGCTCCAACACTTTTCCGGCCGGAATGGTGAGCCCGGCGTGGGTCGCGATCGCGGCCCCCATCCATCCATCCGGGCGCACATGCCAGGACGTGGGATGGTGAGGATTCTCGGGATGATCCAGGAATCCAATTCCATTCCACTCCGTCGCCGTGATCGGACCACTGTAGTCGCACCAACGGGCCGGTTTCCAGAAAATCCCCGGCTCGTTGAGCCCTCCCTCGCTGTTCCGGATGACGCCCCCACCGTCAAACACCCCCATGGACTTCGCCACGCGGACGGCAAGAAAGCCGAATGAGGTCCTGTCCAGCGCCACCGCCCTGCCATCGGCGCCCCGGTACCGGAGCCGGAAGTCGAGTAACCGGGCGCCAGCTGCCTGCCCGGGTCGAATCCGCGCCGACTGCACCACCGCTGAGGGATGCACGCTTACCTCGCGCTCTTCCAGCAGCACCGCCTTGCCGGCGCGGCTTTCCCACCGCACGTCGGCCACGAACCGGGCGCGCACCGGACCGTCTTCCAGAATCGAGAACGACTGATGGATCAGGCGGCCTCCACGAACCTCTTCCCAGAAGTTCTCCCCGTTTACACCCCGAAAACCGCTCCACACCGAGTGGTGGTGACTGTGGCTCCCGGTAGGATCGTGGGGATGTCCGAGGCGCGTCAGGCCGCGTCCCGCCGGGCCGAGCAATGGGAAGAGGTACGGCTTCGGGGCCTGAGGTCCGAAATGATAGGTGGTGACGAGCCGTCCATCGTCTTGAACATCCAGGCGATGATCCGGTTGGGGGATGCATTGCATGCGGGGAAAGTTCGAGACCTCGGTGGCGCGTCCGTCGGGAAACGTATGCCGGTAGCTGCGCGGGGGGTAGGGGAGGCGGGGCGCCCTGAGGTCGTCGGTGGCACCGAAGGACAGGACCGCCCGGCAACGCGGCGCTGACCGGGCGGGGAGCAGTAGCGCGAGGCGACCCCGCTGCCGCTCCAGTGCATCAAAATCAACGGCCGGGCTGAATTGGACCGGGATCCGTCGCCCGTCACGTTCGCAGCGCAGGCTCCTCAAGTCCACCAGACCGGCCGTTCCCAGGCTGCGCAGCAGGGCGCCGAAGTCCACGGACAGCTCCGCAGGGAGCGGGTCGAGCGAGGGAGTCTGCATGTAGTCGGCCGTAACCGGCGCCTGTACTTCGAAATAGGGCATCTGCGGGGTCTCCTTGCGGATCGGGGAACGGGCCGGAGTTGCGTCTCGTCCCGTTCCGGAAGTAAAGTTCCGTTGTGCGACCCATGAATCTCCTGCCGGATGTCCCCCGGCAGGGCCCGTTCGAAGGAGAGAGGTATGACGGGTGACGGGACCGATCGGGTAGAGGCACGGTTCCCCGCTGAGCAGCCGCTCTGGGTGCTGGCGGCGTCCGACGGGACCGTACTGTGCGCCCGACATGCTCAGGCGGGCCTGGTCGTTCTCTCCTGGACCACGCGCCACGAGCTCGTAGCGGGAGTGGCGGAAATCGCGGATCGCGCGCCGCACCTGTTCGCCGACCACCAGCCGGAGCAGCGCACGTTTGTCGCTCTCCTCGAGACTGCCGGGCGTCTGCACGCGCGGCTCCGGGTAGATGGCTACGTTGTTGAGGACGCCTCACCCTGGAATGCAGAACAACATCGCATTAACGAACCCCGCTAAGGAACGTCTAAGGGTGCTGACTACGACAAGCAGTTCATCCTTCGCGGGTCGCGAGACCGTGTCGGGGCGCCGCTTCCATCTCCGATGGGAGCGGCGTTTCTTTGTACGCCGGGTTGTGTCGCCGGGCGGCAGACGGTATGATTGGCGCCGGAAGTCAGACCGGACGGTCGCCGGTTGCGCGGGTCCGCCGGTGCAACGGGAGGAAAGTCCGGGCTCCGGA
>SYMT01000316.1 GCA_005805375.1 Actinomycetota bacterium
CAGGCGGCGGCGGTGGGGGCGCTGGAGGCGCCGGTCAGTGCGCGGGAAGCCCGCAAGCGGCGGGCAGCCGCACCGCCTCCGGCGGGCAAAACCCGTCAGGTACGAGGTCAGGCGGCGGCCCGAGGCACAGCATAGCACACGGCAACGCGGGGGAACCGGCCCCGCTCCCAGCACTCTCCGGAAAATCGGCTTGACTCTCTTTGGAGTATCTCCGGCGAGACTTGCGCGGTGGGGCGCTCGCCCTGGGTATCATGATGAATCTCACAGAAATAGTGTTCCAGCCGGGCTGGCCAAACGCCGGATGTTGCAGGCGCAGCCATCCCTGGCGCTGCCGCACATGGGATTGTTATTGCCGCGAGTTTCCCTCAGTCCAGTACCAACCGGTTCATCGCCGGGTAGTCGTCGTCCGACAGAAACTGGCGCTCGACCTCGCGGCCCTGGTGGAGCCGGACCCGGTACGTGAGGACGCGGCACCCGTGCTTCCCGGGATTGCGCACGCGTCGCACAGGCATCCCGGTGCGCCACGGCTGGCGAATGGAAGCCGGCACGACGGCCCCCTCCCATCGCTGGCGCACGTCGTAGCGGTCCGGCAGGGCCTCGCGGCCGGCGCAGCGGAACTCGACAAGGTCCCCATGCACTTCGGCCTCCAGGCGCACCGGCCACGGGTGGTCGTTGCGGACCCGGAGGTCAATGTTCGGGTAGGCGACGGCGGCGTCGCGGCCGGGGGGAACATAGCGGGCCAGCCAGCGGTGGCGGTGCCGCTCCCGGACAGTCAGCCCGGCGAGCAGGGCGGCGTTGTAGAGCGTAGAGGATGCCTGGCAGACGCCGCCGCCCCAACTGGGCACCAATTCGCCGTTGAAACTCACCGGCGCCCGCTTGAATCCCGAGTCGCTGGACCAGGCCCGCACCGTGCGGTTGAAGGAGAAAGTCTGGCCGGGTGCGAGCCAGACCCCATCAATGCGGCGCACCGCCAGGCGCACGTTGTGAATCTGATTGCGCGTGCGCCCCCGCAGGCTCGACGCGTACCGGGCAAGCACCACCTCCGGTTCCCTGCGGCTCGCCGCCCAGCCGACGACCCCGGCCAGGAGCACCAGCACGGCGCTCCCCAGCACAGTTCCCCGACGCAGCGTCACGGCGCCACCTCCAGCGCCGCGTCCGCACTATTCGCGCGGGTCGAGGGCGAATACATGTCCTCCAGTTGAGCCGGCAGCACTTTCAGACGGCCGGCTACCTCGGGACGCGCGTAGTACTCGATGACCCGTTCCCCCGCGGGCAGCGTGCGAATGAAGAGCGCCACCCGATCGTCCCGCACATCCATCGAGGACCACCACACACTCCACTCCCAGGGCTCCACGTCTCCGCGATCCTGCACTTCCAGGCCGGCGGGGAGCGGGTCGGCAACCATGAGGTATTCCAGCGGTTGGTCGCTGCGGATGGTGAGGCGGACAAGGATCCGGTCACCCACCCGGAACCGGGTGGTCGGGCTCCGCTCCGGCAGAACCACCGGACGGCCGTTCTCGTCCCGCCGGGTTTCCAGGCGGAAATACTCCCGTTTCAGGGACAGCCCGGGAGCGGAACTTTCCGCCGGGAAGGCGGGCATCCGCAGGCGCTGCCGCAGCGTTGCGGTCCAGTAGATCCTGGCCTCGCCATTGACCTGCACTTCCAGGCGGTTCACGTCCGCGAGTTCATTCAGCGGCACGCGTACCACCCGCTCTTCCGGCACCGGACCTTCGGGCCGCAGCACCTCAGTGTGTACCTCTTTGCCGTTGACCAGCACCGCGACCGAACCGTTCGGTTGGAGTTCGCCGCTCACCTTGAGATAGCGGGTGAGCGCCATCAGGATCCAGGCCGTGTCGCGGGTCGAGACCCAACCGGCCCCGTGACGGGTGCGGAGCAGTCGCCGGACAACTTCCGCGGCGCGGGAATCCTCTGTGTTGAGCGACAATGCCGCCAGCAGCAGCACCGCTGCGGATTCTCCGTCCTGCGAGCCGGAATCCCACCACCCGGCCCGGTGCTCCTCCCATCCCAGTCCGTTGTCGTCCTTCCGGGCGTCGTTCCAGATCCCCTCCATGAGCTGCTGCGCCCGGGTCCGTCCCGCATCATCCCCGAGCGCGACCAGCGCCAGGACTGCGTAGCCCAGCGAACGATACCGGAGCTTGCGGCCGGGACGGCCGTTCACGGCTGCCGCCCCCGCCTCGAGGTCGCTCAGGAGTTTGGTCGCCGCGGCCTTCTTGCCCGCACGCGCCAGGATCCAGGCGGCGAACATCCGGTCATCGGCGGAGTGCTTGCCGCCGTCGAAGAGGCTTTCCAACGCCCCAACGCCACTCTCATAGACGCGCGTGTTGATCACGATCCCCGCACTGCGGGCCTCCTGGAGGCCGAATACCACGTAGGCGGTCATCCAGGGGTCCGACTCGTCGTACTGCCACCAGCCCCAGCCGCCGTCGCCGTGCTGATAGCGGGCCAGGCGCAGCAGTCCCGCCTGTGTCATTGCCGGCAGCTCGGCCTCGAGTTTCGGCTGACGCAGGTCCAGCTCGCGTAGGGTGCGCCCGACCAGCACGTCCGGCAGGAAGCGGCTCATGGTCTGCTCGGTGCAGCCGTATGGGTAGCCGGTCAGGTAGTCCAGCCCGCCCAGCAACGTGCCCGCCAGCGTGGGCGCCAGGCGCACTTCGAGCTCGCCTCCCGCCGCCGCCGGGTCCTTCTGCACCGTCTGCTGGGCCGTTTCATCCCGCACCATCCCGCTCCACGACGCCGCCGTCTCGCGCTCGAACGCCCGCACGGGGACCGCCAGTTCCATGCCGTCGGCGAGGGTTCCCGAGGTTGCGGTCCCCGTCAGCACGACCTTGCCGGCCGGGCCGACCACGCCCTCCCACGTCACTCTTTCGGCAGTGCCCGGCTGCAACCGGATCTGATGCTCCGCCGCGCCGCTCAGCGTCAGCCCCTCCGCTTTCAGGGCAACCCGCACGTCGAGCGGACCCGACGCTTCGTTGTGCGCCACAGCCGTAATGCGGGCCCGATCGCCTTCCACGAACGTCCGCGGCGCTTGCAGACGTAGCGTCAACTCGCGCATCACCCGGATCGAGCCGACGCCCTTGCCGATCTGCGTAGCCGGGCTGTGGGCCACGGCGGTAGCGCGCCAGGTCGTGAGGTTGTCGGGGAGGCGCAGGCGCACCGTGGCCGTCCCCCGTTCGTCCGTGCGCAGGAACGGCTCCCAGAGCGCCGTGTCGGGGAAGTTGCGCCGCACAGCAACGTTGGAGCCCGCCTTATCAGCATCGCCGAGGTAGATCGAAGGATAGGAAAAGCTGGTATCTACGCGATTCACGCGGACCGGATAGAACGCTTCCCACAGGCCGCGCGCAGGCTCCCGGCGGATCGCGTAGATCGCCTCGTCCACGACGCCGAACGAGAACTCGGACTGTACGGGACGTCCCGCCGCGTCCGTGGTCCGCACGCGGAAGGTGGCCTGATCGCCCGGCCGGTAGACTTTCCGATCGGCATCCACCGTCACCCGCAGCCGGTGCGCGTCGGATTTCACTACCAGGCGCTTCTCGCTCGACGTGAACTCGCGGTCCCGGACCAAGCACGCGCTGATAAACACGTTCGGAGTGTAGGCTGCCCGCACCGGGATGCGGACGACGGTGGACTTCCCCTTCAGGGGGATCACCCGGCGCTCCAGCACTGACTCGGCCTCGACGGTCAAAAGGACGGCGCCGCCCGCACTGCTTGTGTTCAGCAGCACCTGGGCCGTGTCGCCCGGCTGGTACTGCTTCCGGTCCAGCAGGACGGCCAGATCCGGATAGCGTACCCCGTAGTCGCCGCCCTCGTCGGTCGTGACCCAGATGTCGGTGGACTGCACCAGGGTGTTCCCCCGGGGGTCCTTTGCCTGCACGCGCACCACCACCAGCCCCGTGCGCTTCAATGAGAGCGGCACTCGAGCTGTGCCATCCGCTCCGGTGACGGCCGTGGACTCCCCGAGAGCTTCGGTCCGCGCCCGGTTGCCTTCCCAATGTTCCGTACTGGCCGACACCTGAATGGCGACTCCGACGGCAGGCTGATCGTCCAGAGTCCGGAGACGCACCTCGACGGACGTTGGCTCACCCGGCGGCGCCACGGAACGCTCCGGGCGCACGTCCAGAGAGTATTCCCCCGGGCTGACACGGAAACTGCCGGACCCGGAGGCGGTCCGCTCGCTCAGGTCGCTGACCTCAGCCTCCAGGCGATACACATATTCTGCACCCGCTTCCTCATCCGGCTGACCCGAGGTCGGGAGGGTAAGCTGCGCAGCCCCGGCCGTATCGGTAGTGATCTCGCCGCTGTCCACCACCTCTCCGGACACCCCTTCCTCGACGTCTTCTGGTCCGAGTGCGGCTTCGTCGTCGTCCCACCAGCTCCAATGGCGGTCACGGAACAGGGTGTACCGGACGGTGCCGCCGACCACTGGTGCACCGAAGTAATACTGCGCGCGAATCCCCACCGACGCCTTGTCCCCACGCACATAGTGGTCGGAGTTCGGCTTTACCTCGACGCTCCATTCCGGCTTCCGGTAGCTGGCGACAGCAAAGGTGTCCTCGTGTTTCTCACCGGCCACCTCCACCGTGATCGCGTATTGTCCCCCCTGCGCCTCGCCCGGCAGCGGAAATGTCCCCGCGTACGATCCATACGCGTTGACCGGCAGCGAGGCGTGGTAGATCTCGGAATCCTGTGGGTCCTTTACCCAGACCTCGGCGACCCGCACATCGGGCAGAGCGTAGCCGTTGCCCTGGCGCAGTCGCACCACCCCCTTCAGCGAAACCTGATGTCCGGGCCGGTACACCGGCCGATCGGTGTAGCTAAAGACCCGGTGGCGCATCTCATCGCCGGAGTCTCCCGAGCCACGCAGGAAAGCAACGGAGTTCCCCTTGGTCGCGAACAGCGCCACCTCGTCCTCCGACGAGGTCGTGGCACGAAACTCGGCCAGCCCCTGCGCATCCGTGACCGCGGACCCGAGGCGCTTCTTCTCTCGGTAGAACACCACCTCGGCGCGGGGCACCGGCACGCCGGTTTTCAGATGCGAGGCATATGCGAGAACGGTTCCGCCGGCGGTCTTGGTCACCAGCGCCAAATCCGTGACGACGAACCAGCCCACTGCCTGTGTGGCCTCCCCCTGTGCGGTAATCAGGTAGAGGCCGGGGGGCACATCCGCAATGCGTTCCGTCTCGTAGAACACTCCCTCTGCATCGCGCTTGCGCACAGGGCGTCGCCATTCCCGTGCCATACGGATGCCGCGCGCGCGCAGGTCGGGCAAGTCACCGGGACGCGACGACGCGGAGGTGGGCTCCAATAGCTTAGTCAGGTCGCTGCCCCACGCAGGCAACAGCGCCTCGAGCTCGGCGGCATAGAGCCGCAGGCGCAGGCCTTCCCCCTGCCGGAACCCATGAAACTCCACGCGCGGCAACTCGCCCGGGAGGCATGCCCGCTGATGCACCAGCAAATTCAGGAAGGGCGCTTGCGGGGGAAGACGGACTTCCAGGTCGGTGGTAGCGGCCTCGCGCACGACCGCAGGTGTTTCTTTGTTTTCATGAGCCTGCGACTGCGGCTCCAACTCGTAGTTCCCGACGGGAAGCGCGCGGAAGCGGAACCGGCCCTCATCGTCCGCCCGGGTCCGCCGTGACGCGAGTCCGGGTGCTTCCGCCTTGGCAGGGCGTACCACCACGGCGACCCCTCCGAGCGGCCGGCCGGTTTGTTTGGAGAGCACTCGCCCCGTCAGGATTCCCTGCGGTGTTTCGGACGCAAAGCTGAATGCATACAGCGCGACCGTCAGAAGCGTGACCAGGAAGAGCGGAACAGCAGGTCGCATAGCCCCTATCATCTCTCCGATCGGCGCTCACGCAGAGCTGCTACGCCGATCCCGACGAGAATCACAATACCCAGAACCGTCAGGATCCCGATGCGTTCCCAGCGGCTGCGAATGCCCAGAGGAACCAGGAGCGGCGTACACTGCGCGGCTCCCAGCACGGCTGCCATGCCCAGCAGGCGCGTCAGCGACTGTTCGCCTTCCGACCGTCCCCGCATCGCACCGCTCACGGCTGTTCCCAGCGGCAAACCGATCAGGAGCGCCGCTTGCGGGCGCTCGCCTACGAGCAGCCAGACGGCTAGCGGGGCCAACGCCGCAGTCAGGCCGGCCAGAGCAGCACGCAGAAGGCCCGCGCCGCTGGAAACCCCGGCAGTACCGGGCAGGCGCCAACCGGCCGCCCCGGCCAGCCAGATGGGAACCAGCGCACCCCCGAGGAGCGCGGCGTGGTAGTAGAAGAACTGCGGTTCCAGTGCCTTCTGGTAACTCGCCCCCTCCTCAAACACCCGATAGAGCGTGAGCAAGAGAGCAAGTCCGACCGCATTGCCCACCAGGGAAATCCGCTGCGGTGCGTGCATCCCGGCGACGGCCAGCGCCGCTATCCCGGACAGAGCCAGCAGGCCCAGCCCGAAACCCTGCTGCAGGCGAAACGCTACAGCCGCCGCCCCGACTATCAGCAGCGCCGGCAACAGACCGCGAGTAGCATCCCACGCCGGGGGCTCGTCCGCCGAACGGCGATCATCCAGCCACGCCACCACGAGGAAGAGTACCGCTCCCAGCAAAACAATCGCGAAGATTCCGGGGGCCCGACCCAGCGTCCAGGCACACACTCCGCTCCCAACGGCGAACGTTGCCCCCACCGACACGAGGGTCGCGCCAATGCCATCTCCTGGAAACACACTGCGCAATGCCAGTCCGCCCGCCAGTACTGCGGCAATGACACCGGGCAGCATCTGCCACTCCCGAACGCCGAGCGAGCTGCGGTGAAAGGTAGCCAGGTAGGTGCATGCCGCCAGCGTGATCCCGGCGAGTGCGACACGCTCTGCCGTCGCTGCGACCGGCGCCTCGTCCTCAGCCCCGCTCGTCCCGAGACGGCGCCCCCCGAACAGTACGCCGACCGCCACACCGGCGATCGCAAATCCGCCAAGCGCCCAGAGGATCCGGCCGGGCAGGGTGACCAACAGGATGCCGACCCCGAGCACCGGAGCCGCGACCTGCGCCGCCGAACCGGTCCACCGATCGGCGGTGCTGGCCGTCCCGGGCACAGCTCCCAGCAGCACTCCAACCAGCACCGCCACTCCCCCGATCAGCAACCCCGGAGCGAGAGTGCCTCCGGAGGAGAAAGGAGGCGTTCCGGGCAGCGTCGCGAGAGCGGCGAGCATGAGCACTCCGGCCGCGGTGACCGCCTCGACCCCGAGCACAGCCGGCTGAAGCGCTCGGCGACGCGAACTACGCACTGCGGCGTAGGCGAGAACCGCCGCCGCAGTGACCACGATGAACCAGGCGAGAAGTGAGGGCGCGACAGTCATTCAGGGCGACTCTCGGGCTGATGTAGCCGCAGTTGCAGAGCAGAGAAAAACGGGACCAGGACGATACGAGCAACCAGGCAACAACATCACTGGGGTCGGATGGGAGGCGGCAACCGCCCGACGCAGCCCGCACCCGCGTCGCCCTGCACTGGGGAGACGCGCCCACATTGACGCGGCGTCAACCGCAACGTACATATGGGATCTCCAGATACTATAGTACCCTCGGAGGCGGCCCGCGTTCACACAAAATATCATGAAGCGGGGAGGACTGCACTCGCATTCGCCGTGTCCGCCGGTACGGGAGCAGCCGGTGGAACTCACAGACGCGAGACTGCATCCAATGATTATGAATCGCACCGGGAGTCCGGCAGAGGTCACACGATGAGCGTCCAGAGTTGTCTGAAATGCGGGCGACGGTGCGGCCCTGCCGTGCGCCGCTGCCCCGACTGTGGGAGCGACTGGTTTGCGCCCTATTCACCCCAGCAGCCGTCCGACACCACCCGCCTGCTGGACCCGCCCATCCCGGTGGCGGCGCCGGGCCCGGATCCCACGCTAACCTTGCCGCCACAGCCGGACCCGACGCTGATCGGGATCCCCTCGCACGACCGACGGGGAGGTGACTGGAAGCCGTTCGTGCTGGTGGCGGGAGTGCTGGGCTTCGCGCTGGGTGGAGGCGCGGTTTGGCTCGGGTACTCGGCGCGCGGCGGCCCCCCCCCTGCACCGGCCACGTCCCCGGGCTGGACCGCCCCCCCGGTCGGGCCGGCGCACACTCTGCCATCGCCCCCGGCGCCGTTGGATCCCGCACCGGCGCCGGCGCCCCCGCGTCCGTACGAGGTCTCCATCCGCTCCCGACCGGCGCCGATGCCTCCGGCAGAGCCGGGAGCCCCGTCCAGTCCTGAGACCGGATCCACTGCCCTCCCCCAGCAGCCCGCCACGTCCGGCGCCGGTGGGGGCGGACCTGCCTCCGTCCGGGTCCCGGGTCCGGAGCAACCGATACCCACGGCGCCGGCGGATCAACCCGCAGGCGAAGCACTGCGTCCCCTGCCGGATGACGCCACGGCCGTGCTGACCGTGCGCAACACTACGAACTCGGTGGTGGAAGTCCGCCTGTCCGGTCCCGCCGAACAGAATGTGACCGCCGCTCCCAATAGTGTGGTCCCCTTCCGGCTCCCTCCGGGGACCTACCGTGCGGTTGGAACGGCGGGAGGGATCTCGGCGCCGGAAGCATCCGTCGCGCTGAGGGCCGCCCGTGCCTATACCGTGACCATCCAACTGCGAACCGTAGACGGCAACAACGTGCTCGCACTGGAGACCTCCGGCGCCAACGAGTGAGAGACCACACCTCCAGGCGATTTGCCTCTGCGACATTTGCAGCAGTGGACGAAGTACGAGAATCAGATCATGCCCACCTTCTTGCAACCCGCGCCCCTCGGCCCCCGCAGCCTGCCGCCGCCGCATCCGACCGACGCCCTTACCGCACCGGCGGAGCTGCCGGGTGACCCGGCGGCGGCGGTGCGGGCCGCTCCGAACGAGCGGGACCGGTATCCGGGCGAGCACTACCGCCAGCCGCTGCCGATCACCGTGCCGCCGGCCTGGGCCACCCCGCAGGATCGGGAATGGTACGTGTGTCACGAAGAAGAGAACATGTCCGAGAAGATCCGGCACTCGCAGAACAAGAATTTCACCTACTTCACCATTGCGGCGCAGGGCCTCCCTCGGTTTACGATCATCGAGATGGAGTTGTACCCGGACCAGGGGTCTTCCCGGCACGTCATCCCGGACCTGATGGTCACGGGGGGCCCCCCGGCGGATGCGGACGGAGCTTCGTACCTGGCATGGAGCGACCCTCCGATCCACTTCATCCTCGAAGTGGTGTCGGCGCGCAACACCCGGGCGCACCTGCAGGACAAGCGGGCGCTGTATGAGCGGCTCCGAGTGACGGAATATCTGGAGCACGATCCGTACCGGCGCACGCTGCACCTCTGGCGCCTGAGCGAAGGGCAGTACGCGGAGGCGCCTGCGGATGCGCGGGACCGGTATTGGAGTGAGGAAACACAGCTATTCTACTCACTCGATGGAGCGGGTGACCTGCGACGGGAAGACGAACACGGACAGGAGTGCCTCTTGCCCGACGCCCAGGCAGCCCGTCTGGCGGAGGAAACGCAACAGCGGGAACTGGCGGAAGCGCGCGCGGCGGCCGCAGATGCCCGGGCCACAGAAGAGGCCCGCCGACGGGCAGCGCTCGAGGTGCGTCTCGCGGAGATGGAGGCCCGGTTGGCCCGTCTGGCGGAACTGGAGGCGAAACTCGCCCGTGCAGGGGAGACCCCCGCGGCCGGTGCCGATCCGCCGGAGTGAACTCCCCCTCGCTTACCCCTCGGAATAGTGTGGAGGGATGAGCGTGCCCGGTGCGCAACGAGTTTCACAAGGTATGTGCCGGGATGCGGATGCAACTCCACCCGGCCCTGCATCCTGGAGAGGCTATGGTCGCGGAGATCATTTCGGTCGGCACTGAGCTACTGCTGGGGCAGATAGTGGATACGAACGCGGCCTACCTGGGCCGGACGCTCGCCGGCCTCGGCGTGGACCTCTACTACAAGAGCACGGTCGGCGACAATGAGGGCCGGGTGCTCGACACGCTTTCGCGGGCCCGGTCGCGGGCCGATCTCATCCTCACCAGCGGGGGCCTGGGGCCGACCGAGGACGATCTCACGAAGGAGTGCATCGCGCAGGTTTTCGGCGAAGACCTGGTATTGCATGAGCCGTCACTTGAGGAGCTTGAGGCCTTCTTTGCCCGACGGGGAGTTCCGATGCCCCCCCGCAATCGGAAACAGGCGCTGATCTATCGCCACGGGCGCCCGATCCCCAATCCGAACGGCACGGCTCCGGGTGCATTGCTCGAAAAGGACGGAGTGATCACCATCTCACTCCCCGGGCCTCCCAATGAGCTCATTCCGATGGTCGAGAACCATGTGGCGCCGTTTCTCACGGAGCGCCTCTCCGGAACGCGCCAATTCCTGGTCACGCGCGTGCTCCGGTTCATCGGCATCGGCGAGTCGGCGTTGGAGCAGGAGGTGCTGGACCTCCTGCACGGGACCAATCCGACCCTCGCACCCCTGGCACACACCGGGGAAGTCCATTTGCGGATGGGGGCGAAGGCGGCAAGCGTGGAGGAGGCCGAGACGCTGCTTGCCCCATTGGAGGAAGAAATCCGGCGGCGCGCGGGGCGCTACCTCTACGGGACAAATTCCACCTTGCTCGAAGACGCCGTAGTGACGCTGCTCCGCGAACGAGGGCTGACCGCAGCTACCGCCGAAGGCTGCACCGGGGGACTCCTCGGCGGGCGTCTCACGCAGTCCGATCCGGCGGAAAATGTGGTGCTGGGCGGTTTTGTGACGCCGGGGCCGGCGGCCCTGACCGGGATTCTCGGCCTCTCGCCCGAACTGATTGACCGGCATGGCATCGTCAGCGGCCCGGTGGCCGAAGCGATGGCCGACGCGGCGCGGCGCCGGGCTGGGGCCGATATCGGCGTGGCGATCACCGGGCAGGCAGGTCCGGACGGCGGCGGCGCCCGCGGTTTGGTGCTCGTCGGCCTGGCGCAGAGTGACCGCACGACTCACTCCGAACATCACTGCATCGGCATTCGGGACACCGTTCGTCGTCGAGCCACCCAACTGGCGCTCCAGCAGCTTCGAGAGGCACTGCTGGATGTCTGAGCCCGCTTCGGGAACCACCGAGCGTCTCTTCGTGGCAGTGTGGCCCCCGGACCCCGTGCGGGTCGCTGCCACAGACGCGATGCGCGCCTGTCGCGGCGCCGGAGACGTAAAGTGGGTTGCCGACTCGCAGCTCCACCTCACGCTTAAGTTTCTGGGTGAAGTCACCCCCGAGCAGCAGCGGTCACTCCCGGCCGTCCTCCAGGAAATAGCGAACGACTTTTCGCATTTCATGGTACACTTGTCGGGTGTCGGCGCGTTTCCGGACCTCCGGCGACCCCGGACACTCTGGCTTGGCCTGGAACCGTCGCCGGACATCCAGGCACTGGTGGACAGAGTAGAAGACGGGATGCTGCAGGTGCGGATTCCGCGGGCGGATGCCCCCTACCGGGCACATCTCACCCTGGGACGGGTCCGCTCCGTCCGGGGCGCAGCGGCGCTGAGCGCTCGTTTCTCCGCGTGGCGGGGCGAACGAGTGGCGTGGCCCGTGCAGACCATCACACTGGTGCGGAGCGAACTGCGCACCGGGGGAGCAGAATACACCACCCTGGGGAGCTGGGCTCTCCGGGCCGACGGCGCGGAGGGCCAAACAGAATGAGGGGATCAAGTCGAACCGCCGGGAACCGGACGAGTGAGGGGACTACGACAATGGACAAGATGAAGGCGCTGGAGTTCGCGGTCGGCAGCATCGAGAAGAAGTTCGGCAAGGGTTCCATCATGCGGCTCGGCAGCCGGCCGAACCTGGCCATTGAGGTCATCCCCACCGGAGCGCTGTCGCTGGATCTGGCGCTGGGGGTGGGTGGGCTGCCGCGCGGGCGGATCGTCGAAATCTACGGCCAGGAATCTTCCGGGAAGACCACGCTCGCATTTCACGTCATCGCCGAGGCGCAAAAGCAAGGCGGTGTTGCGGCGTTCGTGGATGCCGAACACGCCGTGGATCCACTCTACGCCCGCAACCTGGGCGTGGACATTGACAACCTGTTGATCTCCCAACCGGACACCGGGGAAGAGGCACTGGAGATCATGGACGCGCTCGCTCGCAGCGGAGCGCTGGACGTGATTGTGCTGGACTCGGTCGCGGCGCTTGTCCCCAAAGCGGAAATGGAAGGGGAGATGGGCGATAGCCACATGGGGATCCAGGCCCGCCTGATGAGTCAGGCGCTGCGCAAACTCGGAGGCACGGTCTCCAACGCCAATGCCGTCTGCATCTTCATCAACCAGATCCGCGAGAAGATCGGCGTGATGTTCGGCAATCCGGAGACAACTCCCGGAGGACGCGCATTGAAGTTCTGGTCGTCCGTGCGCCTCGAAGTCCGGCGCGTGGATACCGTCAAGTCCGGAAGCGACGCCGTCGGCGCGCGCACCCGCGTCAAAATCGTGAAGAACAAGGTAGCACC
>SYMT01000317.1 GCA_005805375.1 Actinomycetota bacterium
TCCTTCCCCGCCGCGGTCCGCACTTGGCCCCGCAGGGTATCGTGGACCTGCTCCAGGATGCCGCCGTCGCGCCCGTTCCGGAAATAGGTCCACACCGTGCCCGAGGGCGGAAAGTCCCCGGGCAGGTCGCCCCAGGAGCACCCGGCGCGCAGGAAGTAGAAAATCGCGTTGAGGACTTCGCGCCGGGAGGGGGTCCGGGGGCGTCCGCCCGGCCTGGCCGGGGCAAGAGGGGCTCGAGCCGCTGCCATTGGGCTTCGGTGAGGTCGGAAGACTAGGATTTTCGTGCCATTTCACTCTTCATGTCGGCAGCCAGGCCGTCACCACCCCCCCTTTTCACACACACTCATAGCTTGAGTCATAAATCCTGACTCCGGGAATCTTTCTCGCCGCCCCTTCGTCCCCTCTACCGAGGAGGCGATGCACATGGAGACGCACTGGGCCGAAGAGGAACTGCGGGGCACGAAATTGCGGGATCCACAGCGGTTACTTTAGAGATATCCTAACTCATATACGTCTTCAGGAAGTGAAACATGCGAACTTTTGTATTCATTGCTGGCGCGTGGACAATGGTGATCGTAGGCGCATTAGTCCTACAAGTGCCGGGGCTCGCCCAGGGCAACAGTCCCGGGGCCAACGCACCAGCACCAGCGCAGAGCGGCCTGGCACAACCGCTCCAGGTGGGAACTGGGCAGGGCAACGGGCCCGCGGCCACCCAGCCGAAGGACCCCGAGTCGGATAAAGACTCGCTGAAAGCGACCACCCCACCGAAGAACCCTAAGGCGGATGATCACAGCCCGCCGAAAGAGGACCCTCCGCCGAAGGACCCCGGGAGGAGTGACCCACCGCGTCCCTTGGATGGCCTGGGAGTTGGGGTATTCTGTTTGCTTGTCCTCGGGATGTTGATATTCCTGATGCACAAGCGAGGAGTCTACTGGGACAATTTCTCGTATCGGCTCTTTGGCCTCGTATTCATCGTCAGCGCTGGCCTATTCATGGTCGTCGTCGCCAGGAACGATGAGCGCGTGATTACGTCGGTCATAGCCCTCCTCGGAACTGCATTGGGCTATCTCCTGGGCAAGGAGAGCCCGGGATCTCCCGCCAGTCCTGGGGCTCCAGACATTTCCACCGTGACATTGAAGGAAACAAGTGTGAAAGGAGGCAAGAAGGTTGAAGGCACCGTCACGTTGACGGCAAATGCTCCGGCTGGCGGCATTGCCGTCCATTTGACAAGCAGTAATTCCGAAAGCGCCACTTTGAGCAGTCCCACCGTGACCGTCCCGTCCGGATCCCGCATTGGGACATTTAGGATCGACACAAGCGAAGTGAATGTTGATACGGTCATAACGATCAACGCGTCGTTCGCTGGAGCAACATCAGTCGCACAACTCATCATTACTAAGTGAAGCACTTCATTGGGTGAAGTCGTCGGATATGGGAGTTGGACGTGCTCGGACGGGCATGATTCCACCATCCCAACGTGGCCGCCTCCATCCACCGGAGACAGCTGGTCGGTTTCGGGGCAGGCGAACGTAACCGTTCACGGGTGTTCGCTTGCAGATCCGGAATGAGAAATTGAAGAAATGAATCACCATCTTGACAATGGAGAGCACCCCAGAGTAGTATGTCCCAGCTATCGCGAGGTCAGTTGTGGCGGAGAGTCACCTAGTTCTGGGACCCGCGATGCCGATAGGAGAGACCGTGAGCTACGCGGAGTGGGTCGCGAGCAACTTCAGTGGTTTGAGGTTGCTCGGAGCCAGTACGAGTCAATTCCGGCCGGGAGAGATCCTTAAGCACGACACAAATCAATACATTGCAAACGCCGAATTGCTGTACGAAACCTGGGTCCCGGGCCAGCCCCTACCAACTAACTTCTGGGAGGCCGTCCAGGACGAGGCATTTATCGCGGGGCGTAGCTTCAGCGAAACGAGGGAGCAAGGGTTCAACCTGAAGATCCCTGGCCTGATCTCGATTAATCTCGGATCCGCCCGGCACCTCGAAGCCACATTTTCGGCGGAGGCGCTGCAGGCCCGCTACTTCATTGCGGCCGAACTTCCCCTGTTGATCCCGGTGTTCAGGCGCCTCCGCGCTGCCCACCCGGAGGCATATGAAAGGGAGATCGACGGCAACCTGTTGGTGCTCGAGACCAGGTATGCAAGTAAGGCTACGCTCCAGTTCAAGCGCGGTGGGAACGTGGTGGCGAAGGCAGAAGTGGAGCGATTGGGCACCATTTCTGCCGGGGGCGAGATGAAGTGGGATGAGGAACACACGCTGACCGCCACGGGTGCCGTTAACGTGCCCTTCGGCGTGGTAGTGCATCGCCTTTAGCCGTGTCTCGCTTCGATCGCCTCGTTTCTGTGATACAAGGCGATCGAAAGTTTTCCTAGCAGCCTGTCGGAGAAATCGATTTGGAGTACGCACATCCGCAGAAGATGGGCGAGAATCGGCTGATTCGGAGCGTTTCCGCACCTCTTGAGGGTCGGAAATGACGCCCATGACCATTACGCCCGACAGGCTGCTAGCGAGCTAGGCCACTAGTGGTTTAGCCGCCGACCACGTGAGGATACCGGACTTGATAGTGGTGCCTGGGGTACTGCTTGGAAGAGCCTCAGCCGGACTCCTGCGATGAACGGAACAGGGAGGATAGATGGACGCACTATCGACGATAACGGCACTAGTCGTGATCGTGGGATTCGCGATCCAGCAGTGTATCCAGTTGCTGGACATCCCGATTTCCGCATGGATAAAAAAAACTCTCCACGCGGGGACAATCTACGGCCGCCCTACCTGGCGGCGCCGCAGCTGTGCCCGCCCTACCTGGCGGCGCCGCAGCTGCGCCCTACCTGGCGGCGCCGCAGCTGCGCCCGCCCTACCTGGCGGCGGC
Source organism: Actinomycetota bacterium (assembly GCA_005805375.1). Classification (GTDB taxonomy): domain Bacteria; phylum Armatimonadota; class SYMT01; order SYMT01; family SYMT01; genus SYMT01. Next base: position 2,882 of record SYMT01000317.1, read on the forward strand.
ATTCCCGGTGGCCTTTCAGAGGCGGACTTCAAAAAGGCAATTACCAGCGTTCTATCAGTTCTCTTAGCACTGGGCGTGGTCGTGCTCACCAAGAATAATATCTCCGTGCTGGGACAGATCAATCATGCCTGGAAAGGCACTGTGGGCGACTGGTTGGTGACTGCACTGACGCTGGGTGCCGGGACCGAGGGCGCGAATACTTTCCTAAAGTACGTCGGCTACGTGAAGGACGCGAAAAAGCCGCCCGAACCTTCACCCGCCCCTTTGCCGATTACAGTCGTCGTGTTCCCACCGACCGCATCCGTGAAGGTAGGGACAACCGTACAATTCCGAGCGCAGATTAGTAATACCGACAACACCCAAGGTGTTGTGTGGTCGGTGGTCCAAGGCAACGGCGGCGCCATCGAACAGAACGGTCTGTATACTGCGCCCACGACGGCCGGAACATACCACGTGGCGGTCACCATCAAAGACGACGTGTCAAAGTTCGCTCTATCGACGGTGACCGTAACGCCGTGACCGCTGGGCAATCGGTGCCGCGAAGAAGGTCGTCCGACCCTGAGAGCAGCGGCGCTGAACAAGGGCGCGTCCCGATGGCGCGCTTGCGGACTCCGATGGTGGTGATGAGAGGCACGACCGACTCGCGGATGCCGGTAACTAGGATCGTGCGGAATCGCGGGGTTTCTGTACGGTCACCCAGATTGCGGAACCGTGTAAAATCGGCGACTTTTCAAAAGAGGAGGGAGAAACGACATACGGTGTGGAATCTGCACTGAACAACCGCAAACCCACTGGGTACACCACATGTCTCTCCCGCCTCTCTACTCCGTTCTCCCGGGCTTCGCGCCGTTCCTCCGTGCCTTCCGTTCCGTCTTCTCCGGCCCGCAACGACGCCACTTCGTGGCCTACCTCGACGCCCTCTCGCGCCTCGACGCCCCCGCGACCGCGGTGGCCATCGCCCGTTCCCAAGCGTTCTACCGGCATCCCTGCAACGTGCGCCGTTTCGTCACCACGGCGCCCTGGTACTTGGATGACGCGGAGCGCGTGGGACACCGGACGTTGCGCCGCCATTTCCGCACCTATCCGCTTCAGGGGCACCTCCTGGGCGGGAAACAGACCGTATTTCTGATCCTGGATGACACGCAGGTCCCTAAGGCAGGCCTGGAATTGGAGGGTACGGACTTTCACTACTCTGCCACTAAGAAGCAGTTCCAGCGAGGATATCAACCGTTCTTGGCGGTATATCGGGTCGGCCGTTATACCTTTTCCTGGCGCATCACTCCTTATTTGCGCGAGAAAACGGTGTCTCAGGTGAACCAATTACGGAGGTGGAAGGCCCGTGAGCATCCGGGTACTCGACTGCACGAGCGGTCGTTTTACAGCAAGATTGATCTGGCCTTGGAAGTGGTGCGTGACTTCACGCCCCTGCAACGAGATCGGACCGTCTGTGTCCTGTTCGATAGTTGGTATTGTTCCCAAGAAGTGGTGCGTGCCTGTGAGAAAAAACAGTGGCTGTGGTGCAGCCGTCTGAAAAGCAATCGCAAGCTGAACTTGCTCTCGCCGCGCCTCGATACCGCGTCGGCAGAGACCAGTGAGCGCCTGGCGGTCAGCGAACTGCAAACCAGAGCCGAAGAGAGGAACGCAGAGGTCCCGCAGCGCGCGTCTTCCCGCGAGGGAAAATGGACGAGTTGTACGGTGAAGGGGTCCGAGTACCGCTACGTCTCGTATCGGGCGCGGGTGGGTAATTTGGGAGAGGCAGTGGTGGTCCTGTGCCAGCGACGCAGTCAGGCGGGAGGCTGGTCAGCCGCCGCCATGCTGGTGAGCAATGCCGTGCACTGGACCGGGGAAGAAGTACTCATTGCCTATCTGGAGCGGAGCAGCATCGAGATATTCATTCGGGACATCAAGCAGGAAACCGGCCTTGGAGCGAGCCAGGTGGCGGATTTATCCGGCGCGGAGGCGCACTGGTGGCTGGCAACCCTCGCCGCGGGGTGGTTGACGGTAGCCCGTCACCTGGCGGATATCGGGCAGTGGGTGGACGTCAATGGGGAGCCGGTAGCGACCCTGGGAAACAGCGTTCGGTGGGCGAAGGAATGGCTCCATGGACAGGAAAAAGCACAACTGGTGGGGTGGGTGTACCGCGCGGCGGAGAGCGGACGGAGCCGTGCGGAACTTGTTGCGGAGGTCACTCGTCCACACGCAATCAGTGTCCGCTAGGTCCGGATTCCGTTGCGTACCAAAATCCCCTGATTCCGCACGATCCTAGCCGGTAAGATGCCGGCGTTCCCGGTCCAACCAGCCACACAACCCTCAAGCGCGCCTTCCGCCGGCGTCAGAAACGGGCAACCGTCACCGCACACGCTCGGCCGCCCGGTGTCTACTGGGCTGTCCAGCCGCCGTCGAGGGTGAGGGCGGTGCCGGTCATGCCGGCGGCGGCGTCCGAGCACAGGTAGAGGGCGGACTGGGCCACTTCCTCCGGCTCCAGCAGGCGGCCGAGGGGACAGTTGGGCAGGACGATGCGGGCGATCACTTCCGACTCGGGGATGCCGTGCCGGGCGGCGAGCAGCGGAATCTGGTTTTCGATGAGCGGGGTGCGCACGTAGGCGGGGCAAATGGCGTTGACGGTGACGCCGGTGCCGGCCGTTTCGAGGGCGACGGTCTTGGTGAGGCCGAGCACGCCGAACTTGGCGGCGCAGTAGGCGGACTTGAAGCGGGACGCCACCAGGGAGTGAATGGATCCCAGGTTGATGATGCGGCCCCAGCCGTGCTCGAGCATGCCGGGGAGCGCGTAGCGGATCGTGAGGAACGAACCGGTCAGCATCACCCCGATGAGCTGGTCCCAGCGGTCCTCGTCGAAATCCTGGACGGGGGACACATGCTGGAGCCCGGCGTTGTTCACCAGGATGTCCAGACGACCCAGCGCCGCGTGGCCGGCTTCCACCCACTGGCGGGCGACCGCGCGTTCGCGGACATCGCCGTGGAGTGCCAGGACCGGCGCGGTCGTCTGGGAGCGCAGGAGATCAGCAGTTTCTGCGGCACGTTCGGGGATCAGATCAGCGACGGCGACGGCGGCCCCCGCCCCGGCCAGGGCGACGGCGATGGCGCGGCCGATGCCGCTGCCTGCTCCGGTGACCAGCGCGGCGCGTGTTTGCAGGGATGAACTCATGCTTCGCTCAGTTCGTACCGGTGATGCGGGCCACGACACGGCCGCCGACGTCGGTGAGGCGGAATTCGCGACCCTGGAATTTGTAAGTGAGACGGCGATGGTCCACGCCGAACAGGTGTAGGATGGTGGCGTGGAAGTCGTTGATGTGCACGGGGTCCTGCGCCGGGAGCCAGCCGAGCTCGTCCGTGGCGCCGATGACCTGCCCTCCGCGCGTGCCGCCACCCGCCATCCAGACGGAATAGGCGTGCGGGTGGTGGTCCCGTCCCGCCTTGTCGTCCAGCGCGCCCTGGCAGAGGGGCGTGCGCCCGAACTCGGCTGCCCACACCACCAGTGTCTCGTCGAGCATCCCGCGCTGCTTGAGGTCCTGCAGCAGCGCCGCGACCGGTTGATCCACCACGCGGCAATTGGCGGCCAGCGCCTTGTTCAGGTTGCCATGCTGATCCCAGCCGCCCATGTAGAGGTTCACGAACCGCACTCCTCGCTCCACCAGACGCCGGGCCAGCAGGCAGTTCGTAGCGAAGGAGCGCTGTACCGGCTCCGGACGGTCCACTCCGTAGGCACTGCGAGTGGCGGCGGATTCGGAGGACAGATCCGTGAGTTCGGGCGCGGCGGTCTGCATCCGGAAAGCCGTTTCGTAAGCGGCGATGCGGCTCTCAATCTCCGGGTCCGCGACCTGACGGGCGCGGTAACCGTTGAGCTCGGCCAGCCCGTCCAGCGTGCGCCGCTGCGCCGCCGCCGTCACCCCCGGCGGGGAATGCAGATTCAGGACCGGCTCTCCCTGGCTGCGGAACAGCACCCCCTGATGGCTGGGCGGCAGAAATCCGTTGGTCCACAGCGACGTGGCGCCCTGCGTCGTCTCACCGGACCAGAGGACGACGTAGCCGGGCAGGTTGCGCGACACGCTCCCCAGTCCATAGTTTAACCAGGCGCCGAGGCTGGGACGGCCGAAGCGGTCGAAGCCGGTGTTCATCACGAGCTGCGCCGGGTGGTGGTTGAACGCATCCGTATGCAGGCTCCGGATGAGGGCGATGTCGTCGCTGCAGGCGCCGATCTGTGGGAGCAACTCGGAGAACTCGGTGCCGCACCGGCCGTGGCGTACGAAGGTGCGGGGGCTGCCCATCAGCACGGCGTCCTTGTTGATGAAGGCGAACCGTGCCGTGCGGGTGAGGGAGTCGGGCAGCCGCTCCCCGGCCCGGTCCCGGAGCGCCGGCTTGGGGTCAAACAAGTCGAGCTGACTCGGCGCGCCTGCCAGGAAGAGGAAGATGCAGTTTTTCGCCCGCGCCACCCGATCCGTCGGCGCGCGCTCCCCCCTGTGCTCAGCCGCCAGTGCGCCGTCTTCCTGGAGCAGCGTGGCCAGGGCCAGGCTCCCGATGCCGCTTCCCGCATTCAGCAGGAAGTCGCGCCGCGAGCGCAGGATTCGGTCCGAAACGCCCTCGGTTTGGGTTGGGTTCATGGTGCGTTTCTCATTCTCTGGTCAGCATCTCGTCCAGGTTCAAGAGAGCGCGGGCAATGCTGATCCAGACGGCCGTTTCACAGGCTTCGTCCGGCCGGGCGGCGGGGCCGGCCAGGGTGGCCGCGGCGCCCGGGTCCGCGGCATAGATGCGCCGCAGATCGGCGAGCATCCGCTCCAGGGCGCTGCGTTCGGGTGGCGCTGGACGCCGCGCCAGGCAGCACTGAAAGGCATACTCAAGGGCGGCGGCGTCACCCGCAGGCGCCTCCGCCCGGACCCGGACGGCCATGCCCCGCGCGGCCTCCACGAAGAGCGGGTCGTTCAGCAGCGACAGCGCCTGCAGCGGCGTATTGGTGCGCGCCCGCCGGGTGCAGGTCACCGCGGCATCCGGGGCGTCAAACGTGGTCATCAACGGGTTCGGCAGATTGCGCTTAGTGAACTGGTAGAGGCTGCGTCGAAACAGCACATCGCCCCGGTCCGGTGTATAGCTGAGATCCAGCCGGAAAGCCACCTCGGCGGCCCCCTTCGGCAGCGGGGGACGAAAGCTGGGTCCGCCGATGTCTCGCCGCAGCAGTCCGCCGACGGCGAGCGCCGCATCGCGCACGCTTTCCGCGTCCAGACGGAACCGCTGCTGCCGGGCGAGCAACCGATTGCGGGGGTCCAGCCGATCCAGTTCCGGGCGGCTGCGGGAAACCTGCCGGTACGTGGACGAGGTCACGATCAATCGGATGAGACGCTTCACGGACCAGCCGAGAGCGAGGCGTGAGTTTTCCGTATCGCCCGCCGCCCGGTTCTCGGGCAACGGCGCGGCGAATCCGGCCGCGAGCCAGTCAAGCAACTCCGGGTGGGACGGGGGCTCGCCCTTCAGCCCAAAGTCTTCCAGCGTCGGCGCCAGGCCCTGCCCGAAGAGGTGGCTCCACACACGGTTCGCCTGGACCCGGCCCGTGAGCGGATGGGACGGGTCCACCAGCCACCGGGCGAGATCGAGACGATCAGGGCGCGCGCCGCGTGGGCGGAGCGGCGGCAAGAACGCCGGCGTGGCGGGCTCGACCACCGCGCCCCGCTGCAGGAAGTCGCCCCGGAGATGGATGGCGGATTGGCGCCGCTCCCGGCTCCGTTCTTGGAGAGTCATGAGCCGCGCCTCGTTCGGCTTCGGCTCCGTCATGCGGTGGTCGCCGATGGTGGCTTTCCGCCGCCCGGTTCCTCCGTCTGCGGATTCGTAGTACGCCAGTACGGCCGCCTGCTGGGCGGCAGTGCGCTGGGCGGCAGGGGTTTGAAACGCGGGGCGCACGGCCGGCGGCAGGGTGTTCAGACGACCGGTCAGCGTCCGCTCGTACTCGGGAAGTGTCTGGCGCAGCCGGGCCCGATAGGCATCCAGATCCGCCTCAAGGTCCTTGAGCTGCGCCTCGTATGCCTTGCGGGACTGTTCGTAGACGAGACGGTCCTGTTCCGTCGGCGGCGCGGGCAGATCCGCTTCGTCGGCGTTGTTCCAGAAGGCGTAGAGCTGGAAGAATTCCTTCTGGCGGAGCGGATCGTACTTGTGATCGTGGCACTCCGCGCAGCCGACCGTCAGCCCCAGCCAGGCGGCGCCCATCGTGTTGACGCGGTCCACGACGGCCTTCGTGCGGGACTCTTCCGGGTCGGCGCCCGCTTCCCGGTTCGTCAGGGTGTGGCGCTGGAAGCCGGTGGCGATCTGCTGCTCCACGGTCGGATTCGGGAGGAGATCCCCGGCGAGTTGCTCCACGGTGAACTGATCGAACGGCAGGTCCTGATTCAGCGCTCGGATCACCCAGTCTCGCCAGCGCCAGGCGTAGGGCCGCAGGCGGTCCGGTCCGAAACCGTCGGTATCGCCATAGCGCGCCAGGTCCATCCAGTGCCGCGCCCAGCGCTCCCCAAAGTGGGGCGAAGCCAGCAGGCGATCCACCTGACGCTCCCACGCGTCGGACCGGCGATCCGCGACGAACCCGGCCACCTCCTCCGGCGTGGGCGGCAACCCGATCAGGTCCAGCGTCAACCGGCGCAGCAGCGTCGGCCGGTCCGCCTCCGGCGACGGGGCCAGCCTGCGGGCTTCCAGTTTCGCGAGCACGTAGGCGTCAATCGGGTTGCGCACCCACGCCGGCTGTCGCACCACCGGCGGCGTGCCTGCGACCGGAGTGCGATACGCCCAGTGCCGCTCCCCGGCGCCGCCCACGTGCCCGCCCGGGGCCGCGGCGGCGATCACCGGCAGCAGCCCGAGAACGCCGAACCGGGCGGCAGGCACCAGGCGCATGACCCATCCGACCCGCGCGCGTGAGCGAGCGGGACCCGCCTGCCGCCACACTCGCTGCCCACGCCCCCCAGGCTCCGGGCGCGAGCACCCACCCAGGTCCGGCGGGCCGGCTCCAACGCCGGAGCGCCGGGTGTCTGCTGCAGCGGGCGGACCCTGCCGTTCCGCCGTTGCATGGCACGGCGCGGTTGCCGCGGCTCCTGGTGTGTCCCGTGTGCTCATGCTGTCGCCGGCTTCCTCATAGGCGTGACGGAAGAAGCACCAGATCGGGCACGTGGCAGCGGGCCGGCAGGCCGGCCACGAACAGGCAGGCTTCTGCGACATCTTCCGGCTGCAGCGCGTGCTGCATGACCTCCGGTGGAGTGGGAACCGGGCGCTTCAGAACCAACGGCGTGTCACACAGACCGGGATAGATGACGCAGGTGCGGATTCCGTGTGCTTTCTCCTCGGCCATCGTCCCGCCGGCGATCCCATCCAGTCCCGCCTTGGTCGCCTGGTAGGCAATGCCCGAGGCATCCGCTCGCTTCACCGCGCCGGTGGAGAGGTAGATAATGAGTCCGCCCCCCTGTTCCCGCAAGACCGGCACCAGTAGCTGAGTGCACTGGTAGGCGCCGGTGAGGTTGGTTCCCACCATCAGGTCCCAGGTGTCGGGCGTGAGCCGGTCGAGCGAACGGTCGGGGATATTGGTGCCGGTAGAATAGACGGTGATATCCACACGGCCGAAATGAGCGCGGGCCGCGTTCACCATCCCGCGCACCTGCTCCCGGTCCTGCACATCGCACGGCAATCCCAGCGCCGCCTGGCCCGACTCGGCGGCGATTTGCTCCCCCAATTCCTGAAGCAGCCCGGCGCGCCGTCCGGCAATCGCTACCGACGCGCCCTCGCGGGCAAACTGCAGCGCCGTCGCGCGCCCCATCCCACTGGTCGCTCCAATGATGAGCGCCGTTTTTCCGGCCAGCCGACCTGCCATGGTATTGATTGACCTCCCATTTCTGGGATGGTTCCCGCAACGGCCGTCTCTGTCCTTCCTCGTCGACCGGAGGCCGGCAAGATGCCGGGGTTCCCGGCTCGGGCGCGCCAGCCCAGCGTTGCGGGGCGCACGTCCCGACGCCCGGAGTTTCCACCGCAGAGGACGCAGAGGATCGCAGAGGGACATCCGACCGGCGCCGGCGCTACTGCCGGCGTCCGGGAATCCGCCGGCGCGCCCGAGCCGGCAAGATGCCGGCGTTCCCGGGGTGGATTGCGCGTTGGAGGCCGGCAAGATGCTGGCGTTCTCGGGGTGGATTGCGCGCCGGAGGCCGGCAAGATGCCGGTGGTCCTGGGGTGGATCGCGTGCAGGAAGGAGCGCCCCGCAGCGTGAACCATGCGATGACATCACAAAGGATTTCCCGATGTTCCGGTTTCGCCTCTCTCTCGTCGCCATGCTCGCCTTGCTCATCCCGGTCCTCGCCTCAGAGGGCTCCCGCTCCGAATCGGAGTGCGGAGACTCCAAAGAGTCCCCGCTGCTCTCTCCCGTGGGAGGCGAGCGCTGGGCTGCCGGGAGCCGGCATCTACTCCGCTGGAACCCGGCGTCATTTCCCTCGGGCGCCACGGTTCGCATCGCGAGTTCGACCGACGACGGCAAGACGTGGTCGGAACAGGCTCCGGCGGCGCCGAACACCGGCCGCTACGTCTGGAAGGTGCCGGATGCACCCGGCGGCCGCGGGCGCGTTCGCCTCTCCGCGGGCAGCATCACTATCGGGAACTCTCGGGCGTTCCCTATTCTCCCCTCCCAGGAACGGACCGACTACCGCTGGGAACGGGTCACGCTCAACGCGCCGTTTGCCCCGCGTGACGGCGCCGGAGCGCTGAGCTATCGGGGGAAGATGTGGTTCCTGGGCGGCTGGAATCCCAATGACAAGCGTCACTTTCCCCGCATCTGCAACAACGAGGTCTGGAGCAGCGCGGACGGCGCCCAGTGGGAACTCGTGAAGCCGAACACATTCCTCGACCGCTCCTTCGATGCAGCGAGCGATTGGGAAGGACGGCATACGGCCGGCTACGTGGTCCATGAGAACCGCATGTGGATTGTGGGCGGGGACGTGAACCAGGGCCATTACCACTTCGACGTGTGGAATTCCGAGGACGGGAAAAGCTGGAACCTCGTCAACCGCGGGCGCCCGGTGCCGTGGGGCCCCCGAGCCCTGCACTACACGGCGGCCTATCGCGGACGCATCTGGGTGCTGGGCGGGCAGACGGTACCGCAGATGGCCGCTTCACCGGAGGCGATCCACCGTGACGTCTGGACTTCTAAGGACGGTGTGGACTGGGAGAAAATCGAACCCCAGGAGCCCTGCTGGTCGCCCCGGGGGATGATCGGGGGCAGCGCCGTCCATCGCGGGCGCTTGTGGGTGCTGGGAGGCGGCACCTACGATACCCCGAAGTATCCTGCCCGCAATTATTACTCCGATGTCTGGAGCACCCGCGATGGCGTCCGCTGGACCCGGCACACCGAGGCCGCCCCGTGGGAGCCTCGTCAGTACCACGACGTAGCCGCCTGGGACGACCGCCTCTGGGTGATGGAAGGCTACGCGCGCGCCAACCGCAACGACGTCTGGTATTCCAGCGATGGCGTGAACTGGTACGAGCTCCCCAACACGCCCTGGAAGCCGCGCCACGCCGCCAGTGTCTTCGTCCACAACGGCTCCCTGTGGATGGTGGCGGGGAACAACATGGAGCCGGACGTCTGGAAACTGGTCCCGGCGGTGAAGAAGACCCCGTAGCGGACGCGGAGTTCGGTGTGCCGGCGCCCATGGGGCGTCTCCGAACTCCGTTTCGGAGCGTTCCCCGGCCCCACCGTCATTAGAACGGAGCGCCATCCCATCTCCCGGCCCGGGTTGCTGAGGACGCACAACGTACGCGATGCTGTGGGGGTGGGCGTGACGTGGTGCGATGCAATGGGTTCCCGCTGCCCGACCGCAGAAGAAGTTTCCCCGCCCGATCGGATGCAGAACGTGGCCCGCCTTGCTCACGCCCGTACGTTCACGGGCGCGAGCAAGGCGGAGCGCGGGCCGGCAAGATGCCGGCGTTCCCGGGGCGGAGGGAAGGAAAGCGTGGAGAGGAGTGAGGAATGAGTGAGGCCTGCACTCGTTTCTCACTCCTCCCTGGCCCGGCGTTCCCGGAGCTTCCGCGGACGCGAGCGAGAGGTGGTCCTACTCCGACACGTCCTTTGCTACCAGGGGGACGAGCGGGCGGGTGCCCGTCGGGCGCCAGGGGACGCGGTCGTAGCTCCGGTAGGCCAAGTCCAGGTGCGGGGTTTCGACCCGCGTGTGGCCCCGGTAACGGGACTCGAGGCCTGCTTCCAGAATGCCGCTGGTGAGGAGGGTGCGTTCGACCGGGTACGAGGCCACGCCGGTGACGAACATTTCTTCGACGTTCAGGCTCAGGTAGCTGAAGTGGGCGTGGGGAGATCCGGGCTGGAGGAAAAACTCCGTGCCGTAAATCGTGCCCTCGCTCCGGCAGGCGAACGCGAGATCGGTGACGTAGCCGTTCAGCATGAGCGCAGCCCCGCGGGTGCCGTCGCGGTACTCGACCAGGAAGATCGCTGGATTTGCACAGTGCTGCTCCATCGGTCCTTCCGGCTTCTTCTCGATCGGAGCACAGGCTGCCTCAGCCACTTCGCGGGACCAGAGCCCATCGCGGGCGGCCTGCCACACGGCCTCCCCCTCCAGGCAGGTGACCGCGGCGACTCCGGTCTCTCCTCCGGTGCGGCGCTCCACCATGCATTGGAGCGTCTCCAGCGTATGGAATCCGTAGATATCCAGGCCGGAAAAGCCGATCGCCACCGCTTCCTCTACCGGCGTATCGAGTGCCAGTTCGAGCCAGGGGTTGCGCCAGCCGAGCGGCAGCGATGAACCGGCCATGAACGGCGCTCCCAGTTCGCGGGCGCGGTCATACATCCACTTCGCGTCGTGCCAGTTCCAGGAGAGGTGCTTGTCGTTGAAGATCGGGACAGCCCGCTTGCTGGTGGCGAAGACGCCGCAGATCTGTTCCATGAAAAACTTGCGCGGGAAGAGTTGCTGTTCGCGTTCGTTCCAGGCGTAATCGCCGTGTTCGCCGATGAGGAGCACCCCATCCACAGCCAGTTCTTTCCCCCCCTGGGTCAGTGCCTTGACGATGCTGGGGTAGATCGGCACGTTGTGCTTGGCGGCGATGCCGCGCGCCAGGTCATTCTCGGCGAACTGATCCACATACATCGAGACCACGTCCACGCGAGGGGGAAGCACCCCGGCGTCCGTGGGAAAGCCTTCGAGGAACTTGGTGACGACAACGTCCGCGTGGGAGTGCGGGAAGTAGACCGTGACAATGGCGGCGATGCGTTTGCGGTTGGACATGGCGGGTTGCGGGAATCGGTGCGCGGTAGAGCGCTGGGTCGAACGGCGATGACTATCACACCGCTTGTTGTCCTTGGGGGCCCCCGACTCCTCGTCGTCTTGCGGCCGGCTGTTCCCGCTGCAGTCTCACTCGTCGCCATCGCGCATCTCAGCCCCAGCCGGCGCCGAGTTCAACCGGCAGTTTCGCCCCGGGAACGCCGGGCCAGAGAGGAGTGAGTATAGAGGAGTGAGCAACGCGTGCAGGCCCTCACTCATGCCTCACTCCTCTCCGCTCTTTCCTTCCCTCCGCCCCGGGAACGCCGGCATCTTGCCGGCCTGCACGACCGGGCAGTCCGGCAAGATGCCGGATGTGAGCCGGGCATGCCGCGGGCAGCTACTCGAAGAGCGCCAGCCAGTCCGCGTGGCTGCGGGCGACGCGGTCCGGGTGCGCGCGGCTCCGTGCGAGGAAGCCGGGGACGTTGTCGCGGCCCGTGGGACGCGCGGGGTCGGAGAAGCGCAGGTCCAGGCTCCAGCGCACTCGGTCGGACGTATTCGGGATGGACCGGTGGACGGTTTTGTGCTGGATCAGGAGTGCTCCGCCCACGGCGACAGGGCAATCGGCAATCGTGTGGGGCGGCAGATTCTCGGCGCGAATCCCGAGATAGCCGTCCACGTGCTCGTGGGGGATCAGGCCCCACCGGTGGCTGCCGGGGATCACCTGGAGCGCTCCGGATTCCATCGGCGCGTCCACCAACGGAATCCAGAAGTTCACCATGAACGTCTCGTCCGCGTCCGGTTCGAGGTAGCCCAGATCCTGATGCCAGGGAACGACCGTGGCGGCGTGGTCGGGGAGCTTGGCGCGCGTGTTGAACTGCGGGTGCGCGAGGATCTCTGGTCCGATGAACGCTTCGGCGACATCCAGCAGCGCCGGGTGTGTGAAGACGCGGAAGAGCCCCGCGGTCTTGTGATGCTTCCCCTGTACGGCGCGCCAGAAGTCGTTGGGGCGGAGCGAGTCACGATACAGCAGGGCGAGGCGGCGGTCGAAGGGGGCATCGGCATGCAGTTCGTGCAGGAGGCCGTCCGCCTGCTGCTCGCGCGCGAGGGCGTCAATGACTGCTTCGAATTCCCCGATCAGCGGTTGGAGGTCTTCTACGGGGAGCAGGTCCGGGAGAATGAGAAACCCGTCCTGCAGGGTACGCTCCCGGTCTTTCGGTTGTAGGATTGGCATGGGCGTCGCTTCTCGAATTCGGGCGCCGTCAGGGAGAGAAAAGGCCCCAGGGCTTCATCGGGACGGCGTCGGATGGCGGCTCCAGCCCGACGCGGCGCACATAGTCCGAAACGGCCTGCCGCGTGGTTGCAAATGCCAGTTCATCCCAGGGAAGCTCGGTCGGGGGGAACAGGCCCGCTTCGAGACTTTCGTCCATCGCCGCGAGTTCTCCGCCCACCACCACGCCGTGGTAGACCACCAGGACCACATGGCTCCCCGGGGGGTGGCTGTAGATGCCCAGCATGCCGTCCAGCCGTACGCGCACGTTTGCTTCCTCGAATGCCTCCCGGACGGCTGCCTCCTCGGGGTGTTCGCCCCGATCTACAAAACCGCCCGGGAACACCCAGGCCCCGTATGCCGGCTCGATCGCGCGGCGCAGGAGCACCAGGTGGTCGTCCACGGTTGCCACGACGCCCGCGGCGAGTTTCGGGTCCAGGTAGAACACGAAACCGCACTGGTCACAGCAAAGGCGGTCGGGCTCCGCCTCCTTGAGCTTCTTCCCGACCAGCGCGCCGCCGCACCGCGGGCAGTAGCGATAGCCGGGGTCGCCCTGATAAGAGGTGTGGTGCGGTACGGCCGTCATGGTGCTCCCGGAAAGAGTTCGCGCAGGAGTGCCCGGAAGGCCTGAGTCCGGCGCAGCGGAAAGAGTTCAGGATCACGGTCGCCCGGCGCGCCCGACAGGCCAACCCGCAGGGCCTGCCTCTCCTGCGGGTCGCGTTCGAGCTCCCAGGCGAGACGCAGGGCGGCCGAGGCCTCTTGTGCCAGTGCCTCGCGCCCGGCGACCGCCGGGACTCGCTTCAGTTTCTGCGCGAGGGCACAGCCGATGTTGTAGTAACTCGACGCTGCGTACTTGCTGCGCGAGCGGGCTACGACGCGGTAATGCTCAATCGCCGAGTCGTAGTCCGACACGTCAAAGTAGGCCCAGGCAATCCGGTAGTGCCACTCCAGCCGCTCAAGGAAGGGAATGCCGGCCTCTTCTGCCTGGAGATACGTCTGGATGGCCTCTTCGGGACGGAGCAGTTTCCAGTAGGTTTGCGCCAGATCATTCAGGGCTCGCCACCGCGATGCGGACGGGGCGAGCCCTACCGCCTGCTCGTAGTACCGCCGGGCTCGCTCATAGTCGGCCACCTGGTAATTTACCGCACCGAGCCGCAGAAGGATCGCAAAAGCACGGGGATAGCGCTTGTTCGCGGCCCGATAGACCAGGTGCGCTTCATCTTTTTGTCCGGCGTCCAGAAGGGCATCTCCGCGCGCCAGTTCACTTTGCAACAGGACCGGGGTTGGGTCCGCGGCCACGCGCCAGGCGAACACGTAGGCTGCCGTCAGGAAATTGAGCAGCAGAAAGCCGGTATAGAGGCTGAACCGGCGCGGCTTCTTCGAAGAAAGACCGTGGCGCACTCCCCACGCCACCAGCCCGAACAGGGCGGCATAGGCCAGCGTCGCAAGCTGGAGGGGCAGCCGCATCAGGCCGTAAAACTTGTCGGCCGCCGCGAGGCAGGCGAAACCAATGCCCGTGGCCCCGAGGGCCACGGGTGCGAGAGCCCGGCTGAACGCCGGTTCGGGCGCCGGAGGAACCGTTACGCTCAAGCCAGTCTTGGGTTAGCAGGTTTCGGCTTCGGCTTCTTGTCGTCGGGTTTCGGCGGATCCGGGGGCTTCGTGCGGCACAGAGCCGGCGTGCCGCCTGCACGCGGCGCTCCGCGTCCGGGAAGCCCTCCGCAGAGGCCCGCCGAACCCCAGACGATCAGGGCGACCAAGGCCACTCGATGGGTCCACATGGTATTTCCCCTCTGTTCCCGGTCATGGCTTGACTCTCTTGCTTGCTTGAGAGTCTGGACCCCACGCCGGCGGATGGGTTCCACATACATATTCGTAGACGAGGCTCCGGTCCGCAAGGGTCAACCCTTTTCCGGCTGGTGGTGGACAAGGTGCGACAGAATCGCCAACTCGCAGATGAAACAGACCTCGCGCACCGAGACCTGGGGCGGGAGCCGCAGCTTCGTGGGCGCGAAGTTGATGAGCCCCACGATGCCGGCCGCTACCAGACGATCCGCCACACCCTGAGCGTCCCAGGCCGGCACCGCGAGAATGCCGATGCGCGCGCCAACCGATGCGGCGATCTCTTCCAGGCGCTCCATGTCCAGCACTACGTGATTGCGGATCGCAGCACCGATCTTGTCGGGGTCCTTGTCGAAGACCGCCGCGATCCGGAACCGGTAGAAGTGCCAGCCGGGATACGCGATGAGCGCCGACCCGAGGTGCCCGGCGCCGACCAGCAGCACCTGCTGCTCCTCATCAATGTTCAGGAGCCGGGCGATTCGCTCCCGCAATTCGGTGACCCGGTAGCCGATCCCACGCTTGCCGAACTCGCCGAAGTAGGACAGGTCCTTGCGAAACTGTGCGGCGGTAACGCCCGTGTGGCGCTCCATGTCCTGCGACGACACGGATGCGGTCCCCTCTTCCTCCAGTTGGCGGAGGCAGCGAATGTAGGTTGAGAGCCGCTCCAGGGCAGGCAGCGGCACACGGGGTTCTCCACTCAAACGCTACGTCTCCGGCGCCTCGGACCAGTCCGACTTGCCCCCTTGCTTCTTCGTCACCCGAATGCCTTCCAGGATCATCCCACGGTCCACCGCCTTACACATGTCGTAGACGGTCAGGGCCGCGGTGGACACTGCGGTGAGCGCCTCCATCTCCGCTCCGGTCTTCCCGACTGTTGTGACGGATGCGCTCACCGAGACGCCATCGGGTCGCGTCTCGAGGTGAACCTGCACGTCCATCAGGAGCAGCGGGTGGCACATCGGGATCAGTTCGGAGGTCCGCTTCGCGCCGAGAATCCCTGCTACTTTCGCCACAGTCAGGACATCACCCTTGGCGATGCCGTTCTCCCGGATGAGCGCCACTGTTTCCGGGCACATGCGCACAAAGCCTTCCGCCTGTGCGATCCGGCGCGTATCGGGCTTGCCGGAGACGTCTACCATCCGGGCCTGCCCTTCGGCATCTACGTGGGTGAGCGCACTGGACATCGGCTAGTGGATCCGCTCCACGACCTGCTCGGAGAGAGCCACCAGGCCGTCCCGTGCCGGGCCCGGAGGCACCGTCTCCAGATCGCGCCGGGCCTCCTCCACCAACTGCCGGGCCCGTTCCCGCGCGCGGTCGAACCCGCCGGCGGCCTCAATGATCCGGGTGGCTCGGTCAACGTCGTCCCGAGTCAGGGCGCTGCTTTTCGCACAGAGTTGCTGCAACAATTCCCGGTCTTCCGGGGCGGCATGTTCGAGTGCGTAGATCAGCGGCAGCGTCACCTTCCCTTCGCGAAAGTCTCCGCCGACGGGCTTCCCCAGGACCGTCTCGTCACCGAGGAAATCGAGGATGTCGTCCTGGATCTGGAAGGCCATTCCGACGTGGTAGCCGAAATCGGCCAACCGCTCCACACAGGCCGGGTCGCGCCCGGCCACGAGACACCCCAGGCGGCAGCAGAGCGACATCAGCACAGCAGTCTTGCACTCGATGATCGTGTCGTAGACCGACTCGCCGGCGCTGGTATCGCCTCGCGTGCACAGTTGCAGCACTTCGCCTTCACACATGCGGGCGATGGTTTCCGCGAGCAGCGTCCAGAGCCGCCGGTCCGGTTCGCCCGCCACAATGCGGAAAGCCCGGACGACCAGGAAGTCCCCCATCAGCACCGAGGCGGGATTTCCATAGTGAAAACGCGCCGACTCGCGCCCTCGCCGGCTGTCGCTCTCGTCCACCACGTCGTCGTGTACCAGGGTCGCCGTATGGATCAGTTCGCACGCGGCTGCGACTCCTACCGCCCGGCCGTTGTGCGCGCCCGCCGCCGCCGCGGACAGAAGCGCCAGTTGCGGGCGCAAACGCTTGCCCCCGGCCGATACGGTATGGTGTGCTGCTTCCTGAAGCAACTCCACTTCGGACCGGCAGGAATCTCGGAGAATCGCTTCGACCTGTGCCAGTTCGTGGCGGACCAGATCCGCCGGGTCCGTCCGTGGCGCTGTCTGCGTCATGCCTGCTCCCTGTGTTTCCGAAGTGAGCCTGGCCTGTATCGCCCCGCTGTCCTTCTTCGGAACCGCCCTTCGCCCACGATCCGGGAGAACCCATCCGGCGCAACGACACCGCCGGCAAACCGAATGGGGGTAACCGGGAGGGTTACCCCTACGTTATATCGCCCGATTCCGTCCCTGATCGCCGGCCCCTCTCGTGTCACGCCGGGGTCCCTCGCAGGGTACGGTCCAGGAGGCTCACGCAGGCGTAGACCGTTCGGAGATGCGGCAGGTCGAGCCCCAGCAGTTCCCCCAGTTCGACCACGGCCCCAATGAGCGCCTCCACCTCCAGCGGTCGCCCGCTTTCCACATCTTGCAGCATGGAGGAACGGTGTGCTCCGACCCCCTCGGCGCCCGCCAGGCGCTGATCCACCGAGATGTCCGGCTCGATCCCCAGGCTCTGGGCGACCGCCGCGGCCTCCAGCATCATCGCGCGGGTGACGGGTCGGACATGTGTGTCGGTGGCGATGGCGATCAGGGTAGCGCGGGTAAGCGCGCTGAGTGGGTTCATCGCCACGTTGCCCAGCAGCTTGGTCCAGATCTCGCTGCGGATGCGGCGGCTCACCCGGCTTTTCAGGCCGGCGCGGGTGAGCACCGCGGCGAGCGCCGACGCCCGTTCCGTGCGTTCGCCGTCCAGTTCTCCCAGCGTAAACCGGTTCCCCTCCACGTGCTCGATGACCCCGGGCGCCGTCAGTCGCGTCGCGGGCCAGACCACGCATCCGAGGAGGCGCTCGGCCGGCAGGCAGGCGCTGAGCGTCCCATCCGGGTCCAGACACTGCAGGCGCCTCCCCTCGAAGTGCCCTCCGTGCTTCTGGAAATACCACCAGGGGATCCCGTTCTGCGCAGGCACGATGACCGCGGCGGGATTCAGGCAATCCCGCAGGCGCGGGGCGATGCCGGGAATGGCATGTGCTTTCAACGTCAGGATGCAGACATCAGCGTCGCCGAGGGTGGACCAGTCATCGGTGCAGCGGGGCGCGGCCCGCCACTCGCCCCCGCGATCGTGGACGCGGACTCCGTGCGCCTGCATCGCCGCAAGATGCGGTCCGCGTGCGACGAGCGTGACGTCCTCGCCTGCGCGCGCAAGCAGAGCGCCGACATATCCGCCGGTGGCTCCCGCCCCGACGACGGCCAGCTTCACGAACCGCCTCCAAACGCCGCGGCGACATGGCGGCGCTGCACCTTGCCGGTGGCGGTGCGCGGGATCGCCTCAACGACGTAGATCTTCTTCGGGCACTTGAAATCCGCCAGGTGCTCCCGGCAAAAGCGTTGGAGCTCCGCTTCCGTGGCCGGCGACGACAGCACGACGGCCGCCGCTACCTCTTCTCCCCAGACCGGGTGGGCCGCCCCGAACGAAACCGCCTCGGCCACAGCCGGGTGCTGAAGCAGGAGTTCGTCCACTTCGCGCGGAGAGATTTTCTCCCCGCCCCGGTTGATGAGTTCCTTGATCCGTCCCAGCAGAGTCAGGTATCCCTCTGCGTCGAGCGAACCGAGGTCGCCGGTGCGGAACCAGCCCTTGGTGAAGCCGGCCGCATTCGCCTCGGCGTTGTTCTCGTAACCGAGGGTCACGTTCGGCCCCTGGATCACCACCTCGCCCGTGACGCCGGTCGCCAGCAGGTTGCCCGGCTCGTCCATAATGGCCACGGCGACACCGGTCCCCTGCCCGACCGAACCGGGGATCCGGCGGCCCGGCGGCAGCGGGTTGGACGCCATCTGGTGCGATGCCTCGGTCATTCCATAGGCTTCGAGCACCGGGATGCCGAGGCGTTCCTCCAGTTGGAGCATCGTGTCGGGCGGCAAAGCGGAACTGCAGGAGCGGGCAAAGCGGAGTGTCGCGGCCCCCTTCGGTCTTTCCCCGTCCTTCAGCCGCGAGAGCAGCAGTTGATGGATGGTCGGTACCGCCGAATACCAGGTGGCGCCGAATTCCTCGGCCACCGGCCAGAACCGCAGCGGATGGAAGCGCGCGGGGGCGACCACCACCCCACCGGATCCGAGCGTGCTGAGCGTCGAGGCGAGGAGGCCGTGTACGTGGAACAACGGCATCACGCAGAGCGAGACGTCGGACGGACCGAGCGCATAGGTGGCGATGATGTTCCCGATGGATGCCGCGAGATTGGCGTGCGTCAGGGGCACCCGCTTCGGACGGCTGGTGGTGCCGCTCGTGTGCAGAATGAGCGCCACATCATCGGGGGCCGGCTCGCCCGCTTCCCCTGCCGGCAGAGGCTTGCCGTCGTGCTCCAGCAGGAACCCATGCGTCGGGTCCATCGAAGCCTCCAGTAGCAGCGTATCGGACAGCCGTGCGGCCCGGGCCGCCTCCGCATCCCCCTTCGGTACGATCATCACGCGCGCGCTGGTGTCCTCCAGATAGAAGCGGAATTCCTCTTCGGTGTAGCCCGGGTTGAGCGGCGCGGCGGTAGCGGCCAGCGCCGCGCCGAGGAACCCGATCACCGCCTCCGCCCCGTTCGGGAGCACCAGCGCCACCCGATCCGTGCGGCTTACCCCAACCCCTGCGAGCGCATCCGCCGTCCGCCGCACCTGCTCCCGGAGCTCGGCATAAGTAAGGCGGGCGCGCTCCGGGGCGATCAGCGCCGCGTCTCCATCCGCCCCTGCGGCCAGCGCGCTCCACAGCGTGTTCATTCCGTACACTCCTGGGGCCAGCCACTGCGGATTGCCCCTCGCACATCATCCCCGCTAAAGTTGGCGATCCTTGCCCAACGTTCCTCTACGCCCCTCGCCGCCGAGTTGCAGAACCCGACCCGATGCGCACAGTAAGATCCGCAGCACGGTCCGATACCTGATGGTTGGCGTACTGGCGTGGCCGAAAAGAGGTTGCGAGGCGGATCTCGGCGAACCTGATCCGGAATGCTCGGGTCGGGTTCGGCGCCGTGGGTCCGCAGGAAGTTCGTCAGCTTGTCCCAGGTGAGCCGACCTGCGGCGGTTTCCCCGTTCGGCCCCGGCCCGCGTGCGAACGTGCATTGTGGAAACGGGGTACGCCCGACGATTGGCATTGTAGCTCCTGCGCCGAGCACGGCCCGTCGCCGGTGGCGCCTGCATTTTGTCTGAGTCTCTTGTGCATTTTGCAATTCCGGACCCACGCTGTCCGGTTCGAGCGACCGATGCCGTCACTACAACTGAGTACGGAAGAATTCACCGCCACCCTCCAACGGGCACGCGAGATTGCGGGCGTTGACCCCTCCACTACGGCAGGGGACGATCTCGAGCTGTACGTTCAGGCAGCCGACGAGGTCGGGATTCCGCGCGAAGCCCTGCTGCAGGCCCTGCAGGAACGCCAATCGGTCATCGGGATCCAGGTCGCGGTGGGTGACACCGTGTTCGCACCGTCGCTGGATGGGTACTGGTATCCGGCCGAGGTCCTGGCGGCGGCTGGTCCCACGGCGTCGGTGCGGTTCCGAAGTGGCGGTGAGCACACCTGCGCCGCAGCCGACCTGCGTTCTCTCAGTCTCGTGCCGGGACGGCGTCTGGAGGCGAAGTGGAAGGATTGGGGCTGGGCGGCCTCCCGGATCGTTTCGTGCGATCCGAAAACAGGCAAGGTGGTGGTTTCCGATTGGTCCGGACAGGAAGCGAAGATCAGCGTGAATGACCTGCGCCTGGAAGCCAGAGCGGCAAAGCCGGAGTCGGTTCAGGCACAGGCGGCGCTGCTGATGCCGCGGGCACTGGCGGCACGCTGGGGGGCGGCTGCGGCGGTCGCGGGAGTGCTGGCCGGAGCGGCGCTGCACCACTTCTTGCCGTTTCTCTTCCCATTCTTGCGGTAGCCGCCGGAGATGGGATCCCCGGATCGGGAACACTGGATTGCCGTTGAGGACAACCACTACGATGATGAGCGGTACCCCTTTCGGTGTGATCGGACTGGGTACCTGGGGCTCACTCCATGCCCGGGTGTACGCCACAACTCCCGGTGTGCGCCTGGCCGCCGTCGCGGATCTGGATGCGGACCGAGCCCGTGACGTGGCTGCAGCTACCGGGGCGGGGCGGTGGACGGCGAGTTACCGTGACCTGCTTGCCGACCCGGCCATCCGTGCCGTCTCGGTGGTCCTCCCGGACTTCTTGCATCGTGATGCTGTGGTTGCGGCCTGCGAAGCGGGCAAGCATGTGCTGGTCGAGAAGCCGCTGGCGACCACCGAAGCGGATGGGCTGGCAATGCTGGCCGCAGCCCGCGCAAATGGCGTGAGGTTGTGCGTGGACTTCCACAACCGGTTCAACCCGCTGTTCTGGGGCTTGAAGGAAGCACTGGCGTCTGGGGAACTGGGCGAGCCGCAGCACTGTTACTACCGGCTCTCCGACACACTGTTCGTCCCGACGCAGATGTTGCGCTGGTCGGGACAGTCTTCCGTGGCGTGGTTTCTGGCCAGCCACTGTCTGGATACGCTTCTCTGGCTGATGGAGTCCCGCACCGGCCGGGATTGCGTGGAACGAGTCTACTGCGTGACCCGCAGCAGAGTGCTGGCTCGGGAACGCGGGATTCCCACGCCCGACTTCTACCTCACGACTCTGGAGTGGCGGTCCGGACTGGTGACGCAGGTGGAAAATAGCTGGATCCTCCCGGAGGGCGGGCCGTCGGTGTTTGACCTCCAATGCGATTTCGTCGGATCGGGGGGCGCCTACTCGGTGAATGGTTCGCACCACGGCGCCGCACGCCGGCTGACGGATCGGCTTACCTATCCGGACGTGCTCGTTTCGCCGACGGTCGCGGGGCGCCCGGTTGGGTTCGGCGCGGAAAGCATCCGCCACTTTGCCGATTGCATCCGGGCCGGTGCGTCGCCGTGCATGGACGCCGTGGACGGGCTGGCGGTAACCCGGCTCATTCTGCAGATGGAAGAGTCTGCACGGCGGCGCCAGCCGGTGGACGTCGCGGATCTCTATGCCCTCCCCTGACGAGGACTCTTGGCTCTGCTGGGAAGCGCGAAGCCTTTCTTGTAAATGAAGGGGGAAGGATTGCGTGTGAAGGTTCGACAGGGGATTTCCGGGAGACGCAGTGTCTGGTTCGTCGGCGTGGCGGCGTTCGGCGCGTTGCAGGTCGCGGCGATGGCTGCGGCACACCGGCCGCCTGCGCCCGTCCTCGTGCGCGGGTTGCCGTCCCTTGCCGACGCAGTCGCAGCACGGCGCGATCTGTGGGGCGAGGCGGCGATGCGCCGGCCGAACGGTGCGAGCTATGAGTTCTTCGCCCCGTTGCTGCCCCCGCCGCGCTATGTGCATGCCGACTTTCGCCACTATCCGTTGGTGCTGGGCGCACCCGGGAGTCGTATTCGAGCCCGGTTGATCGCAAACGGCAGTGGCGTGAACCTGCGCGGCGGCTCGCGCAGTTGGGCGGATCCGGGCACTCCGGTGGTCTTTCGCGTCGGCCCGGACGAGTTCCGGTTCGGCGATCTCCGCGAGCGTGTGTCGGACCCGCACCCGGCCGAAGGCTGGCTGCCGATCTATGCGATCACCTACCGGCACCCCTACCCGGTTCAGGCCGAGGGATTCGTGCCGGTGGACGTTGCGCCCGTTCGCCGGGAGGCGGAAGTGTATCGTTTGGAGGCTTTTGCTTCCACTGACCCGGCACTGGCGCGGTACGGAATCGTATTCGTCCGCTTCTCCCTCGCGGCGGGGACCACGGGGGTCATTTCGGCGGAGACAGATCCGCCCGGCGGCGCCACGTTCGCCGATGGCCGGGTGCTCACTACTCGGGGTGAGGCGGTAATCTACGCCGATCCCCGGTGGAAGTGGGCGCGAGGGGCCCTGCGGGCGCCCCTCGGGCCGGGGAGTGCTGCTACTCTGGCGATCGCAACTCGACCGCCGGCGGACCCCGGCGCGTTCGGGCTGGAGGTGGACACGTATGCGCGCCAGCGGACTCGGTGTGAGGCAGCGTGGAAGGAGCTGATTGGCCGTGGGATGCAGGTGGAGGTTTCGGCAGAACCCCGGGTGAACCACGCCTGGCGCAACCTCCTCGCCCAGAATCACACATTGCTCACTGGGGACCGCATTCTTTACAGCATCGGCAATCAGTACGAGAGCCTGTATGTGGGTGAGGGGGGCGACGCGGCTCTGGGGATGCTTGCCTGGGGTGCGGAGGAGGAAACGCGCCGCATGCTGGTGCCACTGCTGAATTCGACGCGTGCCGGGCTGGAGAATCACCAGGCAGGGCTCAAGTTGCTCGCCCTCTTGCGCTACTACTGGCAGACTCGCGACACTGCGTACCTCCGCGCCCAGCGACCCCGTTGGGAGAAGGAACTGCAGCGACTCCTCACGTCGCGGACCGGGGAAGGGGGGCTGTATCCCAAGGAGCAGTACGCCGGTGACATCAAGACTCCCGTCTACTCCCTCAATGTTCAGGCGAAAGCCTGGCGGGCGCTGCACGATCTTCCGCATCTCCTCCGTGCTGTGGGCGATGCACCGCTGGCGGATCGGGTCGGAGCAGAAGCACAACGCCTGCGTACAGCACTCGACGCTGCGCTGGAGAAGAGCATTCATCGTGAGGTCTCGCCACCCTTCTTACCAAATGCGCTCCTCTCCCGGGAAACCCTGCACGATCCGATTGTCTCTACCCGGATCGGGAGCTACTGGAACCTCCTCGTCGGGCACGTCATGGGGAGCCGTCTCTATCGTCCGGGCACGCCGGAGGATGCGATGCTGGCGAAGTACCAGGAGCAGCACGGCGGGCTGTGCATGGGGATGATCCGCTCCGGCGCGACCGACCACGGGTTCTGGACCGGGCCGGACCGCGTGAATCCCCTGTACGGTACCCGGTACGTGCTGGACGTACTGCGGCGCGACGAGCCGGAACGGGCGCTCGTGAGCTTTTACGGAATGCTGGCGCAGGGGTTTACACGGGAGACGCTGGTTGCGGGAGAAGGCTGCACGCTCGCTCCCGTAGATCCGGGCGGGCGTTTCTTCTATTGCCCGCCGAACAGTGCTGGAAATGCGCACTTCCTCACAATGTTGCGCAACCTTCTGGTGCAGGACCTCGATCTGGATGCAGACGGCGTACCGGAGACACTGCGCCTCCTGTTCGCCACCTCTCGGCGGTGGCTGGAGGACGGCCGGCGGATCGTGGTGGAACGAGCGCCGACGGCGTTCGGGCCGGTGACGCTGCGTGTTATCTCGTCGCTGTCCCGAGGGGAGGTCCTGGCGCAGGTATCCCTCCCCTCCCGGAACACGCCGCGCCGCACCTTGCTCCGACTGCGTCTACCGGACGGGTGGCGCGTGATCTCGGCGAACGGAGGGAGCGGGGTATTATTCCCTGACCGGAACGGCACGCTCGACCTCACGGGGATGGCTGGAACGGTGTCGCTACGGGGGATTGTTCGCCGGAAGTAGCCGCGATTCACCCCCCGGAAAAAATAAGTTACACAAGTCCGGTGCAGCAAACCGATGTTTGAATCGGAGGGATCGCACGACCGTGCGGTTCATGGCTACTCCTTCTCCGGAAGAGGGGGGAGAGCGAAGGTTTCACGCCGCAATTCTCACAGCGAAGGGAGCGCACAGTATGCCGCGGGTAGTGCATTTCGAAGTGATCGCCCAGGACCCCGAACGAGCAGTGCAGTTCTACGGGGACGTGTTCGGCTGGACAGCCAACAAATGGGAAGGGCCCGCAGAGTACTGGCTGGTGATGACCGGGGACTGTGACAAGCCCGGCATTAACGGGGGCATCGTCCGCACCCGTGACACGAGCCAGCCGGCACTGACGGTCAACACGATCGAGGTGGAAAACGTGGATGACTACGTGGCGAAGGCTGAAGCTGCCGGTGGCACCTGTGCGGTGCCGAAAATGCCGATCCCCGGGGTGGGGTGGCTGGCCTACTGCAAGGATCCGGACGGCGTCCTCTTCGGGCTGATGCAATCGGATCCACAGGCGGGGTAGTTTCTGTCCCCGGTCAGGTCATGACGCGCCGGGGCTGAGTTCGGCTGCCCGGTACGTGCCTCGCGGATGCAGGGAGCCATACACCGCTCAGTCGGCCGGCGCCCGCCGATTCCCGCCCACCGGCCAAGGCGCGACCGGTTCCGGATAAAGTCGGACCAGCCGGCAGTCGGAACCGGAGTGGGTGGGGCGGCGGAGGGTCGCACGGGTCAGAGATTTCGGGGCCGGGACAGGGCGCTCCCGCTTTGTAGCGGGAGGACGGCATGTGCGGTGACGATTGCTGCGGCCGCCTCCGAGAAAAGGCCGTCCACGCTTCTGCCGATGCGGGAGGTCGGGCCGGCGCACCGGGTGACGGACGTGAGGCGGCCCCGCTCGTGACGCGGGCCGGAAGCTTTCCGCGGCGAAACTGTGGCCGAATGCGTACTGCTTCTCTGGTCGTAGGAGCCGGCGCACCGCGAGACGCCCCGTGACGGTGAGCAGGCGTGGTAGCGTTCGGGCACGCTTCTCCGGCGCGGGTCTCCGCGCGTCCTGTGATGTGGCCCTCGCGTGGGCTCGTGCCCGGCAGGCGGCTGACGCTGGCCTGGATCGGAGTCCGGAGATTCCGGTCCGGCGAACCGGCGGCGCAACCGTCTGCCGCAACCGGTTCAGAAAGTCACAGCCCGGCACTGCGAGGGTGATCCAGTTTCCGTTAGCGCGCAGTGTCGGTTCGAGCCGCGGCCGGTGTGCGTCTGCCTCGGCCGGCCGTTGCAGCAACCCGGCACTGATGCAGCGGCCGCGCCCATCGGCGTTGCCGAAGTCGGCTCCACGACCGGAGCACACCGAACCGATGCGTGGGGTGGAGGGATCGGGCAAGCATTCGATCCGGGCCTGCTTGTCCTCCCGATCCCGGGCAGTGCGATCGCTTCACGGCGTATGGGCAGCGAGAGGGACAAATGAGGCAGCGAGTGCGGAGTCGGGGCTGGAAACGGATGTGGTGGGCTCTGGTTCCGGCGGCGGCGTCCGTAGCTGCACCGGGCGCGGAACGCGGGCAGGCGCCGCCGCCCTGCGAACTTGGTCTGGTTCGGCCGGGTGACGGCTTTCGTGGGCCGCGCAACATGTACCCGACCGCGGCGGTGCTGCCGGATGGTCGGCTGCTGCTGGTATGGTCCTCCGGCATGAAGGTGGTCGGCTCCTGGTCGCACGACCAGGGGCGCAACTGGTCGGCGGAAGAGCCCCTGATTGACGTTCCTGGCCACCTGAGCGCTGATCCTACGATCGTCGTCACTCGGAATGTGGTGCAGGTGCATTCCACCACGGTGCCGGTCCCGCGCCAGACAGTGCTCACTTCCGACGTGTACGTCACAGAACAGAAGCTGGCTGGGGGGTCCTGGTCTCGCCTGCGTCGGGTACCGGGTCACCACCGCTACCAGGTCGGGATGATTCATGCCGGACTCACCCTCCCGGACGGCACTCTCGTGAAGCCCTATTCCTGGGATGTGCCCGCCGAGGAGGGCCGTCCGTTCGCCGGCGAAGGGAAGATGTATCTCCGCTCCGGAGCGCTTCTGTCGCGCGACAACGGCGTCACCTGGTCCCCGGGGGCGGACATTTCGGCCGATCCGCCGCGTACCTCGGATTTCAGCACGGGAGGGGTGTGCGAGCCCTCCATGGTCCTCCTGGAGAGCGGTGACCTCTACTGCCTGCTCCGCACCGCCGACCTCCGCCATTGGGAGACCCGCAGCCGCGACGGAGGCCGGACCTGGGATCGGCCGCTGCGGTCTGCCCTTGCGGGGCACAATACCCCCGCAGCCCTCTGTCGCGTCCCCGGTAGTCGGGAGGTGATTGTTGTCTGGAACAACTCGCCACGCAACCGTTGGCCGCTGGATGTGGCGCTCAGCAGCGATGGCTGTCGCACCTGGACTCGCCCCCGCACCCTGGCAAATCCCGTCGGCGTGCAGGCATCCTACCCGACAGCCGCCGCCTGCCCGGACGGTACTCTGGTCGCCGTCTGGCAGCAGGATCGCCCGGACCGATCAGGACGCGATCTTCTCATCGCCCGCTTCAATCGCGCCTGGCTGACGCAACGCGACCCGCCGGAGCCACGATAACTGCCTCGACCGTGCCTTGCCGGGTCCTGGAGGCGAACGAGAAGCCGCGCGACCCGCCAAATCGCGATAAGCGCTCGTCGGTGCCTGATCGCCCCACCCCGGTGGCCTGACTGCCCGGTGCGTGTCACGGCAGACACAAGAAAACCACCGGGGCAGGCAATAGACCTGCTCTGGTGGTCTTCGTCTGCCCGAACGCACCGGAAGGTACGCTGAGCGGAAGCCTGCCCCGGCCTGGGCCAGGGCAACACGTTCCTACCGCTTGCTGAACTGGAAGCCGCGCCGGGCCCGCTTGCGCCCGTACTTCTTCCGTTCCTTCACTCGGGGATCGCGCGTAAGATAGCCGCCCCGGCGGAGCGGAGGTCGAAGGTCCGGCGCGGCCAGGGCCAAAGCCCTTGAGATGCCGTGCCGCAATGCTCCGGATTGCCCGGCGACCCCGCCCCCCAGCACCTTCGCTTTGATGTCGAACTGCCCGACCGTATCCGTTAGCTGCAACGGCTGCATCACGATCAGTTCGAGCGAGCGGCGCTGCACGTAATCCGGCAGATTCCGCCCGTTGACTGTGACTGCGCCGGTACCGCCTGGGAAGAGCCAAACCTTTGCAGTGGCATTCTTCCGCCGACCCGTTGCGTAATAGGAGAAAGCTCCGTCTGCCAACCCTGCGTCTCCTCTGGGATTATCCGGCGAGTTCGTGCATCCGCGGCTTCTGGGCTGCGTGCGGGTGCTCGGCGCCGGTGTAGACTTTCAGTTTCCGATACATCTGTGCTCCCAGCCGATTGTGCGGGAGCATCCCTTTGATCGTGCGCTCCACCAGCCGCGTAGGACGACTGTCCATAAGCCCGCCGCGAGTTATCGCCTTGAGGCCCCCCGGATAGCCGGAGTGCCAGTGAATGAGCTCAGCGCGCTTGCTGCCGGTAAGGACCACCTGATCGGCGTTGATCACGATGACGTGATCCCCCGTGTCGGCGTGCGGTGTGAAAATCGGCTTGTGCTTCCCACGCAGCAACGCCGCCACCTCTGCCGCGAGGCGTCCCAGCGACTTCCCGGTGGCATCCACCACCAGCCACTCGCGCTCGATATCGTCCGGCTTAGCCGTAAAAGTCTTCATCCCATCCGCCCTGTCGTACTGTGTGTGGCGGCGGGTACCCATCCGGATACTCCACCCGCGTCAGAAACAGTCCCTGCGCCGCAGCAGGCATCCAATGAATGCCCCGCGGCGCCTCGCGTTTCAGCGCCTCCGCCAGCGCCCCCGGCTCCCGCCGGCCGCGCCCAATCTCCAGCAGTCCTCCCACCAGAAGACGCACCATACTGCGGAGAAACGCATCCGCAGCCAATTCGACCCGCAAGTCCGCCCCGTTCTGCTCCACGCAACCGTGGAACAGCGTGCGCACCGTGGACCGGTGATCGCTCCGCTTTCGGCACAGCGCCCCGAAATCGCGCCGTCCAAGCACCTGTGCCAACGCCGCTTTCATCAGCTCAACCGCGTCCCCGCGCAAATCCCCAGCGAGGACCACATACCGGGCGCGGAACGGCGAGGGCCTCTCCCGGCACAGGTAATACCGGTAGACCCGCCGCACCGCGCTGAAACGGGCGTGAAACTCCGGCCCCGCACCTTCCACCGCTTGAACCACGATCGCTGGCGCCAGACACTCATTGAGCACTGGAGCCACCCGGTCAACCGGTACGGGGGCCCCGGATTCCCAGTGAACAACCTGCCCGACTGAGTGGACCCCTGCGTCCGTTCGCCCAGCGCCCGTGACCTCGATAGGGTGTCCATAGAGCCGGGACAATGCCTGCTCGAGGACGCCCTGGACACTGCATCCGTGAGGCTGTCGTTGGAAGCCGCAAAAGTCGGTGCCGTCATAGGCCACGACCATCCGGAACCGGCGCGTCACCCCACCTCTCCCCTCAGGGAGACAATTCCAGCTTCACCAACGGCGCCGCATCGCCGCGTCGAAAGCCGATCTTGTACATTCGCGTGTACCCGCCCGGGCGTCCCGCAAACCGAGGAGCGATCTCCTTGAAAAGGCGGTTCACGTAGTCGGAAGTGCTCTGTCCCGTCGGCTGAGGTCGCCGACGCTGGAGGGTCGCGGTCATCTCCGCCTTCCGGTTCGGATGTAGTTTGTTGTAACCCGGTGGGTGAATGATCCCGCGGACGGGGGTGTGCGTGGCGAGCACCTTCTCGCAACGCCGCCGGTTCGCGATGTTGTCTTCCCGGGCAGCCGTAATGAGGCGTTCAGCGATTCGCTGGACCTCTTTGGCCCGGGTCTCCGTCGTGACGATGAAGTTCCGAGCAAGTAACTGCCGGACCTGGCAGCGGAGCAACGCCATCCGTTGATCGGACGGCAACCCCAACTTTCTTCCCTGGACGCGATGGCGCATCTAGCCGTCGTCCCCTTCCCCATCTCCACCCCGGCCGCCGATCGGGCTGCCGACAAGGGAGTACCCAAACTGCGAAAGTTTCTCCTGGACTTCGACCAGGGACTTCCGGCCGAAGTTTCGGATGTTCATCAGTTCATCTTCGGAGGCGCGACAGAGGTCCGCCACCGTCTGATAGTTTGCCTTCTTCAGGCAGTTGTAGGTCCGGACCGAAAAGTCCAACTCTTCGATGCGGATGTCCGGCGCACCCATCCCGCCGACGCGAGCCAACGGCACTGCGATCTCGTCTACCTGACGGACCACGCGCTCCGAACTCACGTCGAAGAACAGGCGCACATAGTTGTCGAGCACGCGGGCCGCTTCACTCAAAGCGTCGCCCGGGGTGATCGTCCCGTTTGTGGTGATCTCCATCGTGAGCCGCTCGAAGTCGGAACGACTCCCTACCCGAGTAGGTTCGATAGCAAAGATCACCCTCTGCACGGGCGAGAATGCCGACCCGACCGGGATCACACCGATTTGCCCTTTGAACCGCTCGTGCTTCTCCGGGAGGATATAGCCCTGCCCGATCTCAACCGTCATCTCCATCGAGAGGACAGCATTATCCTCGGCCAGCGTTGCAATGTGGACTTCCGGGTTCACCACCTCGACATCAGACGGACACTCGATGTCGGCGCCGGTAACCTCG
Source organism: Actinomycetota bacterium (assembly GCA_005805375.1). Classification (GTDB taxonomy): domain Bacteria; phylum Armatimonadota; class SYMT01; order SYMT01; family SYMT01; genus SYMT01. Next base: position 32,435 of record SYMT01000317.1, read on the forward strand.
CCTTCGCCCCGCTTGTCGATTTTCAGGATCTTCGGCTCGCCGTCGCCCTCATCCAGGACCCGGATTGCCAGTTCCTTCAGGTTCAAGAGGATCTCGGTGGTGTCTTCTCGCAGCCCGGGAATCGTCGCAAACTCGTGCAAGACTCCCTCAATCCGCGTCGAAGTCACCGCTGCTCCGCGCAGCGACGAAAGCAGTACCCGTCGGAGCGGGTTCGCGAGTGTGACGCCGTAACCGCGCTCCAACGGCTCGATCACAAAGCGGCCATAGTTCTCGTTCTGCTCCAGCGTTTCTACCCGGGGACCTGTGTTCTCCATGTTCCTTTGCTCCGCGCTCGGTGGTCTGGTCCTTGGATGCGCCGCCGACCCTCGACAGGACGGCCAACGATGTCCACGATAGGCGAGGACGGGGTCCAGCGAAACTCAGCAGGCCCCGCCCCCTCCATTGCGTGTACCGCTACCTGGAGTAGAACTCGACAATCAGTGCTTCGTTGACCTGAGTGTCAACCTGCTCTCGGGTTGGAACAGACACTACCCGGCCGCTCATGGCGCCGAGATCCAGAGTCAGCCACTCAGGGACGCGTCTCCCACCGGTGGACTGCAGCGCCTGGACGATCGCGCCCGCCTGCCGGCTGCTCTCCAACACCGCCACCGTGTCGCCGGGCCGCATCTGGTAACTGGGGACATTCACCTTGCGGCCATTGACGAGGAAGTGACCGTGATTCACCAACTGGCGAGCCTGGCGGCGAGAAAGTCCGAATCCCAGACGATAGGCTACATTATCCATCCGCAACTCGAGCTGCTGAATGAGCAACTCGCCCGTAACGCCCTTGCGGCGCACGGCCTCCTTGAAGTAGTTGCGAAACGGCCGCTCGAGGACGCGATAGATCCGCTTCAGCTTCTGTTTCTCGCGCAACTGTACCCCGTACTCCGCGAGCTTCCTGGGGCGCGCACCGTGTTGTCCCGGGGCGCTGCCCTTCCGCCGCTCGATGGCGCACTTGCTGGTATAACAGCGCTCCCCCTTCAGGAACAGCTTCACACCGTCCCGCCGGCACAGCCGGCAGACCGGCCCGCTGTAAACTGCCATAGACTCGATCTCCCTACACGCGGCGCCGCTTCGGCGGCCGGCATCCGTTGTGCGGACTGGGGGTCACGTCTTTGATCATCGAGACCTCCAGCCCTGCCGTGAAAAGTGCGCGAATGGCGGTTTCCCGGCCGCTGCCGGGGCCCTTCACCATCACCTCCACTCGCTTCAGGCCATGCTCCATGGCCTTCCGCGCCGCGTTCTCCGCCGCCATCTGGGCAGCGAATGGGGTCCCCTTCTTGGTCCCCTTGAAGTTCACAGAACCTGCTGACGCCCAGGAGATCACATCCCCTCGTTGATCAGCAATTGTGATAATTGTGTTGTTGAAAGTGGACTGGATGTGAACCACGCCCTGGAGAACCTGCCGCTTCTCGCGAGGCTTCTGGCGTCCGCCGGTTGCCTTTTTGGCCACGGTTTACTTCCCTTTCTTTCGCCGACCACTGACGGTACGGCGCGGCCCCTTCCGCATGCGGGCATTGGTGCGGGTGCGTTGCCCGCGTGCCGGGAGCCCACGGCGATGCCGGATCCCCCGATAACACCCGATCTCGGAGAGTCGCCGGATATTCATGGCGATCTCGCGGCGCAGGTCTCCTTCAACGCGATACTCGCGCTCCAGAACCTCCCGCAGTCGGGCGACATCTGTCTCCGAAAGCTCGCGGACCCGCGTCTCGGGGCTCACCCGCGTCTTGGCTAGGATCTCCTGGCTGGTGGTGAGTCCTACGCCGAAAATATAGGTGAGCGCGACTTCGACGCGCTTGTCTCGCGGCAGGTCTACGCCGGCGATGCGTGCCAATCCTGGCCTCTCCTCTTCGCTAGCCCTGGCGCTGCTTGTGCTTCGGGTTCTTCTTGCAAATCACCCGGACCACGCCTTCGCGACGAATAATCTTGCAATCGTCGCACATCTTCTTGACTGAAGGCCGAACTTTCATCGGTCGCTTCTCCCTGGTGCATCCTTACTGGCCCGATCAAGTCGAATCGTTGGTTACAACGCTGACCGCCCGGACCTCGGGAAGACAACCTGCATAGGATAGCAGAATCTGCTGTTAAGATCAACCTGCCCGCGCCCTGTCTTCCAGTGCGGTCAGAACCGAGGCGGTTACCTCGTCGACGGGCCGCAGGCCATCCACTTGAACGAGCAATCCCCGTTCCAGGTAATACCCCGTCAGCGGACTGGTTTGCTCCTGGTATGTGCGCAGACGCGCGCGTACCACATGCGCCCGGTCATCGTCGCGCTGCACCAGAGTAGACCCGCATTCATCGCAGTGGCCGGACACGCGGGGTGGGGCCAACTGCAAATGGTAACTGCGCTCCACACAGTTCGGGCACACCCGCCGGTTGGAAATCCTCTCGACGATCTCCGCTTCCGACACCTTGAGCTCCACCGCAGCATCGAGTCGCTGCTTCTGCTCAATGAGGATGGCCTCGACTGCCACTGCCTGGTTCACTGTGCGCGGGAAGCCATCAAGCAGAAAACCACTGCGTGCGTCCTCCTGCATCAGCCGGCGTCGAACAATCTCGATGACGATCGCGTCCGGAACGAGCAGGCCTCGGTCCGTGAACGACTTCGTCGCGAGGCCGACCGCATCACCTGCCACGACTGCTTCGCGGAGCATTTCACCGGTGGAGACCTTGGGAATCTCCAACCGCTGTGTGAGAATCAGGCCCTGGGTGCCCTTGCCAGCGCCTGGAGGCCCGAGGAGTATTAAGCGCATAGAACTGGTGGATCACCTGGTGCATGAGGGGAGCCGCCGGCTGACGCCCGGGACCCTCGGCGAAAGAGGGGATAGCAACTCGGTTGGTCGCCACCCCCTCGTTTCCCTGTTCGCTTCATCTTCATGTCCGCGAGTCCGCTAGCGGAGACTCAGCCCGCTCATGCCACTAGTGCGCGTGGAACGGCGGCCTGATTGCCGAATGAAGCCTTCATAGTTCCGCATGACCAGATGGGACTCCAGATTCTGCATGGTGTCGAGCGCCACGCCGACCACGATGAGGAGCGAGGTGCCCCCCACAAGGCTGAACGTGTTGATCCCCGTGAGGCTCGGGATGTAATACTGAATCAGTCCGATGATGGCCAGGAACAACGCACCTGCGGCGGTGATCCGGGTGAGAACTCGATCCAGATACTCCTGCGTGGGACGACCAGGCCGAATACCGGGGATGAAGGAACCGTACTTCTTGAGGTTCTCAGTCAACTCCTGGATATTGATCTGGATGGCCGCATAGAAGTACGTGAACACCAGAATGAGCAGGGCGTAGAACAGGGACGCGATGTGGTATTTGCCGGGCGGGGTCGTCCACTCGATCACGCCGGCCGCAAACCGACTCATTGCGGAAGCAGGATCGTTCGGATTTTGCAGATACGACGCAATCGTGGCGGGGAACATCATGATCGTGATCGCGAAGATGATCGGCATTACCCCGGCTGCATTGACTTTGAACGGCAGGAAGGTGCTCTGCGACTGCACCATCCGGTTCCCCATCTGACGTTTGGAATGCTGGATCGGGATGCGGCGGGTGCCCCCGGTTACGTAGATGATCCCCACGACGGTTCCTACGAAGATCACGGCGAGGGAAATCACGCTGAAAATGGACATCGGGAAGTTGGCTTCCACTTCCTTTGCCGTATTCGCGATGTCAAACGGCATGCGGGCCATGATGCTGAAGAAGATGACCAGGCTGATGCCCTGCCCTATCCCCCGCTCGGTGATCGATTCTCCAATCCACAGCAGGAAGCATGTGCCCGCCGTAAGGGACAGCAGTACCTGGATCTTGGTGAGCAGGCCTCCGACAAAAATCGGAGCACTTCCCCCCGAGTTGGACAGCAACGTCACCAGCCCGAATGCCTGGAACAGCGCCAGCGCAACAGTTCCGTACCGGGTATATCGGGCGATCTCTTTGCGGCCAGACTCGCCCTCTTTCTGCTTCGCCTCAAAGTAGGGGATTGCAACTGTGAAGAGCTGCATGATGATCGAGGCGTTGATGTACGGCGTGATGCCCAGCGCGAAGATCGTAAATCTCCGCAGCGCACTTCCGGAGAACGTGTCGAAAATGTTCAGGAAGCCGTTGTTCTGGATCAACTGCTCCAGGCGCTCGAGGTTCACTCCCGGCACTGGAACGTGGAGACCCAGAATGAACAGGGCCATCATCTGGAACACGAACAGGATGCGCGCACGCACATCCGGTATGCTCCAGGCCGCCATCAGGTTTCGGATCATCCTTCGATCACCTCCGCCGTCCCACCGGCCTCGATTAGTTTGGTCCGGGCGCCCTCACTGAACCGGTGTGCTCGTACGCTGAGCGCGTGACCAATCTCCCCGTCACCGAGGATCTTGATCCCGTCCCGCAGTTCCCGGACGAGGCCGTTCTCCATCAGGAGTTCCGGCGTCACCTCCGTTCCGGTGGGGAAACAGGCCAGCGCACCCACGTTGATCGTGGAGAACGTCTGCTGGAACCGGTTCCGGAAGCCGCGGAAGCGCGGCACACGGCGATGCAGCGGCGTTTGGCCACCTTCAAAGTGGGATGGGATGGTGTCGCGCGACGCCTGTCCCTTGCTGCCGCGGCACGACGTTTTCCCGTGTCCGCTGCCGATGCCGCGACCTTTCCGTTTGGGCCGGTGCCGGGCGCCCGGGTTGGGATGTAAGTCTTCGAGTCTCATGTGTCTACGCTTCGTCCGCCACTTCTTCGATGTGGACTAGGTGTGCAATCTTGCGCACCATTCCCAAAACCGGCAGACTGGCTTCCCTCACCACAGTGTGGTTGAGTTTGCGGAGCCCCAGACCGGCAACGGTCCGTTTCTGGGGCAGCGGGCAGCCAATCGGGCTCCGAACAAGGGTGATCTTAACCTTCGGCATCCGTTGCCTCCGATGAGGTTACCCGGCCGCTTGTGGGCCGCACCTGCCGCCGCAGCGGCATTTGGGAGAGTTCGACTCCCCGAAGTGTCGCTACTTCTTCCGGCGTGCGTAGCTTCTGCAGTGCCTTGATGGTAGCCCACGCGGTATTGATCGGGTTGGACGAGCCGAGAGACTTAGCCAACACATCGCGGATGCCCGCTGCTTCCAGCACCGCGCGTACCGAGCCGCCCGCGACCACTCCGGTCCCAGGGGACGCCGGTTTGAGCATGATCGTCGAAGCACCCCAGGAAAGAGTGATCGCGTGGGGAATGGTGGTGCCATCCAACGGCACCGAAATCAACTCTTTCTTGGCAGCCTCCACTCCCTTGCGAATCGCATCAGGGATCCCGCGGGCCTTTCCCATCCCGGCGCCGACATGGCCGTGACGGTCTCCCACGACCACCAGAGCGTTCCAGCTCAGGGTTCGCCCACCCTTGTGGGTTTTCTGGCACTTGTTGGTCTTGACGACCTTCTCTTCCAGCTCAAGGGTGCTGGGATCAATTCTTCGCATGCGTCAGAACTCCAGACCGGCTTCGCGAGCCGCATCCGCCAGGGCCGCCACGCGCCCATGATAAAGGAAGCCGCCCCGATCGAACACCACCTTCGAGATCCCCTTCTCCCGCGCACGTTCCGCCACGAGAGTGCCCACGCGCTTCGCCGCCTCAACGTTGCCGCCGTACGATGTCTCGCCGCGCAGGCCCCGATCTACCGTCGAAGCCGCCGCTATCGTCTGACCGCTGGTGTCATCAATCACCTGCGCGTAGATGTGACGGTCGCTTCGAAATACAGCCAGCCGCGGCCGTTCGGGGGAGCCCAGCACGCGCTTTCGGATCCGCGTGTGCCGGCGTACCCGCAGCTCGTGTTCCTTCTTCATTCCCTGCTGTTCCCTCTTGCGGGCAGTGGCGGACCCGGTTCAGCCGGGTTCCGCACCCGCAAACACTACTTCTTGCCGCCCTTGCCGCCGCCTTTGCCGCCCTTGGCGCTCTTGCCGGCTTTGCGGCGCACCACCTCGCCCCGGTAGCGGATCCCCTTCCCCTTGTAGGGTTCAGGCTTCTTCAGGCTACGGATCTCCGCGGCCTGCTGGCCCACCACCTCTTTATCAATCCCCTTTACGCGCAGGTAGAACATACGGGTGTTCGTCTCCTGCGCCACTTCGAAGGTGATCCCGGGCTTCGGGTGAATCTCGACCAGGTGCGAATAGCCGACCTGCATCCGCACGACGCCGTTCTTTACCAGCTCAGCGCGGAAACCCACGCCGACGATGTCCAGCACCCGCTCGTAGCCCTGGCTCACCCCCTGCACCATGTTGGCGAGTAGTGAACGCGTCAGCCCGTGCAGTGCCCGCACCTGCTGGTCGTCCGAGTCTCGCCCGACCAGGACCTGGTTGCCTTCCACCCGGATGTCAATCCCGGCGGCGACCGGACGTTCGAGGGAACCTCGCGGCCCCTTCACCACTACGTGCCCGTTCTCCCGCGACACCTCCACCCCGGCGGGCAGAGTGATGGGCAGCTTGCCGATGCGCGACATCTCAGTCTCCTACCAGACGTAACACAGGACCTCGCCTCCCACATTCAGGCGGCGGCAGTCCCGATCGGCCAGCACCCCATGACTGGTGCTCAGGATGGCGATGCCCATCCCGTTTTGCACCCGGGGAATCTCCTGCGCAGCCGTGTACGTACGGCGGCCCGGCCGGCTCACTCGCTGCAACTGGGTTAGCACCGGTTCGCGTTTTGAGCCGTACTTGAGGAACACGCGCAGCGTGCCCTGCGGTCCATCCGACAGGAACTGATATCCCCGGACGAACTTCTCCTGTGCCAGGATCTTAACGACCTGGAGTTTCAACCTGGAGCCGGGAATCTCGACCTGCTCGTGTCCGGCCCGCGAAGCGTTTCGCAGGCGGGTGAGGAGATCGGCGACCGGATCGGTGATGGCGCTCATGCCCTTCCCTCTACCAACTGCTCTTTGTGACGCCCGGCACCAGACCGCGCAGCGCCATCTCTCGCAGACAAATACGGCACAGTCCGAACTTGCGGAAAAAGCCCCGCGCCCGTCCGCAGACGTTGCACCGGTGATAGCGGCGCACCTTGAACCGCGGCTGCTCCTTCGCCTTCTCGATCAGACACTGCTTAGCCATGCTCGACGCGTTCCTTCTTTGCCTTCTCCACGACCTGCTGGGCGATGTGGGCCGGCACCTCTTCGTAGTTCGTGAACTCCGTGCTGAACTTGCCCCGGCCCCGCGCTATCGAGCGCAGGTCAATCGCATAGTTCTGCAGTTCCGCCTGGGGCGCAGTCGCGCGGATGAGCTGCCGACCATTTCCGGCCGGCTCCATGCCGATGAAGCGCCCCCGCTTGGTATTCATGTCGCTGATGATGTCCCCCATATACTGCTCGGGCACGATGATTTCGATACTCATCATCGGCTCCAGCAGCACTGGGCCCGCCTTGTCCATTCCTGCACGAAACGCGAGGTGCGCCGCCTGCCGGAATGCCATTTCACTCGAGTCCACGTCGTGGAACGATCCATCGTCGCACGTGGCCCGAAAGTCTACCACAGGAAACCCGCCGAGGACCCCGTGTGTGGTCGCCTCCAGGAGTCCCTTGTCCACAGCCGGAATGTACTGCCGGGGGATGCTTCCCCCCACGATTGCATCCACGAACTGGTATCCGGATCCCCGAGGCAACGGCTCGAACTTGACCCAACAGTCACCGAACTGTCCCCTACCGCCGGTCTGCTTCTTGTGTCGCCCCTGCACGCGCGCGGCGCCGTGGATGGTCTCGCGGTACGGGATTCGCAACTCCTGCTCGACCACGTGCGCCTGCAACCGTTTGAGCCGCTCGATCACCACGCTTAGATGGGTTTCACCCTGACCCGAGATCACCGTCTGTCCCGTTTCCGGGTCGCGCCGGAACTTGAACGCTGGATCTTCTTCCGCAAGACGACCGAGTGCCGGTCCCATCTTGTCTTCATCCGCCTTGGTTACCGCGGCGATTGCTTTGCTGAACGCCGGCTGCGGGAAGGCGATTCCCGGCAGCGTGTGGGTCCCGCCCCGCTCGCACAACGTGTCCCCGGTTCCGGTGAGTACGAGCTTCGCAATGGCGCCGATGTCGCCGGCAGGTACTTCGGGCGCGGGCTCTTGTTTGTTTCCCCGGAGGTGGAAGAGCTGACCCAGCCGCTCATCCTGGTCTCGAGTCGCGTTGTGAACCTCGAGCCCACCCTTCAGCACCCCACCGTAAACCCGGTAGTAGGTCAATTTGCCGACGTACGAATCGCTGATGGTCTTGAACACGATCGCGGACAGCGATGCGCTCTCGCTTGCCCCAGCCTCCGCGGCCGACGGCGCCATGGTGACGAGCGCATCCAAAAGGGCCTCAATCCCTACGTTGCCGGTAGCGCTGCCAAACAGGACCGGAACAGCGCCGCCCGCTTTGACTGCGGCGATCAAGCCCCGCGTGAGTTCCTCGTCGGTCAGCGGCTCGCCCCCGAGATACTTCTCCAGCAGGTCGTCGTCCGCCTCCGCGGCGCTTTCCATCAGCGCCTCTCGGGCCTCCTCAACTGCCAGTGCCATATCCTCCGGCACGGGTCCCCGGACGACTGTCTTTCCGCCGCCGGTGTACGCGACCTGATGTACCACGTCCACCACTCCGCGGAAATCGGCCTCCTGCCCGATCGGCACCTGGACGGCCACGCAGCGGTTCCCGAACGTGCTCCGGATCGAATCCATTACGCGGCCGAAGTCGGCGTTCTCGCGATCCATCTTGTTGACGAAGAGGAAACGCGGGATGTCTCGCTCCGCGACGAGTTCCCAGGCTGTCTCCGTCCCTACCTCCACCCCGGCCGGTCCGGCGATCGTGAGCACCGCAGCGTCCGCAACCCGCAGCGCGCAGGCCACCTCTCCTACGAAGTCCAGATAGCCCGGAGCGTCCACCACATTCACTTTGTGGCCGTTCCACTCGATCGGAGCAAGGGCCAGGTTGATGCTGATCCGCCGCTTCGCCTCCTCGGGATCGAAGTCCGTGCGGGCCGTGCCGTCCTCGACCCGGCCCATCCGGTCGGTCCCGCCGGAATCGAACAACAGCGCCTCAGCGAGCGACGTCTTGCCGGTCCCCTGATGACCTGCCAGTGCGATGTTGCGGATCCTATCGGCGGTATAGCGTTTCAACTGACGCCTCCGTGCTCCTCTATCCCCGGCTTCGTTGCCGTACGATGCTCAGCTTTGCTCTTTGCGGAACGCCATTCCGAGGGCCCGCAGCAAAGCACGGCCCTCTTGATCCGTCTTGGCGCTTGTACTGATCGCGATGTCCATTCCTCGAATGCGATCAATTGAATCGTAGTCAATCTCCGGGAAGATCAACTGCTCCTTCAGTCCCATGGCGAAGTTGCCGTGCCCATCGAACGAGTTCGGATTGACGCCTCCGAAGTCGCGCACGCGCGGGATCGTCACGTTGATCAGCTTGTCCAGGAAGTACCACATGCGGTCGCCGCGAAGGGTAACCTTGCAGCCGATGCGCATTCCTTCGCGGATCTTGAACGCGGCAATGGAGCGCTTGGCTCGAGTGACTACCGGTTTCTGTGCCGAGATGGTCGTCATGTCCCGAACCGCGGCGTCCAGGGTCTTTGCATCCTGGATCACCGTGCCCACCCCCATATTGATGACGACCTTTTCTACCCGGGGCACCTGCATGATGTTCTTCAAGCCGAGCTCTTCCTTGAGAGCGGCCCGAATTTGATTGTTGTAGCGATCTTTCAAACGCGGCATACCACGGGTTCCCCTATTCCGTACGATCCAGCGCCTGGCCGCACTTCTTGCACAGGCGCACGCGCCCGCCGCCGACCTCGCCGTGGGCCACGCGGGTTGCCTTGCCGCAACTCGGACACACCACCATCAGATTACTGATGTGGATGGGCGCCGGTTTCTGGATGCGCCCGCCCTGCTGTTGGGCAGCGGCCATCGGGTTTCGCCCCGAACCGCGTCCCTTTTCGTGCTTCGTGATGAGGTTGGCGCCCTCGACCACGGCCCGCTCGCGCTGCGGATCCACGCTCACGATCCGGCCCTGCTCGCCGTTGCTGCGGCCAGCGAGAATCACTACTTCATCCCCCTTTTTCACGTGGGGATGAAATGCACCACCGTCATGTCGCTTCCGCGTGATGCCCATCCTACAGGACCTCCGGCGCCAGAGATACTATTTTCATGAATTGCCGGTCTCGGAGTTCGCGGGCCACCGGTCCGAAAATGCGCGTTCCGCGTGGGTCGCCCGAAGGCTGGACCACGACGGCCGCGTTGTCGTCAAACCGGAGCACGGACCCATCCGAGCGCCGAATGGGGTTGTGAGTTCGGACCACGACGGCCCGCACTACATCTCCCTTTTTTACCTGCGCCCCGGGCGTAGCGGCCTTTACGGCGGCAACGATAATGTCGCCGACGTCAGCCGTCTGACTATTGCCCTTGAGGACCCGAATGCACAGCAACTCGCGCGCGCCGGAGTTGTCCGCAACGCGGAGGCGTGTGTACGGTCGTACCATCGTTGTCCCTACTTCGCCTTCTCAACCAGGCGCGAAACTCGCCAACTCTTTTCGCGGCTGAGCGGGCGACACTCGGTGATCTCCACTCGATCTCCGAGGTGAAACTGGCTCTCTTCGTCATGCGCCTTGTACCGCTTGGTGCGTCGTACAATGCGCCCGTAAAGGGGGTGACGGATGCGCGACTCGACCGCGACCACTACGGTCTTGGTCATCTTGTCGCTCACCACGATCCCCTGCCGGATCTTTCGCGTCCCGCGCTCCTGCGCGCTCTGCTGTGTCGTCTGCTCTTCCACGTTTTGCCTGACTCCTGCTGCCGAAGGAGGATGCAGAGTAGTCTCGGCTTTACGATGTGCGCCGCTACTACCCTGCGGAACCCTTATCCGCCTTCAGCCCGCTCCCGCGCGGTCATGTATGTCAAGATGCGGGCAATCTTCTTCCGCCCCTTGCGCAGCGGCTCCGGATTGTCCAGATTGCGGGTGGCGTAACGGATTCGGTTCTCAAACAGCTCCGTGCGGGCCTCCGTCAGTTCGCGTTGGAGTTCGACCAAACCCAGATCCTCCAGCGCCGCCCGGTCTTCTCTGCGGCTCATGCCGGTGTCTCCTCCGTCGCGGCGGACGCGCCGTCGGCCGGGGTCGCCGCCTCAAGTGCTGTCGCTCGGACCACGAACTTCGTGTCGATCGGCAGCTTGTGCGCAGCGCGCAGCATGGCTTCCCTTGCCAGCGCCTCCGTCACCCCGGACATCTCGAAAAGCATGCGCCCCGGCTTGACGACCGCCACCCATCCCTCCGGTGCGCCCTTGCCGGATCCCATGCGGGTTTCCGCCGGCTTTTTTGTGTAGGACTTGTCCGGAAAGACGCGAATCCAGATCTTCCCGCCACGCCGAATGTGGCGGGTCATGGCAATCCGCGCAGCTTCGATTTGATTGGCGGTAAGCCAACAGCGCCCCTGTGCCTGCAGACCGAACTCCCCGAAATGAATTTCGGTGTTCCCTTTCGCGGAGCCCGCCATCGAACCGCGATGCACCTTCCGATGCTTGACCCGTCTGGGTGCCAGCATTACTGACCTCCCCGCTCCCGGCGATCACCGCCACCTCGGCCCCCA
>SYMT01000003.1 GCA_005805375.1 Actinomycetota bacterium
CAGCAGTGCCTCGAGTTCAGCAGCCCGCGCTTCCGCCGCCTGCCGCCGTGCCGCTTCGTGCGCGGCTCGGAGTTCCGCTTCCTGGCGGTCTGCTGCCTCTGTGGCCACGCGCAGCTCCGCCGCCGCCGCGCGCAGCTCCGCCGCCGCGGCACGCGCCTCCCCCGCCGCGGCGCGCGCTTCCGCCTCGTGATGCGCGTCCCGGACCTCCGCCACCTCCATCTCGCGCAGTGCCACCGTCGCGCGCTGCTCTTCCAACTCGGCTTCCGTCGCCAGTAATCTCGCCAGTTGCTCCGGCGGCGGCAGCCACAGTCGCCCCTCCCGGTCCTTGAAGCGCAGGTCCCCTGCCTCGTCGAGCGCGTAGTACAGCCGCGTCTCTGTGCTCCATACCCAGCCGTCCGGCTCAGCATCCACCGGGTGGTACAGCGTACTCCGCAGCCGCAATAGCCGCAGCCGGCGGCGGTACGGGTCGTGCTCGATGTACTCTCGCACGCGCAGCCGCGCGTAGAGGGCCTGCTTCTCCTCCAGATGGGCCTGGGTGTTCCGCCGCGACACAATTTCCACCACGCAGCGGATGGGCGGGTCTCGCCAGGCCAGATACGTCTCCGCCTCGTCCGGTGTAGGTCGGCTGTCCATCACCATCAGGTCCGGCACCACGTGCTTCCGGGAACCCTGCTCGTAGTAGAGTTCCATTTCGGTGATGGCAAACCTGTCCGGGCAGTGGCTCTCGATGGCCGCGCAGGCCGACAGCTTGTTGGTCGAGTGCCGCGGACGTTCGGCCATGTTCTCCTCAATGTGGCACGGATACCACTCCCGATCAGCCGTAGTGGCCCACGACGGCGCCTCGGTAACCACGTCCGGATAACGGTACCCTTCACCGGGCCACGCCTCGCACTGCTCCGTCCCATCCACGACCAGATCGCATGGGGCCGGCGCCCCCACCTCGGCGGGCAGGGACGCGTCTGCGTGGTTGCTCGGAGGCGGATCACCGGAAGGGGAGTGCGTGCGTCCCCGCCGCCGGCGCACAGGGACGTCCGCCACCTCCGTGAGCCCTCCCACGCCATTGTGGGTGGACTGGGGCGCCTCCGAAGCCAGGATGTGCGGAGCCTCGACTGCAAGTTCCATACTACCTATTGTAAGCGAAGCCGAAACCTGTGGAGTAGCCCGGCGATGAGCCGGTGGATGCGGGCACGGGAGCCGGGTGCGACTCCTTTGACTCTGTTTGATGGCCAATGGGGAGTAGCCAGCCAACTAGAATCTCAAACTACTTGTACCGTATCGTAACGCGTATCGTCTATCCGAAGGCAAGAGGGGTGGGATCAGGTTCGGTGGGTCGGGCATAAGGAAGGCATCATCTCCGAGTCCAGCGAACCAGTCGCTGCAACGAAACTGATGGTTAACCGCTTGTTGGCGCAGGGGACACGGGCGTACGGGCGGCGGAAATCAGTGCGTCCCGCCGGCACAGAGGCGAGCGTCCCACAGACATCACCCCCGCGGAAGGGATGATGTCTGTGGCCGTCTGCTTTCGCGGAATCAGGAATCCGGTGAGGCTCTGCTATCGTGCGCGGAGGTCACGCGGCTTGCGGGCTCGCGGTTGTATCCGGCACGCATCGCCGGGCCCGCGCAGGCCCGGCCATCAGTCCGCCCGGGCCCAGGGTGCGCTGGAGGTGGGTGGGGCGACGTGACGCCGCATGCGCAGCTCGATTCGCCCTCCGCAGCCGGGCGGCAGATGTACGGCGAAGGCACGAGCATCCAGGCGGCGGGTGTTGTCTCCGGAGCGCATCTCCGTGAACCGGTGCTCGGCGTACGCTCCACTCTGGATGGTAACCGTGCGCGCGTCCGTCACGCTGGTGTTGACCAGGGAGACGGTCACAGACCCCGGGGAGATGCTCTCGACCAGCGCGGCGACATCGTCGGGAAGACCGGGCCGGCGCGCCTCAGGATCGAAATAGCGCAGTCGGCAGTGGAGCAGCGCGCCCTTGTTCCCCGAGTGCAGACCTCCGAGAGTGAGGTGCACCAGCGAGTTAACGCTCGCCGGATTATAGATGAGCGGGTCATCGGCAAGGCGGGTGTCCGGGGTGGTGTCATCGGCCCGCATGCCGGCCACCTGGGTGCGAATCCGCCCAAGGTCGCCCTGGAGCGCCTGGAGCGGATAATTCGGATTCTTACCCGCCAGGTATTGAAGCCATCCGTTGTCGGGAGCCCGAGCAAGATCTTCCGGTCGCTCGCTGAGATTCCAGATGTCGAGCGCGGCGTGCTGGTACGGCGTGGGGTGGAAGTCGTACCAGCCCTGATCCCCATACATCCGCGGATAGACCCACTGGCCGTCCTGCATCTTGCGGGCAGCGTTGACGGCATCCGCCTGTTTGCGCCACGCATCCAGATAGGCATCCTTTCCAGTCAGGAGGTAGGCGTTCTCCATCCCTACGAAGCCGGCCTGGTGCTGGTTACGGTGCGCGATCTCTCCCGATTGCGGCACGATCACCGAAAAGCCCCAGCCGTACACTCCGCCGTACCACTTGCCGCCGGCGGCGGAGCCGATCCTGCCGTCCAGGCCAACATTGGTGGGGATGATGCCGCGGTTCTGTGCCATGCGCTCCCGCCACCCATCCACGTACTCCAGAATCCACTGCCGGTACTTCGCATCGCCCGTGGCCGCCGATGCGGAGGCCACGAGGGACGTGGACAGCATGTTGAGCGGGTGATCCCCGATTACATCGTTGTAGTCTTTGAAGTGGGCGAGCATTTCCCGGTAATTCCGCTCCCCGTGTCGCGCACGAAAGCGATTCTCGACCTCAATCGGATCGCCGGCCCAGTCCTGCGCTGTGGCCTTGCGGAGCAGCGGACCGCGGCTCCCGTTGAACATGCTCCGGATGAGGTGGAGGTTGGGGTCGTAGTTCTTCGCGCCCGGGTCGTCGCCCACGTAGAAGCCGGCGAAACGCCGGAGCCGCCCGATCAATCGTGGGTCCTGCCCATCGGAGAGGAGGGATTGGGTGAACGCGGTGAGACCCTCGCCGTTGTGGACCCAGTCCATCTGGGTGGGAAACTCCTTGTAGTACATCCCGTCGCGGGCGAGGGGAACCTGGATGGTCTTTGCGAGCGTATATTGTCGGAGGTGACCTTCCCAGGCCCGGTGGTAGAGGGCGCGGATTTCCTCATCGCCCCCGAGTGCGTACAGGAGCGGCCAGTCGTTCACGTTTTCGATCGCATCGTCGGGGCCGTCGTTCCCGCCCCAGCGCTCGACACAGAGAAGATAGCCGTTGCGGTCGAAATAGCGGGAGTAGAACTCGCGGCACGCAGCCGCGTTAGCCCGGAACAGCGCCCTTTCCGCCAGTGCCCAGGCGGGCGGCGGGGTCGGGGTGGCGAGCACCACGTCGGCAGGGGCACTTCGGGCCGCGCGAGAGAAGCCGGCACCCGTCACGAGTGCAATGCCGACAGCGATCCGTACAACTGAGGGTGGGACGTGCATGGGTTTGATGAGGCCCGAACGACCTCCACTACCGGATGAAAGGCGCTGCATGAAGGCTTCAACTCCGCATCGCGGGGAAATGCCGGCGCGAACTTCGGGGTTGCCTGGCGAAACGAGGCGCGCCGCCAGTGACCGGCGGCGCCGGGACCATTCATCGTCTTTCCGCGCCGCAGCTTCGATAGCCAGATGTCTTTCGGCGTTGCGCATTCAGTGTTCCTCCTTCATCGCGCATCCGTCCTCCCTCGCCGTCAACACTTGGGGGCCGGCTGCAGTAGGGATGTTGCTGCTTGCGCTTCCGGCTGAGATGGCGCACGCCGACAAGCCGGTCGCCCCGCCGGGGTTCAACGTGCATCTGGTGGAGGCCCGGCCGGGAGGGCGCTTCTGGCGCGGGGGTGCGCCGCGCCTTGACACCGCCGCGACGTTGCTCCGCAGTGCCCGCGAGCGACGAGTACACCTGACGCTGCTGGACCTGCGCTTCCCTCCGAATACAGATGACCGCTTGCCGAAGGGGGGCCGCCTCACTCCGGACGGCGAAAAACGGTGGGCACAGCAGGCCGGCGTAACACACCAGCCGATCAGCGCGCTCGATCCGTCGCTTCCAGCCCGCATTGAAGCCGCACTGGCTCGGGGAGATGTGTACCTGCACTGCATGTACGGGGTGAATCGTACCGGCTTCGCCGTGGGGCGGTGGGCTACGGCACGGAGCCGCAATCCGGATCGGGCAGGGTTGGGGAAGCGTGACTGGAAACAGGGAGTTGCGTTCGAAAAACCCCGCATTCTTCAGCGCAGTTCCGGTTCGGGGAGGAAGCTGCACCCGACACACGGAAATTCCCGGTAGCCATTCCCGCGGCTGCTTCCCAGGGGCGATCCGACTTCGCTTCCCCCCAAGGTGCATCCGCCCCATCCCCCGAGAGGAACCTGCTTCAGTGTCCCATCCCTCACTCGACGCCTCCCTGGCCCGCCTGCGGCAGCTTCAGATCCGCGGGGGTGTCAGGGTCTCGTTGGAAGGTACGGAAGACTGGTACGAAGTGCAGCTCTTCCCGGGCGCCGCAGAGGGAGAAGTCCTGGCTGCGCAGACCTTCCCCAGCCGCCCGCTCCCGGCCGACTTCGCGCAGTTCCTCCGGTTCACGAACGGGGCGAATCTCTTTCTGAATGGATCCGGTCTCCACGGCGTAGGAGTCGCATCCACGTCGCTGTTGGTGGACCTCCAACGGGATGAGGTCGAGTTCTACGGCGCTCAGGTGCTGGAGCCGTACATCGTCTTCGCGCGGGTGAACGGCGCGGGCGACTTCCTCGTGTTCGAGCGGGCGACCGGCCGGGTGCTGGACGGCATCCATGCCGAGCACCCTTCCGAATGGCGGGCAGTGGCGGACAGCTTTTCCGAGTGGCTCGAGACGTTCCTGGACGCCAACGGTCGTTACTACTGGATTGAGGCTCTCTACCAGGAGGACGTCCGGTCGTGAGTTCCCCGAGTCAACTCGAGATGGTGCGCCCGCATTTCAATGATTTGCCGCCGCTCGACGTGCCCTCGGGGTGCGCTCTCCGCACGTACCTTCCTGGTGATGAGAACCACTGGGCGCGGATCATGAATGACTCGATCGGCTCAGGATGGGACGGAGTTCGGTGCCTCCGGGAACTGGTCAATCGGGTCCAGTTTCAGGCGGATGGCTGCTTTTTTGCGACGGTGGACGGGGTCCCACAAGGTACCGCCACGGCCTACGTACTGGAAGCCTTCCAGCCGGACGCCGGGTACGTTCATATGGTGGGCGTGGCGCCGGCGCAGCGCGGACGGGGGCTGGGGCTCCTGCTGACTCTGGCAACCTTGCACTGGTTTCACCGCAAGGGATTCCGGCAGGCACTCCTCCGGACCGACGACTGGCGTCTGCCGGCTATCGGTGTGTACCTGCGCCTCGGTTTCGAGCCGGTACTCTTCGACGACAGTCACGCGGCACGCTGGGCGGAGGTGCGGCGGCAGCTCCGCCCGCACCCAGGCGTCGTTCCGTAGGGCACCACAAATTCGATGTCAACTCTGCTGGAAGTGGCCGAACAGTTGCGGGCCGAAGCCGACGCGCGGCAGTCCGACAGGCTGAACTCGCTCGCGCAGCAGGGCAGCACCGTCACTTGCGGCGCGGGTTGCTGGGCGTGCTGCGGGCAACTCGTAGTGATCTCGCCGCTGGAAGCCCACGCACTCGCAGAGGCAGTCACGCGGGAGCCGGACCTGGCCGGCCGGGTCGAAGCCCGTACTGTTCAGTGGCGCGAGCAGTTACAAGACGAACCCGATCTGGACCGGCAACTGAAAGAGTTTCGCGCTGTGCAGGGCTATCCGGAACCTGAGCGGGGCACGCACCTGGAAACTTCATACTGGGAGTCTGGGCTACTCTGCCCGTTTCTCGAAGAGAGCCGCTGCTCAGTCTACAAGCACCGCCCCTTCGCCTGCCGCGAGCACCACGTGACTTCTCCGCCGGAACTTTGTCTGCTGGAACTGGACGCTCCCACCCCTGCGCCGACGCGCATGGAATACCGCACTCTCGCCACCTGGATCGGCGTCACCGCATTTGGGCTCCCGGATTGCCAACTCGTGCTGCCGGAGGCCCTGGAGTTTGCCCGCGCCCACCCGGAACACACGACCAGACACGTCGCCCCGGAGCGAGCGCGCGAACTCCTGCACCAGGGGCGCCGGCGGCTAGCTGCGGCTCTGACCCAGGTGTTGGGGGCTGGGCGTGGAGGGTAGGGCGGGTGGCTCGAAGGTACTACTCGCGCGCCGTTCCGCCCTCCGGGTTGACGGGGTGGGCCGGCCGGAGTATAAACTCTGAGCTTGCGAGGCCGTACGAATTCCCCCTCATGGATCGCCATCGCTCGTGAACACACTCCTCTCCAACCGCCCCCTCGTCAGTGCACTTGCGGCCTGGGCTATTGCACAGACGCTCAAGATGGTGATCTTCTTCATTCTGGAGAGGGAACTGAATTGGAAACGCCTGATTGACACCGGCGGCCTCCCCAGCGCCCACTCCGCGTTCGTCACCGGACTGGCCACCGGAGTGGGCTGTGCGGAGGGCGTGGCATCGAGCATCTTCGCGATCGCGGCGGTGTTTGCCGCGGTCGTGATGTACGACGCGGTTTCCCTGCGTCGGGAGGCGGGCAAGCACGCCGACATCCTGAACGAACTCCTGCTCCTTACGTTCATCAAGGACGCTGTTTCGGAGCGAGCCGCGTTGAAGGAGTTGCTCGGGCACACTCCGGTAGAAGTGATTGCCGGAGCGGCTCTGGGAATCGGCGTAGGATTGCTCACCGGCTGAGTTACAGGTTTCCAGCGTTAGGGCGCATGGAAACCTGTAACCTTCGAAACCTCGAAAAGCCGGAGCTACCCGTTTCTCGCTCCTCACTTCTCGGTAGGGCGCAACCAACTCCGGCAACGGTCGTCTCAGAATCGGGGCGGTCGGCCCCACGCTGAATCCGGGAGGCTCCCATGTCGCCGCTGAAAATCATTGCCCTGCTGCTGCTCCTTTGCTGTGGTCCTGCACAGGCGGACGTCGCCGGAGCCCGGGTTGCCCAGCGCAAGGGTGAGTGGAAGACAGCGGAAGACGGCTTCCGTCAGGCAGTGGGCGCAGAACGGGGGCCGGCCCTCATTGGCCTGGCGGAGGTGCAGTCCGCGACGGGCCGATACGCCGAAGCACTGGCAACTGCTGGGCAGGCAGCGGCAGTCCCCGCCACGCAGGGGGCAGCTCTCTGCCTCACCGGCGAGATCCAGCGCGACACAGGTCATCTTCCCGAAGCGGCGCGTGCGTTTCGTGCGGCGATCGCGGCGAACCCCCGGGACCTCCGGGCGCGGGTCCTGCTCGGGCTCACGCTCCTCGACACCGGCGACACCACCGGCGGGAAGATCACGCTGAGTGCCGTGATGCAGGAAGTGCGCGCGGGCCGGCCGGATCAGAAGGAGGCCGCGCCGCTGCTGTATGCCGGCATGGCGGCAACCGGGCTGGGTGCGGTGCAGGATGCAAATCGCCTGTTCCAGCAGGCAGTGGAGAAAGACCCCACGTGGGCGCTCGCCCATTGCGAGTGGGGAGACCTGTTTCTGCGCAAGTACCGGCCGGACGAGGCTGCGAAATCGTATGCGGACGCCCTCAAGATCAATTCGCACGACCAGCGCGCCTTGATCGGGAGGGCTCGCGCGCTGGTCGAGGGCCCGTACGAAGTCAAGGCAGCGCGGGCCCTCGCCGATCAAGCACTCAAGGAGAATCCGAAGTACGTACCGGCACTCGCGCTGCACGCCCGCCTGGCCCTCGACGACGAAGAGTTTGCGGCCGCGGAAACGCTGCTGCGGGAGGCAGTCTCCATCAACCCGGCTCACCTGGAGACGCGCGCGCTCCTCGGCGCCAGCCGATATCTTCAAGAAGACACTCCCGGCTACGAGGCTCAGAAGCAGGCGGTGCTGAAGGGAAACCCTCGTGCTTCGGGCTTCTTCTTTCTCGTCGGGGAACTCGCGATCCGACAGCATCGCTACGCAGAGGCCGCGGCGCTCAACCGCGAGGCGCTCGCGCTCAATCCCGGCGATGCGGATGCACTCGCGGCCCTCGGGATGACCCTGCTCCGCCTGGCGCCGGGAAATGATGCCGAGGCGCTGAAGGTGCTCCAACAGGCATTCGACGCGGACAACTTCAACGCCCGCACCTTTAACCTGCTGAGGCTCTATGAGGACGTGCTCCCGAAAAGCTACGACAGCCTCACTGTGGGGCCGTTCTTCTACCGTTTCCCGAAGGCGGAGCGACCGCTCCTGGAGCGATATGTCCCGCCGGCCATCCAGCGTGCCTGGGACCGCTACGTGGAGAAATACAAATTCACGCCGAAGACACCCGTAGCGATCGAACTCTACGCCCAGCGGCAGCACTACGGTGCCCGCACCACCGGCATGCCCGAAATCGGAGCCCAGGGCACCTGTTTCGGTCAATTGGTGACGGCCATGTCACCGGCGGCAGCAGAGGCGAGCTGGGAACTCGTGCTCGCGCACGAACTCGCGCACGTGTTTCATCTCCAACTGTCGCGCAACCGGGCGCCGCGCTGGTTCACCGAGGGACTGGCCGAATATGAAACCAATGTGGCCCGGCCCCATTGGAAGCGAGAACACGCCCGGGAACTCTACACAACACTGCGGAAAGGAGAGCTCTGGAAACTCTCGGAACTCTCCGGCGCCTTCACTCATCCGGACCGCGCCAATGGGGTGCTGCTCGCCTATTACCAATCGTCACTGGCGATTCACTACCTCGCGGAAACGTGCGGCTTTCCGAAATTGGTCGAGGCGCTGCGCCTTTACGGGCAGGGTAAGCGCGACAGCGATGTCCTGCCCTGGATCAGCGGCAAGACCACAGCCCAACTTGACACGGGATTCCGCGAGTTCCTGGAGCGACGCTTTGCCCCCCTGGCACGCGGCTTCTATTTCGAAATCGCCGAGTTTTCCGCCCGGGACAAGCTCGAGTCGGCGGCGAAGGGCAACCCGAACGACCCGCTTGCACGCGCTCGCTTCGCCGCCGCACTGTTGCCACGCGATCCGGAGGCCGCCGCCGCAGAGGCGCGCAAGGCGTTGGCGTTGGACGAGGTGCATTCACTTGCCCGCTTCGTACTCGGCGCCGCGCTGGAACGCCAGAAGGACGCGAAGGGAGCGGCCGTCGAGTACGAGCGTCTGCTGGCGGAGGGCGTGGACGGGCGCCCAATCCGGCTGGCGCTGGCCCGGATCGCGGTGGCGCTGGGCGATACGGCCGGCGCGATCCGGCACCTGGAGGCCGCCCGGCCGTTCGACCCGGAAGACTCGGAGCCGCTCGCCGGGCTGATGGACCTGTACGAGAAGGCGAACAACCGGGACGCGCTGCTCAAGACAGCCGAGGCGTATCTAGATATTCAGGAGCATGAGCACGAGACCGCCCGATTGCTGGTGGACCGCCTGGCGCTGGACGGACGCTGGGCCGACCTCGTGCGAGTCGCACCGCGCGTCCTGGAAATCACGCCGAGTGAGGGCTTCGTGCATCAGCAGTACGGCCGTGCCCTGGCAGCCCTGAAGCAGCCGAAACAGGCGGCGTTCGAGCTCGAGTCGGCGCTGCTCGCAGGACTGCGGCGACCCGTCCCGACGCGGGCACTGATGGCGCGTCAGTGGCTCCTGGCGGGGGACAAAGCCAGAGCGCGTGCGGCGGCTGAGCAGGTTCTGAAGGAGGAGCCGGGCAACGCCGAAGCGCGAGACGTACTCAAGGCCGCGCAATAGGTATGGTGGGGGCGGGATCCAGGCGGACGAGTTCGCCCCCATCCGCCACCAGCTCGGACAGCATCACGCGCCGCAGGTCCGCGATCAGTCGTGCGCCCGCGTCCGCAAGAACGTGGCGCAGCCGGCACTGTGGCTGCACCACGCACACACCGTCGTGCAGCACACACTCGAGTAGCCCCGTCGGGCCTTCCAGCAACTCAACCACCTCGCCCACGCTGATCGAGCCGGGGGGGCGAGCCAGCCGCAGCCCGCCGGACCGACCGCGCACGGTCGTCACGAAGTGGTGCTGCGCAAGCTGCCGCGCCACTTTCCGCACGTGATCCGGGGAGATGCGGTAGAAGTGGGCAATCTCTCCCGTTGAGGGGGTGTCGTCCGGCGCGTGCGCCAGAAACAGGAGGATCCGCAGCCCGTAGTCGGTTGCCAGATTCAGACGCAGCACTACCGGATCTCGTCCGGCGCCGTCTGGGCGACCAGATGGGGAAGTGCGGAAAGCAGTTGCCGCCGGGCCGGAGAATTGAGCGCGAGCGCAAGTTGCGTCTGGAGGTAGCCCATCGGCACCCCCATGTCGTACCGGTCCCCGTCAATCTCCGTGGCGAGATACCGTCCCTCCCGGCGCAGCAACTCGAGTGAGTTCGTGAGTTGGATCTCGCCCTGCTCGCGGATGTTGTTCCGGATGTGGTACTGGATGGCGTCAAACAGTGAAGGCGGGAAGGCGTGGGCGCCGAAGAAGCAGAGGTACTCGTCGCGCGCCAGACCGGCGACGCGGAGGTGCTCCTCTGCGAATTCCACACTCGGCTTTTCACAAATCGTGGTGACCTCATACGTCAGGCCCTCGCCGGGGATACGCCTGCCCGCCAGGGTCCCGAAAAGGTGCAGCAGATCGCTGCGGGTACGCTGCACGCCGGTCACCGGCGCGTCGTGCTCCTGGTAGACGTGGATCACCTGCCGCGAGCAGGGGGTCTTGGTGCTCGAAATCAGGATGTGATCGCCCAACAGCAAGAGGAACGGCTCATCGCCCACAAAGTCGCGGGCGCAATACACCGCGTGGCCGTAGCCCTCTTGCTGCTCCTGGACCACATACCGGATGCGCGCGCCCAGGTCGCACAGGCGCTCGTTCTCCTCCTGGACCCACGAACTGCGTGCCGCAGCCGCCTGCGCCGGCGGCAGGCCATTGAAGTGGGCGCGGAACTGGTCTTCCGTCCGGGGAGAAATGACCAGACAGAACTCCTCGATTCCGGCATCCAGCGCTTCTTCGAGAATGATCTGGATCGTCGGCTTCGTGGTCCCGTCGCGGTCCACGAGCGGGATCATCTCTTTCTGCATCAACTGGGTCACGGGGAAGTGCCGGGTTCCCCGACCCGCGGCGGTGATGACGGCTTTTCTGACGCGGGACATAGGAGACTGTATCGCACACGGCGTCACTCGAAGCGGATTGCTTCGATCGGATCTTTGCGGGCCGCGGCCACGGCCGGCGCCACCCCCGACAGAACGCCCACCACCACACACACAGTGAAACCGAGTCCTACCGCGTGGGCGGAAACCAGGGGCCGGAGCGGCAGCCAGAGCGGGACCATCCGGCACACAGCGATCGCGACCCCGATGCCGATGGCGCCGCCGATGGCCGACAGCGCAACGGCTTCGGTAAGAAACTGGCAGAAAATGTCCAGCCGCCGGGCGCCCACCGTCTTGCGAATTCCGATTTCGTGGGTGCGTTCAGTGACCGTGACAAGCATGATGTTCATAATCCCGATCCCGCCCACCACCAGGGAGATTCCGGTGATCCCAAGCAACAGCGCCGCAAGCAGGTTGAAGATCTTGTAGAACATCGCCAGTAGCTCTTTAGCGCGCAGGATGGAAAAGTCATCCCGCTGATTATGGACACGGAGGAGAGCTCGGCGCATTGATTCCGCCGTGCGGTCCGGATCGGCGCCCGGAGCGAGATCTACGAAGATCCGATGGTATCCTGCTCCACCGAGCGTCTTTTCCACACCGCGAAGGGGCACGTACGCAACGGCATCCAATTCGTCGCCGCCGAACACCCCGCTGCCGACCGTCCGGGCCGCCACGACGCCGATGACCCGAACCATCCGCCCGTTCACCATCAGCTTCTCGCCCGTGGCGTTCGCGTCACCGAACAGGTCCTCTTTCAGCCCTGTCCCAATGACGCACACCGGGTCGTCTTCCTCCTCCGGCCCAAAAAACCGGCCTGCGCTGAAGGTAAGCCGCCGGACGCGATCGAAGCCGGCAGGCACGGCGAGCGGAATGCACAGTGAGGCAGGTTTCTTCCCGTAGGAGACTCCGCCACCGAGAAATACCAGAGGCGCTGCGTCGCGCACGCCCGGCACCTGGCGAAGCGCCGCCCGGTCTCGCGGGGACAGTACGCTCATGCTCATTCCCGCCAGCGGGTTGAAGTTCTTCTCGCCCTGCATCTTGCCCGGCACGATCACTGCGACATTGGAGCCGAGTGTATCAATCTGCGTCGTGATTTCGTGCTGTGCCCCTTCCCCGAACGCCATGAGCACGATGACGGCCGCCACGCCGATGACGACGCCCAGCATGGTCAGTGCGGAACGAAACCAGTTCCTCGCCAGACTCACCAGCGCAGTCCCGACGTTGATCTGTACCCGGCGCAACGCCCCGCCGGGGGTCGGCGTTTCACCAACGGGAGAGGACGACGAGGGAACGGGCATGGACTTTTTTCGCGCGTGTGATGAAGGCGGACTATCCATTATCCACGCTCGCGACTCTCTATGGATGATGAACCGTGCAAGGCCCGGGAGATGATCGGGAAGTCGGACTGGGATCGCCTGGATGACGAGGATCTCGTCGCGGCGACCGGAGTGGGAGAACTTGCTGCCTTCGATGCGCTGGTGCGCCGGTACCGGGGCGCCGCGATCGCGGTGGCCCGCCCCCTGGTCGGTGCAGCCCATGCCGAGGACGTGGCTCAGGACGCGTTCCTGCTCGCATTTCGCTCACTGCCGCAGTTGGACGATCCCGCGCGGTTCGGAGCGTGGCTGGCGGCGATCACCCGCTATCGTGCATTTCGTGTGGTGCGGGGGGCGGCGTTCCGGCACGAGGCGGGGTGCGTCCCGTTCGACGACGCAATCTGCGTGGACGGAGCGTGCCCGGATCCGGGTGACGAGGCGGCCGACGCCGTGGAACGGGCGGCAATGGCCGACGCTATCGGGCGGCTGACGCCCGAGTACGAGGTAGCCCTCCGCCTGCACTACTACGAAGGACAAACCGCCCGCGAAATCGCCGAGTTCCTCGGGATCACAGTGGCCACGGCCAAGTGGCGCCTGCACCGGGGACGGCAGCTACTGCGCGCTGAACTGGACGAAGCGTGGGGCGCAACCGCCCCGGCGGACAATCACCAGGAAGGAACGAACCATGAGGATGAGATCCGAGAATCCGTGGCGTGACGCGGCCCGCCAGTGGCGGGACGCTGCGCGGGAATGGCGCTGCGAAGTCGGTGGGGAGGAAAGACCGATGGACGACTCACAGAAGGAAATGCAACGCCTCGTGCGGTTGCTGCAGGGGCTGGTCCGCACGGCACGCGACGCGAGCCTGACCGGTCAACTGGCCGGAGGCAAGTCGGTGGCCATCAAGAACTACAACCTGATCGTCCGTCGGCTGAGCGCACTTGAGGCGCTTCCGTCCGGAGTGTTCGAACCGCTGGACGAGTCGGCCTCGTTTGACGAGGTGGGTGTCGCTGCGAGCCAACTGGCTGACTACCTGCGGGACGAGGAGGAGGAGGAGCCGCGTCGTCGCTGGCGAGGCGGTGGGGGAGTGTTCGAGGTATCGCCGGGCCACGTCAAGATCGTCGGGTTCCCCGGCAATATCGGTGAGCTCGGCGAACTGCTGCGGGCCCACCTGCCCGATTTCATCAGGGAACAGGTCACGATCGGGCTCGGGGTGTGCGAACCGCCCGCCCGCGAGCGTCAGAAGGGTGCCGGTCCGACGCCCCCGCCCACAGCCCCCCCCCCTCCCGAGGGTCCCCCGCCGGCACCCGCGCGCACCGCGGACACACCGCCGGTGGCACCGGTGCCGCCGGTGCCGACAGTGCGGGGGGAGACCGTCCGGGAGCCACACGCCGGCACAGGCTCGACGGCGCCTGACCCGGAGGGGCAGCGTGTACGCCTCCAGCAAGAGTTCAACCGCATTTCGCGACGTATTGGGGAAGCAAACAACGAAATGCGAGATCCGAATCTCGCGCCGGAGCGTCTGGTGCGCCTTGCACAGGAGGTAGGGCAACTCGCAGCGCGTTCGGCAGTGATCGGGGCCGAACTTCAGGCAGCGGAGAGGATGGCGGCAGGCTGATAGGTCCGGCCGCAAGCCCCCCAGCGAGGGATTCAAAATCCCTCGCTGGGGGGAGCGTCCTCCGGACGAGGGGCGGTTTGCGGCGATTTCCGGCGCACGCATCGCCGCCTCACGCGGCTCCGGTGCGCGGGAGCCAGACCGCCGTTACAACCTTCCCTCGTCCGGAGGACGCCCACCCAGCGAGGGATTTCGAATCCCTCGCTGGGGTCGCTGGGGTCGCCGGACTCGTCGGCTCGTCGGCTCGTCGGCAGGCGAACGCGCGGCGATGACACCACCCGCCGGCGCCACGCTTGCCGCCAGATGCCTCGCCGACGCGGTCCGCGCCAGCAAACTGCATTCCGCGCGCAAGTTACCACTGCCGCAAGGGGACGTGCCGGAGCTCACGACTAGCCATCGTGCACCTTGCAGGGCATTGCGTCCGCGCGGCCACCGCACACCACACACGGCGCCGGACGGCGCGGACACATCCAAGTCACTCTTTCCCTGTAGACTTGTAGCGACCCCTTTTGGGGCTGGTGAAACTTGCGAGAACTGAATCATGCGTAAGCGCACGCGATCCATGTGGCTGATCGGATCCCTCGCAGGGCTCCTACTGGTGCTCGGAGAAGCAGTTCGGGGCTTCACTACACGTCCATTGGTGCTGCATCAACACCTTCCGGACGGGGCCGAGTACCGGTTGGTGGCGCTGACGGCGGGCACGCAGCATCGAGCGGTGCTCGGCTCTCCCTGGGAGCAACTGCTGGACTTCGTGCTCGGTGCGCCCCGTCACAATTTTCGCTCTCGTGGAGCAGCCAAGTTCGACCACCCAGCACTGGGATTCTGGTCGCGTGACCGGGACCGAGACTCCCGAGACCCTGGCGGTTCACTGTGGATGGTAGATGCGCACGGGTGCTGGTTCGAACGAGAGGTTCCTGACGGGCAACGCACCCTCCAGCGCGCGCGCAACGTGACCGCGCATTTCACGGGTGTCTACCCACGCCGGGGCGGGCCGCTTCGCCTGGCATGGCTCCCCTCGGATACACGCCAAACAGTGGTTTCGCCACCCCTACGCAACCCTTCAATGGGACACTTCCCACATTTGGACCCCGAACCGTTCCCAATTCGGCGCAGCCTGGGCGATGACGTGGTGGTCATTCCGGGACCATGGCAGCCTCAACCCAGCCCCATCAACCCGGCACAATTGGGACTGGCGTACGAGGTCCTGCGGAGCGGGAAACGGACTACTGACTGGAGCGTCGTAGGCACGCGGATTAAGGACGCGACCGGGAATCTGCTGCGCCGCTCCGGGTTCTCCGAATTATTCCATCCGAGCTCACTCTTGTTCAGCGGTCTCTGCCACCGCGAGGCCGCATGGATCGTCGCGGCGGACTTCGTACGTTCGGCGCGTTCGTCCCTCCCGCCGGATGCAATCTGGACCACGCCGCCCGTTCCCCTATCGCGGACGTTTTCACGGCTGAAACCAGTGCCCACCTGGGTGTCGCCCAGCGGGACAATCAGCCTCATCGAACTGGGTCGAAGTCCAAGGCTGCCGAAATGGCGCCCGCCGCCGGCTAGCCTCGCTGTGGCAGACGCGCCCGGCGGGCCCGCGATGATGGTGAGGCTCTCGCTGCAGCCGGCACCGGCGATGTATCCGCCGGTGTGGGCTCGCCTGGTGGGCGCTGTGGATGACCGCGGACGCTCGCTGGCCGTGAAGCACGACGGTTGGCCCCGGTGGTCGAGCGGGATATTGAACGAGGGCGCGGACGGGCGGCCCGAGTGGGCTGCACATTGCGTGTATCACTGCGAGGACCCGGGGCCGGGGCGTACCGTGTCGGTCACCTTTGCGGTTGACCGGCTCAGGAGTGTGGAGTTCCGCAGTGCGCCTCCGAGTCATCCGGCCGCGTTGGCGCCGCGGATCAGGTGAGAAAAGAGTGAAGAGAAGTGAGTGGAGAGGCTGACTCACTTCTCGCCGCTCTCACCTCTCGGGGAACCCGGCGGAATCAATCATCCCAACCGGACGAGATTACCCCGGGATCATCCCCCATCACACCCCCGCCCGGTGCCCGAGCCACGCCGGGGGCTTGCCGCGACAGACGCGCGCAAACGGAGTTGCGCGACTCCACATCGGCCAGCGATCGCCTGCGGTGCGTGCCCGATGCCGTACCCGCGCCACGCGCGTGAGCAAGGGGACCCCCTCCCGCCCACGCACCCCGTGCCCGAGCCACGCCGGGTGCCCCCTGAGCGTAGCAAGGGGCCCCCCCCGCCCACGCACCCCGGTCCCGAGCCACGCCGGGGCCGTGCCGCGGGGGACGCGCGCAAACGGAGGTGCGCGACTCCACA
>SYMT01000318.1 GCA_005805375.1 Actinomycetota bacterium
CTTACTTACGTGCGTGGCTCGGGTACGTGGGACAGTCGTGTAACGGTGGACTAGCAAACTATCTCGCATACCGGCGGCGTTCTCATTTTATGGCCGGGAAGCGTTTGACTATGTTCGCCCGGAACATCCGGGACCGCTTGCTGCGCCCAGGAGGCGCCCGGTACGGCGCGTCGGGTGGGGAACACGGCGGACTTGCTACAGCTCTGGGTTCGGGGCGACTTTCGGCCGGGTGGCCACTTGTGTAGTCTCTTCCTGTTGGTCCAGCTTCAGCGCCGCCAACAGCAGTTCCGGCGCCGCCGCCAGCGCTGCGGTCTCCGGGGCCGCGGTGACGTAGCTGTAGACCCACATTCTTCGCTGCCGCAGCACCCGCTGCCAGATCAGCACCGCTTTGTATTCCTGCCAGGTGGCGCACATCCGGTCGCTGCACGCGTACGCCGACAGCTCCACGAAACGTTCGGTCCCCTGCGGAGTGCGCCGGTGCACCCGAATCAGGCGCAGTTCCCGCTCGCCGTGCTTTTGCATGCCGGAGCGGATGTCGAAGTCCCATCCCTGTCCGGAGTACCAGCACTCGTGCGGCAGAAAGCCGGGCAGATGCTCGCGGCGGTCCGGCCAACCCACAAAGCGATGCAGGGTCAGCCGGGACCCATCCGGGGCCTGATACTCGGCGCTCCGGCCAGGGGTCTTGTCGGCCCACATGGCGACCGGTTCCTGCCTTACCAGTTTCCAGCCGGGGGGCGCCGGGGGAACCCGCACTTGAGCCAGAGTTGGGGTGGCGCCGGCGGCCGGCATTCCTCCCATCACTACCTGCCAGGCGGCAGCCAGGGCAAATGCCGCCAGGATGACGATCCGGTTCAGCAGAGTCACTTTGAGGATCCCCGCGGAATGCAGTACATTGCCACCGCGCCGAGAGCGAACGTGAAGATGCCCGAGGCTTCGTGCAAGAAACCCGATGCCACCTTCGCTCCAAAGCTGACCCCCAGGAGTGCAGTCAGTGTGAGACGGGTGACGTTTGCCACATAGGCGATGGGAAACGCCGCGAGAATGAGTACCGCGATCCGCCAGGGACGGGCCCCGGAAAGATGTCCTAGAAGCGCTCCAAGCGGCATCAAACTCACCAGGCTGGACATGCCGCTGCACGGCGCCACGATCTGCATCGTGTAACCCGGCAGCCGCACGATGGTGCCGGAGAGCTTCGCGTCCAGCCCCAGCGTCTGGCAGACGCCGGCGGCGGATGCAGCCGCGAGCTCCATCATGGGGGTCATGATCATCCCGCTCGCTTCCGATCCGGCCGTGGCAAACGGAATGGCGAAAAGAAAGAAAAAGAGCGGAAAGCCCAGATGTTGAAAAACGGCGGTTCCCTTCCAGGCCAGCAGCAACCCGGTCGCCACCATCATGAAGGACACCGCGCCGATCGTCATGATGCCGGTGATCGCGTTTGCCGTCTGAAGCAGCAGACCCAAAAGGATCAACGGAGTGCCCCAGCGGCTCCCCTTTGCGGCGAGCGCCATTGCCTCCGGCCAGGCTTTCCAGGCCAGGTAGGCGCTCGCCGGCGCGACCAGGTAACCGTGCTGGTAGAACTGATCTGTGCGCCAGCGCTGCTCCAACCAGATCGCGGTGGGTCCGTAGATCAGGATGGCGGTCCCCAGCAGGGCCAACCACCAGAAGAAGACGGGGGACGCCAGGCTGTCACCCGTCGCGGCGGCCTGCGCCGGGCGCGCCCGTTCCTGCCGCTGCACTCCCGATACGTGCTCTTGCGCCATCCTCACCTCGATCGCATTGCCTGCCGCTGCCGGAGCCACAGCAGACCTGCCGATGTGGTCACTGCCGGAGTCAATCCCCGGAAGCGGCCTTCCGGCCGGCTCAGCCAGAACCACCAGGCCCCGCGTTCCCGCATCGGAATTGTACTGAGTGCACCGGTGATGTAGGCGCCCTCTACGTTCTTGAAGGTGGCCTCCATCGATGCCAGATCTTCTTCCCGCTGGGGCAGCCAGATGCTGGCGCGGCCCGTATGCCAGGCAACCAGCGCCGGCTGATCGGTCAGTACTGTTCCATCTGCGGAAACCCGGTCTCGCACCGGCGCCAGTTGGGCTTTCAGGTCCAGCGGCTGCGGCGGACGCGCCACCAGGATGAAATATGCCGCAGGAAGGGCCACCGTGGCAACCAGTGCTGCGCCGGCGAGTCCCTGCGTCCATGCGGGGCCTAAACGCCGGCGGCCAAATCGAAGCCGGATGTGGCCCAACTGTGCGGTGGCCCACGTAGAGACGACAAAGCCCGTACCGATACACAGCAGGGGGGCCCAGATCAGCAGCAGACCGGTCTCGGCCCGCAGGAAAGACGACCCGAGCATTAACAGCAGTGCCGCTACCGCGAGCGACACTGAGAATGCGCGCCAGCAGCGGTTCCCCAGCCCGAAGACAAGCGCAGCCGCGAAAATGAAGAGCACAACAGGATCCAATACGGTCACGAGATCCTGGCGGAACCCGATGAGACCGGTCAGGATCTTTGACAGCGTCTGAAACGGGTGCTGGAGCGGGTACAACAGAGGATGTGCCGGAGTGGCGGTATAGTGCCAGATGCTTTCCCCGGGAAATCCAAAACTGTTTGTCAGCGCCTCGTACCAGTACAGCGAGAAGAAGGGGGAGCCCCCGACGACCCAGTTTCGCGCCCACCACAATCCGAGCGGGCCGACCATCCCCGCGAGAAATGCTCCCAGAGCCCGTCCGCGCGCGTGCTGATTGTGAAAGACGAAGTACGCAAAACCGAGGGCCGGAAGCAGCATCAGGTAGTGCGTCACGCAGGCCAGACCCCACAGCAGTCCGGCTGCGGCAAGCCGCCAGAGCGGGAGCGCCCGCCACTCGTCTATTGCTGCCCGCTCTTCGTCGGCCGTACTCGCCGCCGGCGGTTCCGGGTGATCGCCCGGCGCGTTGGGGGTTCCCCCTGTCGCATCGGCCCGAGTGTCCAGTTGTTCGACGCGCTCCGGCCCGAACTCCGCTTCGATCACGCGAGCCGGACGAAATCGCCGGGGCGCCGGCGCCGCAACCGGTGCTGGAACGATCGGATCGGGGTCGGGCTCATCCGCTCTTCCGGGCAGCAGCAGCCATGCAGCGCCCAGCACCAGCAGAACGATGAGCGGCTGCGACGATCCCTGCAAAGCCGCAGTCAACGCGGTCACGTTCAGGGTATAGAGAGCCGCCGCCAGCCAGGCGGTGCGAAGTCCGAACCACTTTCGGGCCAGGAAAAAAGTGAGCCACACGGACAGCACCCAGAGCATCGCGCCGAAACCCGCCACGGCAAGGTCGGTGGCTCCGGCAACCTTGAAAAAGGCGGCCAGGAGCAGCGGATGCAGCGGTGGATTGTACAGATCGGGGTGCGCCTGCGGATCGGCGGCGTGGAACCCTACCGAGAGAGGGCGAATCACGGAGGTGATGTACCCATGTCCGTCCGCCAGATGCCGGGCCAGTTGCGCCCGATCGAGAGAGCCCGGGTCCAGCAGCCCCTGTGGTTTGAACTTGGCACCCACCACGACCAGCATGAGAATCAGTGGGACGACCACGAGCGTGACGTAGCCGAGGATCAGCGCGATGCCCCACTCATTGCGGCGCAGTGAGCGGAGTTGACGAAGAGCAGAAGGGGAAGGCATAGGCGGAACGGAGAGTCAGGAGGCACACCTGGTATCCATTCTGGCAGAACGGATACTGGGGCTGAGGGACGAAGTGGAGCGGCGCAATCCCTGTGGCGCCGCGACGCCGCACCCACCTGACCTCGTTTGCGTGCGGCCGGATCAGGTGGTGCGGCGTCGCGGCGCTGCGACTTACCTGTAGCGTTCCCCTTCTCGACCATCAGGGAAGAGGATGCTCAGCTCTTCTGCCGTCGGCTGACGACCATATTCGCTGATTTGAAACGCCTCGGCGAATTCCAGATCGGCCGGCGCCCGGTCGGGCGCCAATTCGCGGCACCCCTGGGCTACCCGGCGCGCCCGTGCTTCCATGCGTTCCTGCGCGAACAGCCGGCGTCCCACAGCATCCGATGGGACGTGATCCAGTGTGCCTGCGTTGTACGGAAGCCATTCGAAGGTCTGCGATGCGTGCACAAGACCGATCTCTGTTTTCACATCCAGAACGGAGGCGATATTCACCAGCACATCCGGCCGAAATCTGCCGCCCTCCTGAAATCGGTCGAACCAGTAGGCGAAAACCGGCATCCGATCCAGGTGGCGCGTTTCCGGGCACATCAGGGGCACCGTGAGCATGTAGGTGGCATCCAGCACAAGCTGCGCGGTGTAGCGATGGTCCCGATGATAATCGTTGGGGCGGTTCACCAGTACCAGATCCGGGCCTACTCCCGGAGGGCCCCATGCACGGATCAGACGCACCATCTGCTCGGTGAGTTCCTCGGTGACATACACGGCGCCGTCATGCACGCCGAGCGAGGTGAATTCTCCCCCGAAGAGGGCGACTGCCCGCTGTCCTTCTTCGAGACGCCGGGCCGCCAGCCGGGTCCGGTCTTGGAGGTACTCAGCCGCCATGTGTCCGCGATCACCGTTGGTGACGGAGACGAACTTGACACTGTCTCCCCGTTGTGCGAATAGGGCTGCGGTGCCCCCGCAGGAGAAATCACAATCGTCCGGATGCGCCCCGATGAACAGCACGTGCATGTGAGAAGATTCTCTTTCCTCAAAGGATCAGCTTCCCCTGGACAAGACAAGGGGCGGAGTAGCGACGTACCTGGTATCCACCAGGCACCCTGGTCTTCGGAAAATCAAGCAGGAGTCCTCACGGCTTCGCAGGAATCTGCTCCTGTTAGATGATGTCCACACTGAACCGCGAAGGACCTGGCGATCCCATGTTTTCCGCCTCCACTCCCCAGTCTTCCCCTTCCGGACCCAGGCTGAAAGTGCCTCCGACCCGCTGGTTTTTCATCGCACCGGTGGCAGCCCTGGTCCTGACGGGCGGCAGGTTGCTGATACCTCCGACGAACCTTGATCGTTCGGGTCGAATGACCAGTCCCGGATTTCGCAAGATGGAGGTCCAGATGCAGCGGCGCCTTCTAGCGCCGACGTGGCTGCCCAGAGACGGACGCATCGGGCGGGAAGCACCGACCGTGGGCGCGCGCCGAGTTCTTCAGGATTTCTCCACCTCCGACGGAGAGAACCTGCTGATTCTCTCCCAGGAACCTCGTTCACCTGAGCGCGATGCCTATCATCGGCGGATGTTCGAGACCCGTGCTGATGCGAAAATAGATCTGGGCGAAGGCCGCCTGGGATGCTTCGTACGCGGCAATCGCGGAGAACTGCGTCTCTTCTGGCATCAGGGAGACACTGCGGTCATCATCAGTAGTTCGGTGCTCTCCAATCCCGAACTGGCGGAAATCGCACGGCGGGTTCGTTAGGCATCCATCTCGGTGTCGTCCGGCGGGGGCTGACCGGCATCGCGGTCAGTACGAGCATCCGCTTCGATTTCCGCCTGACGGCTCACGATGAACTCTGCTACATCCAGAAAGCGGAAGCGCCGCTGGTTCCCCTTAGTACGGAAGTGAGGTAGATGACCGCGGTTCGTATAGCGTCGTACCGTAGTCGGACAAACTCCGATCAGCAGCGCCGTCTCTTCCAGATTCAGAGTCGGGTCCAGCAGACGTTGAATCAGTTCCTCGCGCGAACTGCGCGATCCCGGTTCGGAATCGTCTGCAAAAAAGTTCCGGCTCCGCATTTGCAACAGATGCGCCCAGAGCCAGGGCGCGCGTTCCGCGGTGGCCGGTTGCACCTCCAGCGGGCGGGTGGGCGGCGGCTGTGCATCCGCTTCCGGTGCCAGATCGGTGCTGAGAGGGGCGAGCGCGACTTCCCCTGGCAAGTTTGGGGTTCCGGAAGTCAGGTTGGGCAACGACACATCAAATGTGGGCGCCCGCAAAGCCGGAATGCGAAACTCCGGCATCGGTTCCAGCTTGTCGTCGAGGGTTGGGTCGTCGAACGTTGGCGCCACCCGCTGATAAGTTTCCACCAGGGCCGGGGCAGTGAGCATCGCTGCCAGCGATGGTATCGGTGACAGCGCGGCCTCCGCGTCCGGCTCCGGCCAGGGTCGCCACGGCTCCGCCGCGGCGGTTTCGACCCCCTCCTCACGCCGGGCGGGTCGGCTGACCCGGTTCACATATTGAAACCAGTCGTGCAGCGACTCCATGTCTCGACCCTAGATCCGCCCCCGAACCGGGTCCGGGTCTTTGAAGAGGAAGAGACATACTGCTCCGGCAATAGTGAGCAACGCCAGGAGGAGCAACACGCTCTTCCGTCCATGGTCCCGGCGGCGCAGCACTCGCCAGAACAGGGCTTCCAGAGCAAATGCGCAAAATCCCGCACTCAGCGCGGCGTAACCTCCCAGCGCCAACAACCGACCCGCCTGGGTGAGATCAGTGCGCAGCATGACATCGTAGACCTGGTAACCCGCGCGCAGTCCAGCCCAACCGCAGACAAACGCGAGCATCCAGTTCGGACTGGTGCGGGGTTCGCGCTCTGAGGGACGAGATCCGTACCGGAGTTTGTTATCTCGTTCACTTTCTTCTCCGGGCTGGCTCGGGGACTCCTGGGTAACATTGTTCGCGGAAACGGGGGCTTCCTCGTCGGCGGTGGTGACCGTTTCATCGCCGGAGTCCGAGAAGGTCCCAGCATCTGCGACCGGGATTGATGCTTCATCTGATACCGGTTGCAGCGCACCGTTGGGGGTACTGCTTTCTTGTACGAACCAGTTCGGGGTCTCGGTCGGCCCGGCAGCCGTCTTTGTGGCCAGCCACGCGATCTCCCCGACCGGAATCTGGGTTACCCGGGGCGATTCCCAGGCACCCGAGGCGGCGTGATCGCCAACAGCAACCGGATCCGGAGTAACTTGCGGATGTTCGTGATGTTCGAACGCGACACCCTCGGGCACGGGAACCGGCGCAGGCTCGCCGCCCGTCGCACCAACGTGTAGCTCCGCTCGGGCGGCGGGTGCAGTCTGTGCGTCCCAGATCCAGGGGCCACTTGGGACCGGCCTGGCGGCTGTGGCCACCGGTGCCTCTCCGATGAGCACGTTGTCCTGAGACACGTCTCCGACAGGAGCTGCCTTGTCTTCCGGCTCAGTTTTTGTTTCTGTCGTCAAGATCAACACGCTCCCCCAGAATCATCGTGGGACGGCAGCCCAGCCGGGTGACGAACACCACTGGTCGGCAGCCCGGGTTCCCATGTTTTAGCACCGGCCGGAGTTGCTGACGTAGCACCTCCGGTACCACTGCTGCTCCACGTGTCTTGATTTCCACGCCCCCGGCGTTTTGTACGCGGAGCCGTCGAGCCAATTCGCGCAGTGAAAACGGTAAGACATCCTCGACCCGATAGGAAACGGCAAATGAAGTATGCACCAGCCGATCCAGAGTCAAATACGCAAGTTGTGGGTCAATTGCTCCCGCCCCCAGCGTTTGAGCCAGATTCCCTACCAGACCGGAGCGAATCACCGCCGGATCGGGTTCGAGCAGGAACTGGCGGAAGGCTCCTGTCGGTGGGAGTGGTTGAGGAATCCCGGCAAGTGTCTGTCCCACACCAGCCAGACTGGCACGGCGCACAGATCGTTCCTGGGTCAGGTCACCCAACCAGAGAACCAGTTCGCGGCAAACGCGGCGATCGGAAATCCACTCCCACTCGCATTTGCGACCAGCGAGTTGTGCATCGAGTGCGTCGAGATCGGTGGCCGGGGCAAGCTTGATTCCTACCGCTGCCCTGGAATCAGCCAACGCCAGCAGTGCCCCCAGGGGCGGCGACATTTCGTCCAGGGTTCGCGTGCGCTTTCCCTGCTCGCGGCGGCTGGGATCCATCCAGCAGGCATCCGCCGCCGGAGCGTCCTGGGGAAGCGTCCCCACCTGCACCTGGATACGCGACCGCAAGCAGAGTACTTCCGCGTTGGCTGTGGTGAGCGCCGCAGCGAGTGGACTCTGATCCACGGACGTGACGGAGATTTCCTCCGGGAGTGCCCGCGCCAATCCGAATGTGTCCGCTCCCACCCCGCAGCACAGATCAGCGAGGAGTGGGGGTAGGGAACGCGTACAGGCCCATTCGGCAAAACGCCGGGCTCGCCAGGCGGCTACGGGCTCACTTGATGCCTGTTCCAGTAAGTCCCCCGAAAACCACATTTCCTCCGCCGCTGTAAACTTCTCTCGAGCACGCCGGCGGAGGCGAATCTGATCCACTGCTGCCCCGGCCTCTTCGGCGGAAAAGTCGGGAAATCGGACTCGCAGTCGGGCCGCAGCAAAGGGGTCTGCTTCGCATTCGACAGCAGCCGCCAGGAGCCGGCTGCCGTCCGGAGTGCGCAGCCGGTGGAGTGTATTTTCCGTAAGTGGGTTCATTGGGGAGGGATGCCGGACCGACAACGCCAACTTCTCTGCGCAGAGGCGGGTTCCCTGCGGGAGAGCCTCTGCGTGAACTGACGCGACGTGTTCCTGCCTCCCGGTCACGGAGGGCCGCCCCAATCGGAATGTGTTGCAATGAATCGCCGGAGCCAGCGATGCCCGGATCAGGTCAGGAAGAACCAGTGGAACAAATCATCGTGCGCGGTGGCCGGCCGCTTCGGGGCGCAATCCGGGTGAGTGGCAGCAAGAATTCCAGTCTCGCCATTCTCCCGGCCTGCCTCCTTGTCCGCGGAAAGACAATTCTCCGTAATGTCCCGGACATTCGTGATATTCGGACGATGACTGAGGTCCTGTGTCACACAGGCGCCCGGGTCCGATTTCTGGGTGAGGACGCGATAGAGGTGGATGCGACTGAGTTCTCCCGAGCCACGGCGCCGGAGGAGCTGGTCCGCCGGATGCGCGCATCATTCTATGTTGTCGGGCCCATGCTCGCACGCCTCGGGTCTGCCCGGGTAGCTCAGCCGGGTGGGTGTGACATCGGCGCTCGACCGGTGGATTTCCACATCAAGGGCTTGCAGACGCTTGGTGCGGAAGTACGCACCGAGGGCGGAATCGTAATCGCCCGCACAGATGGGTTGCGCGGCGCTCACATTTACCTCGATTTCCCCAGTGCCGGCGCTACCACTCATTTGATGACGGCCGCCGTGCTGGGTATCGGCGTCACCACCATTGAGAACGCTGCTTCCGAACCTGAAGTCGCTGATGTGGCGTACTTTCTGAACCATGTGGGGGCACGGATCTCGGGAGTCGGCACCTCTACGATTACGATTCACGGCGTGTCTGAACTACGCACCGGGACAGAGTATTCGATCATTCCGGATCGGATGGAAGCGGGTACGTTTGCCTGCGCGGCGGCGATCACTCGCGGAGACGTGGTGCTTGAAAACGTTGTGGTGAATCACCTATCACCGGTGCTCGCGAAACTCAGCGAGATGGGGGTGCATTGCGTACCCTCCGGCGGTGATCCCGATCGTCCCGGCCAGCTCCGGGTCTCCGCACCGGAGCGAACCCGCAGCGTGGATGTGATGGCTCTGCCGCATCCGGGTTTCCCTACCGACATGCAGCAGCCTTTGGTGGCGCTTCTAGCGGTGAGTGAAGGGGCGGCGATGGTGACGGATCGCGTCTTCGAGAGCCGGTTCCGGTACGTGACCGAACTGGACCGGATGGGCGCCGATATTCAAGTCGAAGGTCGCACCGCTGTGGTGCGGGGAGTAGAACGCTTGACCGGAGCCAATGTGGCGGCTACCGACCTGCGGGCAGGCGCAGCGCTGATCGTAGCGGCTTTGGGGGCTCATGGAGAATCGATCATCACCGGCGTCGAGCACATTGATCGCGGGTACACCCATCTGGTCGGGAAACTTCAGGGCGCTGGCGCGCACATCAACCGGATGGATCCGGAGCGGCCCGCATTGCGCTTAATGACAGGGTAGCGGGCCGCAACTCTGCTTTCTCCCCAGTTGAGTCTCTGGTTTTCCAGAAGCAGATGAGGGTGTCCTCCCGAGCGGGAAGACATCCTCATTCGCTTCTCAGGGGCTGGAGCGTACCTTCCTGCACCTCGAACAAGGAGGCGTGGCGCCGGACAGGCCCGGGAAGCAAGGTGAGATCGGTTGTGGAGATAAATGTCTGGCATCGTTCTGTGGTGACATCAAAGAGGTGCGCCCGTCTTCCGGCGTCCAGTTCGCTGAAGACGTCATCCAGTAAGCAGGCAGGCGCCTCTCCGGTTAAATCCTCCATGAGCGCTACTTCGGCCAGGCGAAGGCTCAGGGCTGCTGTCCGCTGCTGGCCCTGACTCCCGAACACCCGCACGTCCCGGCCATTTACCAGAAGCGTCATGTCGTCTCGATGTGGTCCGATGAGTGAGACCTGGCGCCGGCGTTCTTCTTCCCGCACACTCTCCTGGGCGCGCCGGAAGGCTTCTCCGATCGCTTCGTGGTCGTCTGCTTCGCCCTCTGCAGGCGGTGGAAGACGAAAGGTAGGGTGGTAGGACAGCGCGAACTGCTCCTTTCCCCCAGAGAGAGTCTGGTGGATCGGCTGTGCGAACGTCTCCAGTTGCTGGATGAACTGGCGCCGACGTTCGATCAGCCGACTGCCGTACGTGCGTAACTGGTCATCCCAGGCTCCGAGCGAGTCTTCGATGAGTGGGTGTCGGTTGCCCGGATAGGGTTGCTTGAGCAGCCGGTTGCGTTGTTCGAGTATTTTCCGGTAACAGCCGAGTGCATGACAGTAGCTCGGGCTCAGTTGTGAGATTTCCAGGTCCAGGAAGCGGCGACGACGACTCGGCTCCCCACGGATCGTTTCGAGATCAGCCGAGCTGAATGCCACCACCTTGAACTGGCCGACGAACTCCATCGCACGGGTCGTACGCACGGTATTCACGACCAGACTCTTTCGGGCCGTCTGACTCAGGACTACCTCGAGTTCTACATCGTGAGCTTTCTCACGCAGGACATATCCGCCGACAACCCCCGCGGGCATATCCCAGCGAATCATCTCTACATCGGGACACCCCCGCAGGGACTTGCCTGTGGCAAGCAGATAGATGCCCTCGAGCAGGCTGGTCTTACCCTGGGCGTTGGCGCCGAGCAACACGGTCAGGGCGGGGGTGAAGCTCTGTTCCAGGACCTCATAGTTTCGGAACTGACGAAGGATGAGGGAGCGCAGGATCATCGCCAAAGCCTCTTTGCACAGTCTACCTGAGTACCGAGAACCCTTTCTATATAGACTCCAGTAGTACCAGTAGTACTGTCAGGATGTCAAAAACCGGGTGGGAGCATCGTGCCCGTCCGGCTGGTTGCGGGCTGTCGGACGGTGAAATCGGTCGAATCCAGGTCTTCATGCCCCTTCCAAGGGGAGTTGGATGTCCGTACAGCCCGGGATGGTGGGGAGGCGGGCTCTGATGTCCGGGGTGGGGTTTTCGACAAACTGCGCTGTCGAAAGTGACCGCAGTGGCTCGCCATGTCGGGAATCCAGGGTGTTATGGGGGGGCCTGACGTTTTGGACAGTCCATTCCGGAGCATGTTCAAAGTCTGATGATGAAAACCCGGGACTGTGGACCCATACCTGTGGGTTGGGGGGTGTCCGCTATAATAGTGTGAGCTTTCGGCGGGTGGGTCGGGGCGTCTCCACAACCTATGCAAACCTACGCACGAGCGGGTGAAGACCCGGAACCCCAGTTGGATAGCGACGGCCTGCTGGCCGCGTCGCACGGGCTGCGAGTGCTGATTCTGTCGGCCCGTTTCGGTGGGGGGCACAAGTCTACCGCTGAGGCGCTCGCAAGTTGGTGGGAACAGTCGGGCGCGAAGTGCTCGGTCCGGGTCGTGGACCATTATGAAGCATTCGTGTCGCCGGTGATCTCTGAGGCCGCCAGTATCGGATATACCCAGAGCGTTCGGCTGTTTCCGGTCGGCTACCGGATGTTCTACGAGCTCACCAGCCACCTGGGCGAGGAATCGAGGGCACAGCAGTGGCTGAATCGCCTGGGCCGAGAGGAACTGGCGGAGTACCTCGAGCGAGAACCTGCTGATGTGATCGTCGCAGTGCATCCGACTCCGTGTGGCGCGCTGTCCGACCTCCGCCGTCAGGGACGGTTGTCGGTGCCGGTGGTCACAGTGGTAACCGACTATGTAGTACATAGTCAGTGGATCCACCCGGCGACCAATCTGTATCTGGTGGGGAGCGACGCAGTAGCTGCGGGGTTGATTGCACGCGGTGTGGATCCGGCACGTGTGCGGGTAACAGGTATTCCAATCCAGGTAAACACCCGGCTGCTGGACCAGCGCGAGGCGCTGCGCGAGAAATGGGGGTTGCGCCCGGACCTGCCGACAGTTCTTGTCATGACCGGTGCACAGGGACTGCTGCGTCGTCCGTGGCGGTTGTTTCATACGATCGCTTCCCGACCGCTGCAGGGGTTCTTCCTGTGTGGAAAGGACCGTGCATTGGAGGCCCGGCTGCAACTCTGGGCCAATAAGTATCCCGACTTCCGGATTCTGCGATTTGTCCGCATCGTGCCGGAGTTGATGTGTGTTTCCGACCTGCTGGTCAGCAAGGCAGGGGGCCTGACCACATCGGAGGCGCTGGCGATGGAGTTGCCGATGGTGGTGTTTCATCCCATCCCGGGCCAGGAATATGCCAACCGGGATTACCTGGTGCAGGCAGGTGCTGCGATGACTGCCAACAACCTTCGGGAACTCGGTGATGCTCTCGATGAGCTGTGCGACAACCCGGAGCGATTGACGGCGATGCGAGAGGCGACAAAACAGATTCGGCGGCCGTTTGCCGCGCGGGACGCGGGTTTGGAGGTTTTGCGACTGTGGCATGAGAAGGAGCGGTGGAACACCTGATGTTGTCCGGTGTCCGAGTCAAGTCACTTTTTGCTCGCCTGAGCATCATCCTGTTTTGTGCGGAGCTTGCACATGGGATGCTCCTCTATGCGATCATTCCCGAACTGGTCGGAAAGAGATTTCCGGACAATCTGGAGTTGGCCGCATTCTGTGTTGCCGCTTATACTCTGGCCGAACTCCTCTGTAAAGTGCCGGCGGGGCATCGGATTGATCGCAGCGGACCAGACCTTCCGCTGCTGCTCGGGCTGACAGTGTCGCTCTGTACGGTGCCGATCATCCTGTTCAGCCGGCAGCCGTTTTTGATGATCATCGGGTCGTTTCTGCACGGCGTGGGGGCGGCTCCGGTCTGGCCGGCCGTCATCTCCTCGTGGACTCGAGGGCGTAGCGCTCGCGAGAGGGGGGAGATCATGGGACAGATCCTCACCGGCTGGATGGCCGGGTTGGGGATTGGATTGGTCTCAGGAAATTTCCTGGTCTCGCTGAGTGGGCGCGCCGAGCTGGTGGTGAACTTTGCGCCAGTTGTGATGTGGGCGATTACGCTGGGAGCACTGGCCTGGACGGGTCAGCGCCTGGGCTATCCCACCGATCCGCGGTCGGAGGGAGACGACGAAGACCGCAGCGGAAGTAACTTCGCTCCCGAGCTGAAAACGATGGCCGTCGGTCTGTTTCTGCAGAATCTGGCCTTTGGGGCGCTGATTCTCCCGTTCAACTTCCTCACCCAGCAGCATCTGGGACTCAGCCGGGCACAGTTCGCAACAGCGCTGGTGCTGGGGGGAGGGCCGGCGGTGCTGTTGATGCGGCCGATGGGCAGACTTTCCGATCGTTTCGGTCGCCGCCGGGCGGTCATCGGCGCGATGTTCGTGGTAGCGCCCCTGATCGCCGCCGCTCCCCTGCTCGCCTTTTTTCCTGTAGATTCGTGGGTGCGACTGCTTGTGATGCTGCCGGGGCTGGTGGTGGCAGGCGCTGCCTATGCGTTCATGTTACCGGCCTGGCACGCGCTGGCTTTGGGACGTATTCCGGAACAGCAGCGGGCCCGTTCTCTGGCGCTGCTGATGAGCGTCGAGATGGCAGCGATGACGACGGGGCATGTGCTCGGAACGCCGCTCTACGCCCGCATCAGTTTTCTGGCGCCGTTCTTGATGGCGGCAGCGGTCTTTATGGTGCTGGCCGTGGTATACCGAATGGGCTTTATCCTTCCGAATGAAATCCACGATGAGTCGCATGCTCATTAGGTCCGGTCGTGGGCGCCGGGGGTGAGGGACCATATCTTCGGATCAGCATCTCGGGTGTACACCAGACGTGGCGGGCGATGAGCCGATTGCGATAGGGCCGCACCCGGGCGTTGCCGGAGGGGTGGTCGCGCGCCATCAGTTTTCGCTGCCAGAGGGTGAACCACCACTCCGCAGTGCGCGGTTCCAACGGGCGTACTTCGAATCCGTAACGCTGGATCCCACGGTGAAACAACGTGATGGCGTGGAGACCGCGCACAGACGCAAACTCGGGGCGGTCCCGGAGGGCACGCGCCAGCCGTGGTACATCCCGGTCGGCAAGCCGCAGCAGGCCCAAACCGAGGCGTGCCGGATCCGATGCTCCCTGTTCCAGCAGGGGGAGGAGGGCCTCGCGGCGGAAATGCAGTTCGAGCAACGGGTCACCGGCACGGATGGGGTGACTGCCGGTGAGACAGACATCCGGTCCACGATGTACGGCGGGCTGCCAGGCAAACAAACATTCCGGGTCTGCCTCAAGCGGGCAGATCCGGTAGGCTTGCTGAAAGGCGCTTTCAAAAATGCGCCAAAAGAGAGAAAGGGACGCCATCTCCCGCAGGCAAAAAAAGTCCCCGCGTGCTGAGTGCGGACGCGGGGTCTCCATGGAGGGAGTGAAGCGATGTATGTTTCACGCGCAGGGTAGGACGCTTCGACGGCAAGGAAGTTTCGTCAAATTTCACTATGACAGGTAGAAGGATCATGATTGCCGCCGGCGCGCTGCTGGCG
Organism: Actinomycetota bacterium; assembly: GCA_005805375.1. Taxonomy (GTDB): domain Bacteria; phylum Armatimonadota; class SYMT01; order SYMT01; family SYMT01; genus SYMT01. The sequence continues at coordinate 14,750 of SYMT01000318.1, forward strand.
GTGGCAGCAAGCTGGGCGGCGCCCGGGGACGCAGTGACGGACGCCGCCCAGGCAGGGCCGGATTTTGCCGTCCAGGGCGAGTACCGCGGCCGCAGCGATGGAGGCGGCCGGTGGGGTGCGCAGGTGATCGCGCTGGGAAAGGGTGCGTTTCAGGCGAAACTGCTCAAGGGCGGCCTCCCGGGCAATGGCTGGGACGGCAAGACACGGCTGTTGCTGGACGGGCAGCGAGTGGGGGACGACGTCGTCTTCAGTTCCGCCAACGGATGGCGCGCGCAGATCCGCAAGGGGCAACTGCGCGGTCTCACGGAAACCGACGCGGGTTTTCGGCTGAGTCGGGTGGAGCGCGCAAGCCCCACCCTGGGCCAAAAGCCGCCGGAAGGAGCGGTGGTGCTCTTTGACGGCACCAGTGCCGACGGTTGGCAAGACGGCAAGATGATGAACGGCTTGCTCCTGGTGGGAACCCGCACGAAGCAGAGTTTCCGGGATATGACGCTGCACTTTGAGTTCCGCACTCCGTTCATGCCGGAGGCGCGCGGCCAGGGCCGGGGGAACAGTGGCCTGTATTTGCAGGACCGCTACGAAATCCAGATCCTGGATTCGTTTGGCCTGGACGGGGTGGACAATGAGTGTGGTGGGATCTACCGGCAGGCAGCGCCGAAAGTGAACATGTGCCTGCCTCCCCTTGCCTGGCAGACGTACGATCTCGAGTTTCGCGCTGCACGCTTTGTCGGCGAGCGAAAAACGGAAGACGCCGTACTCACCCTACGGCACAACGGTGTGGTGATTCACGACCAGCTCAAGCTGTCGAGTATCACGCCCGGAGGGAGTAAGAACCGGGAAGATGCCACGCCTGGACCGCTCCAGGTCCAGAACCATAGCAATCCCGTGCATGTTCGAAACGTCTGGGTGGTAGACCACAGGTAGTTTCCTGTGCGGAGGGGTGGTGTAGTGATGCGTATCTGCCCTCGCTGTGGAGTGAACATGACCAGCGGTCGCCTGGGGCCGCTTGACATCGACGTCTGCGTTCCCTGCGGCGGAGTGTGGTTGGACAGCGGGGAACTGGGTCAGATCATAGCGGCAGGTCCGGAGGTGGTGCGCCGATTGGGCGGTCGCCTCCAGACCCCGGCCCCGGGATCTACCGGGCGGAGCACGGGAACTCCGATGTGCCCTGTCTGCCGGGCGCCGCTCACGACCCGGGAATATCCGACGCTCATCGGCGTTTGGCTCGACACCTGCCAGTGGTGCGAGGGGAACTGGATCACCTCTGTCGGTCTCGGTCGTCTGGCGGTGGCAATCGGAGGAGGATCGGTGTGGGACCAGCACCATGAAGAAGTCCGCGCCGCGCCGGGTTCAGGGCCTGATCCTGGCCGGACGGAAGCCGTGCCTCCCGGAGCCCCTCCCAGCACGCCGGCGCGTCCCGGCACGCTCATTTGCACCCGATGCTCGGAAGTAAACACGGAACGTGCGGCGGTTTGCTGGGCCTGTGGGCATCCATTCCACGGACCGGTGGTGGGGTCATGTCCGCACTGTGAGGCGGACATGCGCCGCGTGACGGCGGGAGAGGTGACGTTCAGCGCATGCGGGGGGTGCAGCGGCATCTGGATCACGCCGAATCGCCTGAACCAGTTGATCAAGTACCCGCCGCCAGTGCGGCAGCGCCTGGTCACTCAGATCGAACTCTGCAATCCCGGTCTACGGCGGGCCGCTCATTCGCTCATCCAGTGCCCGGAGTGCCGGATCAGCATGGCCTATGGCCCGATGGGGGTGATCTCACGGGAGCCGATTCACGCCTGCACACGCTGTTTCGGTCTCTATCTTGAGCCGGGACGGTCAAGGGCAGTGCTGCTCACCGGGAAATAGCGGCCGGGGGAGAGGGTTGCCGCGAAATCGGCCGCAACCAAGCCGGCGAACGCGGCGTTCAACAACGGAAGATCCGCAGTTGAGTGGGGGCGGTGCGCGCTGGGCGTTTCAGGCGCAAGACCTGCGCGAGGCGCGGGCGAGGAGTGATCCGACATGCCACTCTACCGATACGAAGCGCTCGACCGGTCGGGAACACCCGTCGTGGGTGCGATGCAAGCTGCTGACGAGGGCGCACTGTCGGCACGCCTACACACGCTGGGCTACCAGCCGGTCGCGATCATGGTCGCCCAGCGTCCCCTGCGCGCCGCGTCTGGGCTTGCTGCCTCTCCCAATGGGCATTCCGGCAGCCGCCACTCGAAACTGACGGCGCCGGAGTGGGCCTGCGCGCGGGTGCTGCACCAGCTCCACCTTTCGTTCCGGGCTGGGATGTCGGCGTTCCAGGCGCTGAGTACCGTCTCCGGACAAACACACGATCCGGCGATCCGCGCGTGTCTCCACGAGATGTCCCTCGGAGTGCGAGATGGTCGGCGGGTGTCGGACCTGATGGAGCATTATCCCGGCATTTTCTGGTCCGGAGATGTCGGAGTGGTGCGTGCCGCCGAAGAGGGAGGGTTTCTCCCGGAGGCGCTGCAACTTCTTGCCAACCAGCACCAGGAGGAAGAGGACACCCGGCGGCGCCTGCGGGTCTGGGTCGGGTTTTTCAACGGGAACCTGGCGGCGCTCTTTCTGCTTCTGCCGGTCGTCTTCGCGATCCGCCCGGCCATTGAGGCGTTTGACCTGCGGGCCGGGTTGCCTGCGGCGGGCCGTGCCTTTGTCCTCTTGACGCTGCCTGCGCTCACACTCTATTTTGGCGGTTTGCTGCTCTTTTCCCGGTATCGGCGGCATCCGGCCGTAGCGACCCGGTGGCATGCTTTGCTGTTGCGTCTTCCGGCGCTGGGCAAGATACAGTTGGTCCAGGCGGCCGCAGTATTCACCCGGGTGCTCCAGTATCTCTACCACGCCGGCATTTCGGCGGCGACTGCGTGGGAAGCGGCTGCGAGTGCCATTCCGAACCACGTGCTGCGGGAGCGTGTCCGGAGTTGTACGCCGGTCGTCACTTCGACGGGGAGGCTGAGCGCCGGTATGCAGGGCACGGGATTGCTCGATCCGGCCGACGTCGGCATGGTCATGACCGGGGAAACCGTGGGTGAGGTGGAGCAGGCGCTGGTAGGCCTGGCGGATCATTACGAAGAGAAGGCCCGTGCGTCGCTTTCCGCCAGTGTGCTGCGGGGCACTGCGGCCTGCGTCACCTGGTCGTTGATCCTCGGGGGAGTGATGCTGGTGCTGCTCGCGAGGGGCTACTATGGAACGGTCTTCCAGGCAGTAGACCGGGCGTTTGGGTTGGGGGAGTAACACAACAATGCCGGTCTACACCTACACAGCACGGGATCAGCGGGGCACGGTGTCCCGGGGCTCGCTGGAAGCTGAGAGCAACCAGAACGCCGTTGCCCAGTTGCGCGAACAGGGCCTCTGGGTGACCGATCTCCGGGTGGGCGGAACCCGGGCGCGCCCGGAGGGGAGCGGCGGGGTTCCGGCCCGGGACACGAGTGTCGCGAAGCGCATCGTCTCGGGCGTGTCGCCTCTGGACGCGTCCATGTTCTACCGCCAGTTGGCGACGTTGCTGCACTCCGGGGTCGGGATCTTCAACGCGCTGGAGATGCTCTCTCAACCGGGCCAGATGCCGAACAACCGCCTGCGTCAGGTGGTTGTCGCGCTTGCACAGCGAGCGCTCCAGGGCGGTACGCTCTCGGACGTGATGGAACGGTACCCGTGGCTTTTTGACTCGCTGCAAGTGCGACTGGTGCAAGCCGGCGAAGCGGGTGGGTTCCTTCCCGACATCTTTCGCCGGCTGGCTGACTACCTGGAGCGGGAACACGAACTGCGGCAGGATATCCGGAAGAAGACGCTCTATCCGAAACTCGTGCTCTTCGTCTTCTTATTGGTGCTCCCGATCCGCATTCCGCTCACGCTGGCGGGCTACCTTGGAGACTTGACCTGGGAATTGCTCTGGGTGGTGGGACTCGGGGTCCCGCTCTGGTTCAGCGCCCGGCTGTTTCTCACCAGCCAGGCAGGCCAGCACTTTGCCGATCAGGTCAAGCTGGCGATTCCGGTTACGGGGAAGCTGGTCCGCAAGTTGGCAGTATCCCGTTTCGCGCGTTCCCTGGCGGCGCTCTATGGGGCGGGTGTGCCGATCAATACAGCAGCCCGGATGGCCGGTGAGACGAGCGGCAACTACACCCTGGAACAGGCCATTGCCCGCATTGTACCGGCCCTCGAGAAGGGATCGTCGCTTGCGGTTTGCCTGGAGGCCACCCACTTCTTTCCGCCCATTTTTATGGGAATGGTGCACACCGGGGAAACGACCGGCAACCTCGATACCATGCTGGACAAGGCCGCACAGATTTACGAGCAGGAAGCGACCCACGCGACGACACAATTGGTAGTGACGTTGGGAGTGGTGGTGCTGATCGGGATGGCAATCCTGGTCGCCATCAAAGTGATCGGCTTCTACACCGGCATGCTCGGAGGCATTGTGAGCGGTGCCGCGGGAGAGTGAGTTGGGGCAGCCCCAGAACTATTACGAGCTCCTCGGTCTTTCAGCAGAAGCGTCGCCGGAGGAAATCCGGCGGCGGTACCGCGAACTCGCCCGGAAATTCCACCCGGATCTGCAATCGGAGCAGGCGGGAGCCCACGAGCGGTTCCTGCATATCAACGAGGCCTACCAGGTGCTGGGCGATCCGGTCCGGCGGGCCTCCTACGATCTCCAATTGCGGGATCAGCGGCGGCGCACGGGTACGACTTCCCCCGGTTCGCCTGCCGGGCCTGGGCCGTACCGCACTCCCGCGCCTCCCCCCCGTGAGCCCGCCGCCAACCCACGGCCGCCGGGCGCAGATCCGCGCGTTGCCGCTTCAGAAGCCCGTCGCCGGCCCAATCCGCACCTCCAGGAACTCCAGCGCCTGTTAGAAGATGCGCGTCTGGCCTACAGCCGCGGCCACCTGGGAGAGGCCCGGCGCCTGTGCCAGGAGATCCTGGCGCGTCGGCGAGTCGGGCCCGCACACGAACTGCTGGGCGACGTGTACGCGCGGCAGGGCCAGTATGACCTGGCGGTCCAGCACTACACCGTGGCGGCGCAGATGCTGCCGAACAGCAGCCTTATTATGGCAAAGCTCAACCGGGTGCTGGAGCGGCAGGTGACCGGAACGGTGCTGCGCAGTACTCCCGCGCCGGCGGCGGGGGCGCGTCTCGGCTATAGTCTGATGGTCACCTGCTTCGGGACCGGGCTGATCCTGTTTCTGATGCTCTGGATTCCCCAGTTGGATCGGACGGCGATGAACCTGCCGTTCGTTTCCGAATGGACGCTGCCGCAAATTGTGGCGATGCTCTTCTGCGGCATGGTGGCCGGGTGGACCCTCACCGCCGGAGCCTGGATCCGGCGCTTCGATCAGATCATGTTGTCTCCGCTCAGCACCAACCGGCGGCAGCCGATCTCGATGGGTCTCGTGCTGGGACTCTTCGGCGCGGTGTTCCTGCCTTTGGCGCTGGGAGTGTACCTGGTGGTGGCATACATGCAGGACGTGCTGACCGGTTCCATTCTGGCCCTATTCGGGGTGGCATTCGTCCTCACGCTCGGGTTCGTCTACGCAGCGCCCCCGACGGCGCAGTTGCAAATAGGTCTCTTCGGCGGAAACGTCCTGTTCCTCTCCATGCTCCTCGGCTGGTTGATGGGAGACTTCTTCCGCCCACGGTGGGCCGGTTAGGCGAAGGAGATAAGGTGCCCGAGCGCTCTGCGGTGACCGCGCCCGAGTTGGCGCGCAAGAAAGCGCGCGGGGAACGTATCGCCGTCGTCACGGCCTACGATTACCCTTCGGCCTGGTATGCGGATCAGGCGGGTGTGGATGTTCTGCTGGTGGGTGACACGCTCGGCATGACCGTGCTCGGCTACTCGACCACCTTGCCGGTGACTATGGAAGAGATGCTGCATCATGTGCGGGCAGTGATGCGCGCGACTCCCCGGGCGTTAGTGGTGGCGGACCTGCCCTTTCTGAGCTTTCAGACCGGGGACGATGAGGCGGTGCGCAATGCCGGCCGCTGTCTCAAAGAGGGGGGTGCGTCGGCCGTAAAGCTGGAAGGCGGCGTGAAGGTGGCTGCGCTGGTGGCCCGCCTCACTGGCTGCGGTATCCCGGTGATGGGACATGTAGGTCTCCTGCCGCAGTCGTTTCACCAGATGGGGGGATGGAAGGTGCAGGGTCGCCGTCCGGAGCAGGCCCGTCAGGTATTGGAAGACGCGCGGCAACTCCAGGAGGCAGGTGCATTTTCGGTGGTGCTGGAAGCGATTCCCGCCGAGTTGGCCCGAGAGGTCACTGCTGCGCTCACCATCCCCACTATCGGCATCGGCGCCGGTCCCGATTGTGATGGTCAGGTGCAGGTGTTTCACGACCTGCTGGGGCTCTTCCCCCACTTTGTGGCCAAGCATACCCGACGCTACCTTGAGGGAGGAGACCTGGTTTGCGAGGCGCTCAAGCGGTACGCGGATGACGTCCGGTCCGGCGTCTTCCCCGGGGAAGAGAATACCTGGCGGCAGCCGGAACTGGAGGATGCTGCTAGTTGGAAATCGTGAGGACAGTAACCGAACTCCGGCAGCGCTTGGAGCCGGTGCGGGCGAAGGGGCGTGTGGGCCTGGTGCCTACCATGGGGGCATTCCACGAAGGACACCTGTCGCTGATGCGTCGAGCACGTGCGGAATGCACGGCAGTGGTAGTCTCGCTGTTCGTCAATCCTGCCCAGTTCGGCCCCCACGAAGATCTTGAACGCTACCCACGCAACCTGGCGGCCGATTGCGCCTTCGCCGAGAACGAAGGCGTGGACCTGCTCTTTGCGCCGCCGGTGGACGAGGTCTATCCTGCGGGGTTTCGCACCTACGTGGACGTAGAGGGATTGACCGAGCGCCTTTGCGGAGCGGAGCGGTCCGGCCATTTCCGCGGTGTGGCGACGGTGGTCACCAAACTACTTTGCATGGTGCTGCCCGACCGCTCTTACTTCGGGGAGAAGGACTACCAGCAGCTTCAGGTCATTCGCCGGCTTGCTCGCGATTTGAACCTGCCGGGAGAGATTGTGTCCTGCCCGATCGTGCGAGAGCCGGATGAACTCGCCATGAGCAGCCGGAACCGGTACCTGACACCCGCGGAACGGGTGAGTGCCCGGGCAGTACCGCGCGCTTGGCAGGCGGTGCGGGCTTGCTTTGCGGCGGGCGAACGCGCCCCGGATGCCCTGCTTGATGTTGCTCGGCGGGTCCTGGAGGCGGAACCAGGGATCCGGGTGAACTATGTGGAGTTGGTGGATGCCGTGGATCTGACCCCGATTGCTCGTGTCACGGCGCCCGCATTGCTGGCGCTGGCCGCCTTCGTGGGGAAGACGCGGCTGATCGACAACACGGTGCTCTGCCCGGAACAGGTGGAAGCAGCCCCAGAGGAACGGTCAACATGAGGTGGGACGATGCCGGGGACCTGGTGGCCAGGGCGCTGGCGGAAGACGTGGGCATCGGCGACGTGACCACGCTGGCCACGGTCTGTCCGAGTGTGATGGGACAGGCGTTCGTCGTTTCGCGCGCTTCGGGGGTGATTGCCGGCCTGCCTCTGATCCAGCTTGTCTATGCCAATGTGGACGACCGGGTACGGGTGACGCTTTGCGTGGAAGATGGGGCGCAGCTCTATCCGGGGCTCCATGTGGCGCGGGTGGAAGGACCTGCTGCGGCGCTCCTCACCGGAGAACGGGTGGCACTCAATCTGGTGCAGTATCTCTCCGGTATTGCAACCCGTACCGCCGACTTTGTGGGCCGGGTGGCCGGGACGGGGGCGCGCATTGTGGATACGCGCAAGACCGTTCCGGGCCTCCGCGCCCTGGCGAAATATGCCGTGCGGACCGGTGGAGGGACCAACCATCGCTTCGGCCTGTATGATGGGATCCTCATTAAGGACAACCACATTCTTGCCGCCGGAGGAATTGCTCCGGCGGTGGAACGGGCTCGCAGTCGCGCTTCCCATCTTCTGAAGATCGAAGTCGAAACCGATCGCCTCGCTCAGGTGCACGAGGCGCTTGCTGCCGGTGCAGACGTCATCTTGCTCGACAACATGGACCTGGCAACGATGCGTCAGGCCGTGGAACTCTGCCGGGGAAGGGCACGCACCGAGGCGTCCGGGGGCATCACCGAGGAGACAGCCCGGGCGATCGCGGAGACCGGAGTGGATCTCATCAGCGTCGGAGCTCTGACACATTCCGTGCGGGCGCTGGATCTCGGTCTTGACTGGGTGGACCTGCCGGGGGAAATGGGCCAGGAAGGCATCAGCGGATCATGAGAAGAGCAACCTGGAAGCCGAAGAGTCTGGTCTGGGCAAGCGTCTGTCTGTGCGCCGTCTTGTTCTTGCTGGTTTCGGGTGGGGACGTCTCCCGCGCGGAATCCAGCACCGCGTCGGGCTCGGGTTCCGCACGAGCGATGCCTGCTCGCACATCACCGTCTCGCCCCCTGGTGGGACCGCCTGCGCCGCCGCGCCGCTCCACCGGTGCCGGCGTGACGAACGCAGGCCTGGGTCCGGCCGAAAGCGCGCGGGCGGCAGGGGGATTGCGCGCGGGCGGAAACCCGGTTGCGGAGAGATTGTCCGGCCCGGTCCGGAGCGCACGACCCCTGGTGGGACCCCCGGTACCACCTGCGCTGGTGCGTGATCGGCCAGTGGCGGACGCGCCGGGCATGCGCGCGCGACCTCTGGTGGGCCCTCCCGCGCCGATTGGGCGAGGGCTATCGGCCTCCCTCTCGCTGAGATCCGCATCGCAGCCGCCCACTCGTTCCGCTCTTTCGCCGGTTCGCGGAGCAGAACAGTCGGCGACCCGTTCGACATCCTCCGCTACTTCTGCTGCATTGGCGCCGCCGGCGGGGCCGGTGCGCGCCCGTGGAGTACGGACGGCCCGCGTCCGGCAATTTCCGCGGGTCGCGCCGGAAGACTTCACCGCGCGTGAGGGACGAATGGCGCCATCGCCCACGCTGGCGGCGGGTACGGTGCGCGTGCATCCGAAAACGGGCATGGAATTGGTCTGGGTGCCTCCGGGTGAGTTCTCGATGGGGAGTGTGGCGGGCGGGCTGGCCGAGCAGCCGATGCATCGTGTGCGGATCAGTCGCGGTTTCTGGTTGTCACGCACTGAAGTCACGTGCGCACAATACGGCGCGTTCCTGGACGCGAACCCGAACTACCCGCGTCCGCGGTTCTGGCAGGACTATCGCTTGAACGCGCCCGGGCAGCCGGTCGTGGGTATTCAGTGGCCGGACGCGACCGCATTCGCGCAGTGGCTGGGCGGATGGCTGCCGTCTGAGGCGGAGTGGGAATACGCAGCGCGTGGTCCTGAGGGACTTTCTTACCCCTGGGGCGCGGGCCCGCCCCGCCCGGAAGTGGCGGTGTTCGGTCTGGACCGCCGACAGGGGAGGCCGGAGGCAGTGGGCGTGCGCGCCGACGGGGCAAGTTGGTGCGGAGCGCAGGATTTGAGCGGCAATGTTTGGGAATGGTGTGCCGACTGGTACGCACGCTATCATCCCGGTCCTGGCCGCGACCCGCGAGGTCCCGCGAATGGGCAACTGGCCGTGGTGCGCGGCGGCGGGTGGGCGACGGGGGCGGGTGCCCTGCGCGCCGCGGAGCGTCGTGCCGTCCATCCGGAGGCCCGGGATCCCGAGATCGGTTTCCGCATCGCCATGCCGCATGAGGCGCTGGTGGCGCAACTGAGTTCTCGCACGCCGGACACAACCGGCCCCGCAGAGCCGCCAAAGATACCTGCTGCGGAGCAAGCGGTGGCGCCTGACAGGGTTGCGTCCCCGCGAGGGGTTGTGCGGCCGGCTGATCAGCCCGTGGTGCCGAACCGGGGAGTGGTGCAAGGGGTGGGCCCGCGCCCTGCGGGGCAGAATGGAGTTTTGGAGCGGGTGGAACTGCCGCGGGCGGCTCTGTCTGTCCCGCACCCCGCGAGCGCTACTGCTGCCGATGCCGCCGTGGCTGCTCCGATTCGACCCCGGTGGCGCAACCGGTTTCGCAGCCGCCAGTCCAGTTCCGGGGATGCGGCGGGAGATTCCCGGCGCGGGGCGCGCGGCACGGAAAAGCGGGATGGCGCCGCAGCCGACGGATCGAGAGCCTTGCCGGCTCAGAGCCTTGCCGGCTCAGAGCCGGCCGCAGTGAGCCGAATTGCCGGAGACGTAATGCCGCGCGTTCAATGCAGGTCGGCAGCCCAGCCTGAACCCAGGTCTCCGACTTTGCTGCCCGTCAGCGATCTTGCCCCCATTGGGACGGCTGGGGCGTCTCCAGAGGCTGCTGTGGGCGCCAACAGGCTGGAAACGACTACTGCCGTGTCTCTTCTTCCATAGACATCCAGAGCCTCGTCGGATCCACCCGGTAGCGCCGAAGGAACTCCGCCCCTCGATCCCCAACAGAGGGATATGACACGACTGGGTGTGGGATTGATCGGCTGCGGAGTGATGGGCCGCAGTCTGGCCAAGCAGCTCATCACATTGGATCAAGCACGTCTCGCCGGAGTGGCGGACGTCAACGCAGAGGCGGCCAACCGAGCCGCCGAGGAACTGGGCGGTGTGCCCGCCTTTGACAGCGCCGAGGCGCTTATCACGCAGCCGGATGTGGATGCAGTGATGATTGCCTCGCCCGGATTCTTGCATCGCCCACTGACGGAACTCGCTGCGGCACACGGCCGCCACGTCTTCGTGGAGAAGCCGATGGCGACGAACGAAGCCGACTGTGACGCCATGATCGCTGCGATGGAGGGTGCGGGAAAACTCCTGATGGTGGGACAGGTGCTTCGCTTCCACCCGTATCCTTCGCTCATGATCGAGGCAGCGCAGCGGGGGGATTTGGGCGAACTCTGGGGGATGAACGTCACCCGGATCGGCGGCGGCTTCGGCGGGATCTGGAAACAGGATTGGCGCAACTCGCGTGATACGTCTGGAGGCGTTTTGATGGAGGTGAATGCCCACGAAGTGGACTTCATGCGCCAGGTTTGCGGGCGGGTGGTGCGGGTCTACGCCGAGGCGGGACACTACGATGACACCCCGATTGACTACCCTGACCTGAACTACGTCTCTCTTCGTTTCGAAAACGGGGCCGTGGGACTGCTCCATTCCAGCCAGGTCTGCGGTCTGGGCGAGTCCTCCGGGATGGTGCAGGGGTCGGAGGGGACGATGCACTACTCCAGCCACCTGGGGGAAGGCGGCGAGCTGCGCTGGAAACGCCGCACCGGAGAACTCACCATCCACCGCGCCCGCGAGATGGAGATTGAGGTTCCGGTGCGGAAGGAGCTGCGCCTCTACGTGGAGGCGATCCAGCAGGGCCTTCCCTCCCCCATCCCCGGCTCCGAGGGTCGTGAGAATGTACGCGTTGCCCTCGCCGCTTACGCATCGGCTGAGAAGGGCGCGCCGGTCAGCCTGTAGGAGCAAGGGCGCCGTGAGACCAGTCTCCTCTCCAGAGGAAGCACGGCTGCCGACGCCGGTGGTGGCACTGCTGGAAGCGGGCAGTGCCACCGCATTCGTAGACCGCGCAATCCAGTGGTTGTGCGACCTACCGCTGCTCTTTGGGCAGTTGGTGCGGATCCTGTCTTCGGGCCTGGCCCGCTACCTCCAACTGACTGCGGGCCGCCGGATGCGGCGCGAATTTGTGGGAGAGGATCTCCGCAAACGAGAAGCGGATGTCCTCTATGAGGTCCCGTTTCGCCTCCCCTCCCCAGGTGATGCCGGCATCTTGGTGGAACATCAGAGCACGATTCAGAAGGGTTTCCAACTCCGCGTGCACGGCTACCGGCAGGAGTCGTGGGCGCTCGAGCTACGCCTGCGACAAGTCCGGACGGGGGACGCCCGCCAGATCAGTTTTTTCGCCGCGATGGTGGTCTACACCGGCGACGATCCGTGGGATGGGCCGGAACCCACCTCCGAACTGGCGGCTGTGCCGGAGCAGTGGCGGCGCCGCCTGAGCCGCTATCTGCCGCGGGAGCACGTCCCATTCCTCGACCTGAAGCGAGCGCCACGGCAACGAGTGCTGCGTCCTCCGAGCGCGATGGGGTGGGTGCTGTGGCTGATGCGTGTGCTGGATGCGTCGGTGGCGGAGTTTGCGGCAGTATTCCGCGAAGTGGCGTGGGGTCTGGCACAGGTGCCGCGCAGGCAGCAAGAGGAATGGCGGAGCGCCATGTGGATCGTCTGGGCGGCAGCGGTGCGGCGCGATCCGAGAGAATATGGTACACTCGAAGACATATTTCATGCGGCCATTGATAGCTCTCGCGTCGCCGGCCGCAAGGAGGAAGGCAGGAAGATGGGACGCATGATGCTGGACGAGTGGAAGATGCTAGGTCGTCAGGAAGGCCGACAGGAAGGCCGACAGGAAGGTCGTCAGGAAGGCCGACAGGAAGGTCGTCAGGAGATGCTGCTGCGCATTCTGACCCGAAGATTCGGCGCCCCCTCAGCGGCTTTGACCGAGATGGTCACCGCGATAGTCGCCCCGGATGCGTTGGACGAGGCGCTGGATGCGGTGTTTGCGACGGAGACCGAGGATGCCTTCCTGGCGCGGCTCCGCGCCGCTTCCGACGGCCACGCTGCAGTGGGCACCTGATACGGTCCACGGGGAACAATGCGAGTTCTTGCATTCCACACAGGTTCTCACCCCGGGCTGTGTCGAAAGAGGTACCGGCGCAGGCAGCGGATCGAGGCTGAGCCCTGCACGGGAGAACGAGCTTGGAACGAGTACGCGCGGGATTGATCGGGGCCGGCGGGATGGCAAATGCCGTCCACTACCCTTCGCTGGCGGAATTTCCGGATGTGGAGCTGGTCGCCCTGTGTGACCTGATGCCGGACAAGCGGGAGAAGACCGCCGGACGCTTCGGCATTCCGAAGACCTACGGTGACTATCGGGAAATGCTGGACCGTGAGGAGTTGGACGCAGTCTGGGTGCTGATGCCGCCCCATCACCTGTTCGACATCGTGATCCAGTGTGTGAAGCGGAAAAAGCACGTCTTCATTGAGAAGCCTCCGGGGGTGACCTACGACCAGTCGCGCATGATGGCGCTGGCGTGCGAGCAGAACGGGGTCCTCGGCATGTGCGGCTTCAACCGGCGCTACATTCCTCTCATTCGCAAGTGCCGGGAGCGGGTGGACGAGCGCGGCGGTGTGATCCAGTGCGTCTCCACGTTTTACAAGTTCCACGTCCACGGTCGCCCCTACTACGAGGGCGCCATTGACATCCTTTCCTGCGATGCGGTGCATGCCGTGGACATGCTCCGGTGGATGGGGGGCGAGCCGGCCCATCTGGCGGCACACGTCGCCCGCCGGGGAAACACGTTCGATGACAGCTTCAACGCACTGGTTCAGTTCGAGAGCGGCGCTACCGGCGTCCTTCTCGCCAACTGGTGTGTGGGCGCCCGGACCCATAGCTTCGAGATGCACGGCATGGGCATCTCCTGCTTCATCAATCCCGATGATCGCGCTCTGATCTTCGTGGACGGCAAGCTGGACCCGGAAGTCATCACCACGCAGGAAGCTGCCGGCAGTGACGAGCGCCACAACTTCTACGGCTTCTGCGCCGAAAACCGCCACTTCGTGGATTGTGTGCGTTCCGGGAGCACCCCTTCCAGCTCACTCGACGACGCAACCCGAACCATGCGCCTGGTCAACCAGATCTATGCCACCCCGGTAGATGGTTCCCGCGAGCATTGGCCCGGAAGGTAAAGCGAGACGAGCGACGCAGACGATTTGGTGCCGGTGCGCCTGGTAATCTCCAACTACCCACATGCATGGCTCTGCTGGCCCGAGCGGGGAAGTCTTTTCTACCAGACGTGTTGGTCCGACAGGAGGTCGTACAGCAGAACAAGCACGAAGGTGAGACACATGACAGCGAGGAACGCGATGGGTAGCACCAGATAGACGAGCCAACGGCCGGTGAGCGGAAGAAGCCACTTCTTCCGCAACAGCCGGTGGGGCCGCGAAGTGTCTCCCAGGTAGCGGCCCAGGATGACGAGCAGGCCGCCCGTGATTGATCCAATGAGTGCCCCAAGCGGGACTGCCACGAAGTCGCCCCAGAACTCTCCGGTGGTGTGGTACCTCCGGACGTGTTCCCACAAGAATAACTCCCGAAGCACCACTGGGCCGACTATGAGCCCCGCCAGGACGCCGAAGATGATCCAGGCTCTGGGACCGGAACCTAAAGTTCGCCTGTTGTTCATAGGGATCAATCTACCACTCCCCAGTTCCGGATGCAGGTGCTTCGAGAATGGCGACGGCGGCGGGCTTCGATGCGCCACCGCCGTGGGCGCGTGATCCTTCTTGCTCCAATTTCGTCTAATACGCATGCAACCTGTATCCTCTCGCGTTCATCCGGGCGTCTTCGCCCTTCTTCCTGCCGCATTGATCCCGGCTCTCGCCACAGTGGCGTCGGCACACAACCCCCGGGTGACGCTGCGGGTCACGAAGGGGACGCTGCCGGAAATCGCGCGGGCGCTGGGGGAAGCGGCCGATGTGCCGATCTGGGTGGAAATGGTGGACCCGCGCGACCCGGAAGGTCCGGGGGTAGCCGCAGCGCCCACTGCCGGACCGCGCCACTCGGTGGACTGGCAGGACGCCACGCTGGCCAACGCATTGCGCGAGCTGGCAGGGCGGTTTCGGGTGGTGGTGGAGTGGCGGCAAGGGGGGTACCTGCTGAAAGTCGTTCCGGATGGGGCGGAACTCCCGTGGTACATGCGACCCCCAACGCGGATGGGTCTGTTTGAGAAGGAGGGGCTGCGGCTCTGGGCGGGATCCATTTCGATCACCCAGTCCTTTCCGGAATTGTTCCCGCAAGGGCAGACACCGGCATTGGGGAGTCCGAGCGTGCGCCTGATGCTGCGGGGGGAGTGGCCCGAGGCGAACGGACGAAAGGTGGTGGGCTTTGAGAGCATCACGGCTGAGGACGACCTGGGCCGGGTCTGGCTCTCCGATGGGTGGGGGACGTCCCGGTCCAACACTCTTGCGCCGCAGTACCCGGACGAAATGCTTGCCACCGTGACGCTTCCGCTGCCGCCCGCACCTGCGACGAAGTTTCGTCGCGTGCGGGGGGAAATCTACGTGTCGCAGGTGCGGGACAACAGCCAGGAGGGGGTGGAGATTCCGGAGGCGGCGCGCGCGTCCGGAGTCCCCTTCTCGGCGTTTGGTGTGCAGGCGATTCGGGTCTCTCAGTCCGGGCAACTGTCGAAACCGCCCGTCGGGATGGAGCGTGGCCTGCGGGTTGGGCTGTCGGTGGTGCTGCGTACGCGCCTGCCGGGAACCCCAGAGGATGCCCTCGGCGCCCTTGGTCACAACGTCGCTCTCGGAGATGCTCTGGGCAGACTGCATCGCAGCCATATGGCCACTGCCTGGCGCGATCCAAACGGACAGCAGCCCGGAGCCGTGCTCGAGTTGCACTACCAGTTCGTGCCGTTCCAGCCCACGCGCCTGATCCGGTCGGCAGCGCAGGCGACGGTGCCGCGGCTGCTGTTCCCCTTCAGGCTGGATGACATCCCGCTGCCGTTGGTGGATCGGTCCCTGCCGGTGGTGCCTCGCCCTGTGCTACTCTCCGAGCAGACCGCGGAACCGCCCGACGATCTGCCGTCGGAGTGGCGCGACCCACAGGGCGCGCAGCTGACGTTTGGAGTGGAGGCGCCGGGGTTGAACGTCGCCGAGGGACGGGTGCGTGTTGGTCTCGCCGTCCCCGAGGGGGAGGATTGGAGTCCCGCGCACTGGACCTGGCTGCCCGTAGATCGCACCGGCGTGGTGCGTCTGGAGGGCGTCCGCCCCGGCCGCTATCGGGTGTACCGCGTCTTCAGCGTGCCGGCATTGGAGCCCGCTTTCCCCGAAGGCGTATCTCCAGCCGGCGTGGGGCCGGGATTCTGGAGCGGCAGCGGAATGGAGATCCAGGCGCGGGCCGGCGAAGTCCTCCGCTTGCCGCCGCTCCGCCGGCACGCCGGCACTCCCGGTGCGGAAGCTACCGGACCGGAGCTGGACGCGGGCGCAGCTCGGGTGGAGCTGGATGGCGTACGCCTCAATGTCGGGCACATCGCCGCCGACTCCACGCGGCAGCAGATCTTCCGTGAGGGTTGTGGTCCCGTGGGGCGGCGCAGCATTTCCGTGCGCTTGGGGGCGCCGCTCACGAAGGAGCAGAGCATTTACCTGGCCGGGATCCGCGCGCTGGCGGCGGAGGATGATCGGGGCACCCTGCTCGTGCCGGGAAGTAGCGCTGCGGAAGCGGGGGCCCTCGGGCCGCCGGCGGGAGCTCTCTCACGCTGGCGGGCCAACCTGAGTTTCGGCGCGCAGCACCCGCTGGCCCGCCGCCTCACGTGGGTGGAAGGAGAGGTACTGCGCTACCGTATCGTACGGCAGGTGCATCTCGAAATGCTCTGTCCCACCTCGGAGCAACCGCTCATCCGGAAAGAGGGGCCGGTGGCGATCCGCTTGAGCCGGGAACGCGGTCCGGACAGGGACGAGGCGGCCGCCCCACCGCGCCCGGCGCCTGGGAACGGTGCGCCGGTATCGTACATCTACCGGATGGAGCTAGGCTTTCCGACCGGCGCGATCCAGCCATCGCCGGACAGCCCCGCCGGACCGATCTTCCCCCGCCCGAGACTTGTGGATCGGACCGGCCGAGTTGTGGATGCGCATGTCTCCCTGGACAACGCCGGTTTCGGTAGGTACACGCAGCGACCGGTCATCGTGTGGTCGCTTTCGCCGCTCCCGCCTGAGGAGGTCGCGACACTCACGGTCGTGTGGGACTACACCGAACGGGCACAGCCCGAGCCCTGGTTCCGCTTCCGCCTGCGCGATGTGGGTCTCCCGGCGCTGGATCGGGTGCTGCCGCCCCCCGCCGCGGTCGGGCCATTCACCCGCGCGCCCGACCCACCGCAACCTGCGACGACGGGTTCGTTGGCCGTCCGGGTGCGCTCCAGAGGCCGGCCCGTGACCGAGGGCTTCGTAGTGGTTGGCCTGCGAGACGTACGCGGCGCGTTACTTGGGCCGGTGCGTTGGTACGAAGCACTCCTGACGGACGTCGGTTTGGCCCGCTTCCCGAGCATTCCTGCCGGACAGTACCGGATCCAGGTGCGCTACCGTCCGCCCCAGGTGAAACGGGGTGCCGTGGCGGTCTCCCGACTCTCCTCGGAGAGGATTACGGAGACCGAAGCTGAGGTCACCCCCGGCAAACAGGCAGAACTGCCGTCTCTGGACCTCTCGCCTGGGGGCAGGGAGTAGGGCCCCCGCTTGTAGCTCCCATCCGGCGCTTCCTTCGCGGCTGTTCCGGTCGGTAGGAGATCTGCTGCCTCACAACGAACCGGCACCGGAGTACGAGACACGGGAGGCATCAGCGGTGCGGAGGGAATTGGATGGGCATATCAGGCTCAGCCTGGAAACCTGATTGGGAAATGAGATCGAAAACCGTCAGGACCGTGAGTTTCTCCCTCACGAGCGGGACAACGCGGAGGGTCTGCTGCGGGAGGGCCACCGTTTGCCCGTGCTCCACTCCCTGGTGAGAACCGGACCGTCTGCGCTCTACAACTGCCACGGCATGACATTCGCGTCCCGGCGCACTGCGATTCACAGCGAGGTTGCCGTCGAACTGATCCTGCAGGACGATGGGTACCGCGAAATCAGACAATCCAATGCATTGCCCGGCGATGTGGTACTATACTATGAGCAGAGTGGCAGGAATCGATCCCTCACTCACTCAGGTGTCATCGTGGGTGTGGAGCGCATCGGCAGCATCATCACACTTCGAGTGGTCAGCAAATGGGGCAGCGGTGGTGAGTACGTTCACGATCTGTCAGTTCATCCGTACCCAACCTCAACGATCCATCGCTTCTTCCGGGCTGCCTGGGTTTCACCAGCTACGGGACAGGATTGAAGGCCCGGAAGCACGGCTTCCTTTCTATCTCGCCAGCATGCCCGGCTGGCTGCACCTGCGCATCTCCGAGCTGGAGCCGGTTCGCGACCTGCTGCGCCTGGCCCAACATAACGACACTGTGGTGTCGGAGGTGGCCGAACGGGCAGTCGAGTTGTTCGAGCGCCCGGTGGAGGCCGGGTATCGGAGCGAGTACGAAGCTCCCATCTGCTGCTATGCGTACGTGCTCAGGCACCTCGACCATCCGGTGGCGAGGGCAGCCCTTGATTTGCTGTATGCCCGGGCTGGAGCCGAATACGGATGGTTGGACCGCCTCCTGGGGATTCTGCTTGATTCCCAACCCACTGTCGGGGTCGCCGATCAGCAGGGCAACTCTGCGGAGTCGGGGCTGTTTCCGCTCGATTTCTCAGCTTCGACTCTGTCTTACCCCTCCCGGAAAGCCCGGTGGCTTCCCGCCTCGTACCAGCAGTTGGTACCGTGAGGGGATGCAACCCCGCTTCCTTGCGCGCGTAGACTGCCATGCCCATTCTCGAGTACCTCATTCCCTGCCAGGGATCGAGCATTGACCAGCGGACGGGTGCTGCCAGCTTGTTCGGGCTGGTGGAGGCATTGAACCTACCCGCCTGGCTCGCGTCACGACCTGCTGATGCCGGAGATGAGAACTTTGCCGCCATTGAGGTGGTGACATCGTGGAGAAGAGAGCCGCACGAGTGCGCCGTGGTCTTCAAGCAAGTGCTTACCCTCACCACGCCCGGCGGAAACGAGAGAACGGTGTCGGAGGTAAGCTTCTCCGTACCTCGCCATCGGCATCGCCTGCACGTGGCAGTGTCTATCCCACCACCCGATTCCGGTGGGGAGTTACTCTTGCGGGCGTACCTCGAACGTTCCGGGGGCAAGCGAGAACAGGCCCGGGAGTTTCCGATACCGGTTGTGAAGGATGCGCCGACCCTTGCGGTCCCCCTTCAGAGCAGTGACGTGGAGTGGCTGTCCAAAGATGTTCGAGGGCGAGGGGGGTTCCAGTCGTTTTTTCGACGTCTGCAGGCGCAGGTCTCGGGCGACAGGCTGATGCTTTCGGAGAGCGACGCGGAGCAGTTCCTCGTGTACTCTCTCTCAATCCTATGGCTCCGGTGGGTATCAATTGCATCTTCGCCGGATTGCCGCCGCCGTGCAGGCGGAACTGGAGCGGGCGCCGGGAACGAGCGCGGTGGGCGGGCAGACCCCTGAACCCTGAACCCTGAACGCCGCGGCGCCGCCGTCAACAACTAAATCTCCACCCACCCCGCATAGTACGGCTCCAGCGCCGCTGGTAGTCCCCGGCGACCGTACTCGTAGCGTTCCAGGAGGCGGACGTGGCATTCGTCCGGAGAGCGTGGGTCCTTGGAGTGGGCGAGGATGTCGTCCAGGTGGGCGGTCAGCGTGGGGTCGTCCCTTTCCAATGCCTGGAGTATCGCAGGGAAGGCGTGGCGGAGGTCGTGGTCGAGGCGAGGCCAGATCAGGTGGGCAAACTCGTGGGCGACGACGTAGGGGGTGAGGGCGGCGCGGACCCCTGCGACCCACGGCAGAGGGTGCAGGCAGGCGGCGCCGACCCACGGGGTGCGCGGCAACGCGCCGAGGCGAGGGAACCAGCGGGTCAGGGAGGGGGTGGCGAGCGCGACGGCCAGGACGGCCCCGGTCCAGGCCACCCCGGAGGGCACCTGTACCACCTGATAACGGTCCATCACGGCGGTGCCGGCGGGCGTGAAGCGTCCCAGGGCGTAGGCCGCCGTGCGCAGGTCCTCGCGGCGACACCATCCCAGCAAGAAGCGGCGCAGGCCCTCGCTGCGGAGGTCGGCCCGCGCCTCAGCGACCCATGAACGTTCAGGGTGCGGGCTCAAGGCGCCGGGGCCCCCACCCTTACGTCAGTAGGCAACATGCGTACCCGAGCCGCGCGCGTAAGCAAGCGGGCTGCTGGCAGCAAGCCCCATCCTGTGCGCCTCCCGAACCGCGTACCCGAGCCGCGCGCGTAAGCAAGCGGGCCGCCGGCAGCAAGCCCCATTCGGAGCGCGTCGGGAAAATTGCCTGCTGACGTGCATCGCTGCGGCAGTGCAGGGCCAGCGAGCACATTACGCCTCCACCAACGGGCGGCTGCGCAGCCCGATCGCGGCGGCAGCGGTGGAGATGAGCGTGAGCCCCGCAAGGATTTGGAAAGCAAGCGGGTAGCCGCCCGTGTCTAGCACCTTGCCGAACGCCCAGCCGGCGAGGATGGCGGCTGCGTACCCCACGGCGTCGGCCAGCCCGGTGGCGGTCCCCGCCATTTCGGTACCGCCGCTCTCGACCGAGACCACCCCGGCGAGCACGCTGTAGGGCGCGTACAGCAGGAGACCGGTGGAGAACAACAGGGGCAGCGCGAGCGCCGGATTCGCCTTGCTGACGGTAGTGAGCGCCGCCAGCGTGAGGGTCAGCAGCGCCAGGATCCCGGTGATGACCCACCGCCGCGCTTCGGGACGCAGCCGATCCCAGAGGATCCCCATCAAGACGATCGGAATGAAGCCCGCGATATCAAACCACACCGATCCGAACGCTGCCGCGGCGAGATCGGCCGTGCCCGGCTGGATGGATTTCAGAAAGTCCACATTCCATTGGCCCAACCCATCCCGCAGCAGTGTCAGTGTGAAGCTGAGGACCAGGATGGTGACATACTGCGGCCGCCGCAGAAGGCGCGACACGCGTGCAGCAAACGACTGTGAGGGAAGCGGTGCGAGCCCCGCGGTCGCAGGACCCGGAGCGTCCGCCTCATCCGCCGGGCGTTCGTTCAGCGGTCCCTGGCGCACGAAGGCAAACGCCACCAGAATCAGCCCCAGCAGGAGGACGGAAGGAAACCCCATCACCATGCGCCAGTCGTGACTCCAGGTGACCACCCAACCCGCCAGGTAAGTAGCCGCTATCCCGCCCAGGATGTAGCTCAGACTGAGGCCCGCGATCGCGGTGCCGAGCTGTCGGGGCGGAAACCAGGTGGAGGTCAGTTTCATCATGGCGGTCCAGCCGGCGGCCCCGGTGAGGCGGTTCAGCGAATAGACCACCGCCAGCGCCCAGAAGCCCGGCACGAACGCGCCGAGCGCGCCGAACAGCGCTACGCCACAGAGTGACCCGAGGTAGCCGGAACGGCCGCCCCAGCGATCCACGATCGGCCCGCTGGCCAGCTTCCCGGTCATGTAGGCGACGTTTGCCCAGCTTGCGATGAGGCCCGCGGTGGCCTTGTCCGGCGCCAGCCCTGCTTCGATGAGCATGGGTGTGGCCACGGACAGGTTCTTGCGGCAAAGGTAAATGCCGATGTATCCGAGCCCCATCACTACCGCAACCAGGAGCGCAGAGGACAGGGTGGACGCCGCGGGGCGGTCGGATGGAGACTCTTTCACAGTTCGAAGACCAGTCCGTCGTAGGACAGCGCGACGTTTTCGGGCAGTGTCAGCCCCTGGTCGGCGCATTGCTCCGGAAAACGATAGTGGTCAATGCGGTGCATCATGTGCGTTAGATAGGCCTGCCGGGGAGCCACTTCGGCAATCACGTCCAGTGCTTCGCTTACGGCAAAGTGGGTGGGGTGCTTCGGATTGAAGCTCAGCGCATCCAGGACGAGCACTTCTACTCCCTTGAGCAGGTCCACACTGCCGGTGTCGAACCGTTTCACATCCGGCACATAGCCGAACGGCCCAATCCGGTACCCGACGGTGACCACGGCGCCATGATCCACGGGGATCGGTGTGAGCGGTACCTCGCGAATGGTGAACGGACCCTCCACAGTATGCGGCACCAGGTGGGCCACGCCCCCTCCGGCAAACGTTTCCTTAGTGAACAGATAATCGAAGCTGCGTTGCAGCGCGTCCAGCGTGTGGGCAGGTCCATAGACCGGCATGTCGCACTGCTGCTTCCGGCAGGGCATCACCAGGTCATTGGTGCCCGCCACGTGGTCGGAGTGCGCGTGGGTGTACACCACTGCGTCAATTTGGTGAATCCGGCACCGATCAATCTGGTCCAGGAAATTCGGGCCCGTGTCGAATTGCAGGTGCAAACCCTCCACCTCCAGATGCATGGAGGGGCGGGTCCGGTAGTTGTGGGAACCGGGCCGCCGGGCGCACTGACAGGTATCGCACTCACACCGATACTCCGGCACACCTGTCGAAGTGCCCGATCCCAGAATTGTCACGCGCATCCAGATCCTCCCGCCGTTGTGGAACGGGATGTTCTTTGGCGGTGGATGGTGTGAATCCCTTCCGGCATCCCCGTTTCAGACTCCGGATCGTCTTCAATGCGGAGTGGAAGGGCCACGCTGCCGGCGGTGCCCGCTGGCACCCGACGATGCGCGCGTCGAGCCTGCGATTTGGGAACATTTGAGGTACAATCTCCGCATGCCCACCCAGGCCGAACGCTTCTTTTTCGAGACCCAGGGCTATCTGGTCCTGGAACGCTTTCTGGATTCCGCCCACGTCGCCCACCTGCTGGAGGTGGCCGAAACGGCCGTGGCCCGGCGCCGGGAGCACCAGGCAGCCGGAATCCCGTGCACGGGAATGACCCACGTGCGCGGGGCGAACACCCGCATTTTCTACATTTTGGGAGATGATCCGGCCTTTCTTGAACTGCTGGACTGGCCGCCCATCCTCCCGTACGTTTATGGCCTGCTCAACGAGAAGCCGCATCATCATGCCTCGGATGCGATTGTGGAGTTCGGGCCGGTCGGGCGTCCGATGGGCTGGCACATTGATGGGCACGACAATGGCTACCGGGGTCTGGGTTGCCCCATTCCGCTCCTCCAGCTGAAGATCGGATACTACCTGACAGACATGACGGCGCCGGGTCAGGGGAACCTCTGCGTCATTCCGGGAAGTCATCGGGCGCCGCTCGGTCCGGACCCGGCGGACCTGCAGCGGACCGAGTTGTTCCCCGGCGCGCAGCAGGTTTGCGCCCCCGCCGGGTCGGCGATCCTCTTCCACAATGCTCTGTGGCACTCATCGGGACCCTGGACCCGCACCGACGGCGTCCGCAAAATGCTTTACTATGCGTATGAGCATCCCTGGATGGTGGCGTCCCAGGAGCACTGGGGGTATCCCAGGGAGTTCTACCAGGCGTTGTGTCCCGACCGGCGCCGTTTCTTCCACGGGTTTGTCTTCGATCCTCCCGAGTCGCGGTGGGGATAGGTTTGCAATCAGTATGGACACTTCGCCCCTCCTCCCCCGCACCGCTGCCCGTGTGGGCGTTCTCCTTACCGTGATGTCGCTGGCCTGTTCCGCTGCGGCGCAATCCACTGACTCCGCATCGCCCTGGGCCGCAGCGTTTCAGGGACCGCGCGGCGTCACCCTGAGCTGGAACGGAGTGCCCATCATTCGGCAATCCACGCTCTACGTGGTGAAGCCGGGGTGGTCCGGGCTGCTCTACGATCAGCGAGCGCAGACTGCCCGGGTGGAGAGCCGTTCACCCACCTCGGTGCGAGCGGACGCGGCGAACCCGGCATTTCGAGTGTCCTACACACTGGAAGCGCTGGATGCCCGCCGATTCCGGTATCGCTTCGAGGGGGAGCTCTTGCAAGAGGCGCCGGCAGAGATCGAGTTCTGCGCGGGCTACTTCAATGCCAATTTGCTGACCGGACAGCCGTACCGCGCAGTGACCCGACGCGGGGAGACCTCCGGTGTCGTTGCCGCTTACCCCCGTAGCACCGACCAGTCTGCCAACGATCTGGCTCCGGACTTCCAGGTGCTGGAGTTCGAAAGCCGGATCGGCCGCCTGCGGGTGGAGGCTACCTCGGCACAGCCGGTGCGGTTCTTCGATGCCCGGCGCGATCGGCAAGACTGGGCGAAGGCGGCACCCATCTTCTGGTGCGGTTTGGGTTCGCCGACCCGCCCGATTCGTCGTGGAGAGCCGGTGCGCTTCGAACTCCTCCTCACTCTGACCCCAGGCGCGGCCCCGACCGAACCGGCGACGGAGCCGGCCGCGTTCCGACCGCGGGGGGTGACGGCGGCAACGGCGGCGCCAACGCCACGTGCCTTGAATGGGATCATTCCACGGCCGAAGCAGGTGGAGGCAGGTAAGGGGGAGTTTGCCGGCGATGCGACACTGGGCTGGGAACTCTCTGCGCCGGCGGCCGATCGGCAGTTGATGGACGAGGCACGGGAATTGCTTGCTGAAGCGCTCGGGCAGCCGGCGCCGCCGGGGACCTTCGTCACGGCGAAGGGGCCGGCAGTCCGCCTGCACCTCGGCAATCCGAGCAGCCTGATGGACCGAGACGGGCAGTGGTTGCAGTCTCGGGAAGGCTATCGCCTGACGGTAACGCCTCCGGGCATTGAGGTCCGCGGCGCCAGCGGCGCCGGCGCCTTCTACGGCCTCCAGACACTGCGTCAGTTGCTCCGACCGGTAAGCGGAGGCTTCCGGGCGCGTTGTGCGACCATCCGGGACTGGCCCACCCTGGCCTTCCGGGGCGCTCACTTCTTTCCCAGCGCCTCGGGAGTGCGCTTCCAGAACACGCTGCTCTCCCGGGTCTTCTCTCGTTTCAAGCTGAACCACGCTGTGATTCAGTGCGAGGCCGCGAAGTGGGAGGCACAGCCGAAGATTGCAGCCCAGAACTCCATCTCCGTGGCGGACCTGAAGGGATTGGTGGCCGCCGCTCGTGCGCATTACATGGAGGCAATCCCGCTGCTGAACGGCCCGGGACACGCAGAGTGGCTGTTCCGCAACGGAGAGAACCGCGATCTCTGTGAAGACCCCGCCACCCCCTACGCCTACTGCGTGCGCAACCCCAAGGCGCAGGCCGTGTTCCGGGAAATCGTAGCTGAAGCGATTCGCGTGTTCGGCGCGAGGACGGTGCATCTCGGTCACGACGAAGTGACTCTGCGAGGACGCTTCCCGCGTCCCGATTGCCCGCGCTGCGGGCGCAGTTCCACCACCGAGTTGGTGCTGGAGAACCTGCGGGAGCTGGAGAAATGGCTGACCGGGCAGGGGATCCGTACCCAGGTCTGGGGCGACATGTTTCTCGCACGAGGCGAAGCATTGGACGCAGCCCACGCTCCGAGCGCGAGCGAGGCAGCGAAACGGCGCGCCGGACTTCCCAGGGGGGTCACTGTGGTGGACTGGCATTATGGCGCCGACGAGCAGTATCCGAGCCTGGACGTGTTTGCGCGTTCGCTGATCCCGACCATCGCCGCGACCTGGCACGATCCGCGCAACATTGCCGGGTTCGCGCGAGCAGCGGCGAAGGCCGGCGCCGAAGGACTGCTCCAGACCACCTGGGCCGGGTACTTTCCGGATGAAAAAGCTCTTCGGTCGGAACTGCGCCAGTTTGCGGCGTTCGTGCTGGCTGCAGAGTATGCCTGGTCCGGTAGGGAGGAGGCGCCGGAGGACCTGCCTTATGATCCGGGAGCGGTCTTCACCGAGGCGCTGCGGGGATCGGAGCGCGGCGCGGCACAGCAGGTGATGCTGGAACTGCCTCCGGTTGCGTGGGTATCCCGAGCAGATTGGCTTGGGCTGGGCGCCGGGTGGGATCTGACGAAGGCGCCGCGAGGCGAGCAGGAGTGGAGCGGGATCCGATTTCGGATTCCGGAGGACCGCCTGCTGGTGGTGGGTGGACCTGGGTCTCCGCGTGGTGCGGTGCCGGCAGCGACCCTGGAACTCGATCGTCCTTTTGTGGAAGTCGCGCTGTTGAATGCGGCCGTGTGGTCGGGCCCCCCCGGCACTCCGGTGGCCCAGGTGCGGGCTGAATATGCCGACGGAAGCAGCGCCGAGGCACCGCTCCGCCTCGGCGAAACTACCGGCGCCTGGAACTCCGACACGCCCGCCCTGGAGGCTCCTCGGGTGTGGCAGGGACGTTCGCCGGAAGGGACGCCGCTGGGGCTGCGCCTGACTCGATGGCGCAATCCACACCCGGAGAAAGTCGTGCGCCGGCTGGTGCTGTCGGCCGCCGGTCCCGAGCCGGGCCTGGCACTGGCCGGTATTACCCTGCTCACGCGAAAGGAACCCTGATGGCGGAAGCGCTCTGGTCCGAACAGGCGGCTCACTTGCGCGACCTGCTCCCGGCCAGCATCCGGGACGGCGTCATGCGTCGCCTGGAATACCTCCAGCAGATGCCGCGGATGTACCCTATTGCTTACGATTCCCGCTTTCCCGGCTGCCGCTCGTTCTGGGTAGAGCCCACCTATCGAGTGTTCTACATGGTGGCAGCCGGAGGGGATGATGTGTACGTGGTGGCGGTAATCGAGGAAGAGGTCGAGTTTCCGGTGGAGTGGGAGGCGCTGAACAGCGGATAGCGCCGGCAGGGGGGCGCTATCTAGCTCCCTGCTTGATGCGCCACGCCCGGTATTCCTCGGCCGTAGCCTCGTTCATCGGGTAGACCCCAACGATGCTGCTTCCCGCCTGGATCTTCTCCAGGACGAAACGTTCGGCTACCTCCTGCTCTGCCGCATCACGCGCCACTTCGGCGGCGATGGCGCGCGGCAGAACGATGACCCCATCGCTATCACCGACGAGCACATCGCCGACTTCCACCAGGACGCCGCCGCAGCCGACCGTGACGTCCACATCCACCGGGTGGTGAGCACAGAGGTTCGTGTTGGCGTGCGGACCGGCGCAATAGGTCGGAAAATCGAGCTGGCGGATTCCTTCCATATCTCGGAACGGACCGTCGCTGACGATGCCCGCGGCGCCGCGTTGCAGGATCCGCGTGGCGAGAATGTTGCCGATCGTGCCCGCCGTGCGATCCCCGCGGGCGTCAATGACCAGTACTTCGCCAGGCCCAACGAGTTCCACGGCCTTGCGCTGGGGCATTTCCGGATTGACGAACACTCCCATGTGGTCCAGGTCTTCGCGCATGGGCACATACCGCAGGGTGCGGGCCACGCCGACCAGTTTCTTATCGGGCCGCAGCGGGAGCACCCCGGTCAAGAAGCGCGTGCGAAACCCGCGCTTGAACAGTTGGGTGGCAAGGGTGGCGGTACTGACCCGTTCCAGGAGGATGCGGATTTCCGGGTCGAGCGGGGAAGTGGGGCGTGTCACAGCAGGTGTTGAGAAGGTAAACTGCACAGACCGAATGCGTACGCGACGCGCAGGTTCGGCTAAGAATTCCCCAGCGCCGGCACGATCCCCTCCCGGAATTGGAAAGATCGCCAGTGCGAACGTCGCCCGGAAAGCTTGCATGTCGTCAGACTCGTCCGTTCCCGCATGGGACCTGTCCGATCTGTTCACCGGTCCGGAAGATCCGGCCCTCGTCACCATTCCCGCACGCGCGCTGGAGCGCGCGCAGGAGTTTGAGGCGAAGTATCGAGGCCGCATCGCGAGCCCGGATTGTACGGCTGATTTGTTACGATGCGCACTGGATGAGATGGAGGCCATTCAGGTAGAGCGGACCCCGCCTCCGGCCTATGCTGTGCTGCGCTTCAGTGCGGACACGAGTGACCCGGCGCGCGGGGCGCTGTTGCAGCGCCTGCAGGAACAGAGCACGGCTGTCTCCCGCCACCTCATCTTCTTCGATCTCGAAGTCGGCAAGATGCCCGAAGAGGTTTTCGTCCGGCTGATCGAGGCGCCGGAACTCCAGCCGTTCCGTCATTACCTCGAGCACGAACGCGAAATTGCGCGACATAACCTTGACGAAGCGGAAGAGAAGATCGTCGCCGAGATGGCGATCACCGGGTCCGTGGCAACCCAGCGACTCTTCTCCGAGGTGACCTCGCGGATGGTGTTCCGTGTGCGTCACGCCGGCGAGGTGCGCGAATTGAACCAGAGCCAGGCGCTCACGCTGCTGTACGAACCGGATCGCGAACTGCGCCGGGCGGCGTCCGAGGCGGTCACCGAAACGCTGCAGCAGCACGCCCATGTGCTCACCTTCCTTTACAACACCCTTGTTTTGGACAAGGCGACCCAGGATCGTCTGCGCGGCTACGATTACCCCGAGCAACGACGGCATCAGAACAACGAACTGGCGCCCGAAGTGGTGGAGACGCTGCTCGAGGTCTGCGGGGCAAACTTTGACGTGGTTGCCGAGTACTACCAGTTGAAGCGCAAAATCCTTGGGTTGGACCGGCTGACCCACTACGATCGCTACGCCCCCCTGGGGGAAGCGGAGGCGTCGGTGCCGTTTGACGAGGCACGGGAACTGGTGCTGCGCGCATTTGAGAGCTTTTCGCCGCAGGCCCGCACCCTCGTTGAGGAGTTCTTTGCCCACCAGTGGATTGATGCGGAGGTACGGCCCGCAAAGCGGGGCGGCGCGTTCTGCAGTTCCATCACGCCGGACCTGCATCCGTACGTTTTCATGAACTATCTGGGCAAGCCGCGC